>NZ_CP151996.1:3600000-3918414 GCF_038593855.1 Lysinibacillus sp. FSL M8-0337 | reverse complement strand
CGGTGTGCCCGCGGAAAGCAACGCCGTAGCGGACAACAACGGAATAGCAAAAAAGTGTTAGATTGATTGCAGTCAATCTAACACTTTTTCTCTTTTGTCTCAGCCACATTTTTTTATAATGAGAACTACCGTTTTAACTGTAGATAGCGCGTTAGAGAAAGGCGGTTTTAAGGTCTAAAGACTGTTAAAATCGTCTGTTTTTTCTATGAGGAGCACTATTGAAATCCTATTGGCATAGAATAATTAAAGCTTTTGGCGTTATGCACATAAAAAGTTATGTTATATTAAAGAGTAGATATTAGATGAAAGGGACGTTAAAAATGATTGTAAAAACCCAAGAAGAAATTGAAGCCTTTAAAAAAATTGGTCGCATTTGTGCGGAAATTCGTGAGGCGATGAAAGCAGCTACAAAACCTGGTGTGACAACACTTGAATTAGATGAAATTGCAGGACGCATGTTTGCTGAAGCAGGAGCTATTTCAGGTCCTAAGGGAGAGTATGATTTCCCAGGTTACACTTGTATTAGTGTCAATGAAGAAGTTGCCCATGGTATCCCAGGACAACGTATTATTAAAGAGGGGGATATTGTTAATATTGATGTATCCGGCTCTTTAAATGGTTACTTTGCAGATACAGGTATTTCTTTTGTAGTAGGGGAAGGTTATGAGGATAAAGAAAAACTTTGTCGCGTAGCAAAAAGCGCGTTTGATCGTGCAATGACAAAAGTAAAAGCTGGTTCGAAATTAAACCAAATTGGGAAAGCGGTAGAGCGTGAGGCTTATGCCAATGACTTAACAGTTATTATGAACTTAACGGGTCATGGATTAGGTCGTTCATTACATGATGAGCCAAACCACATTTTAAACTATTACGATGCGTGGGATTCAACAATTATGAAAGAGGGCATGGTGTTAGCTGTGGAGCCGTTTATTTCAGCAAAAGCAGAGCATATCGTTGAAGCTGGCGATGGCTGGACATTTATTACGCCTGACAAATCTTTAGTTGCCCAAATTGAGCATTCGATTATTGTAACAAAAGACAAACCAATCATTTTAACTTCATTAGATGAGCAATAAGACGAAATAAAAAACCTGCTTACCGATTTATTTTTGGTAAGCAGGTTTTTTTTTGACGAATAGAATACCAACAACAAGCACACCACATAAAAATAAGGCTGCGGTCGTCACAAGCAACTCGTCAAGATGATTATGAAATGCAATGCCAATGAATGCCCAGATAAAAACGCTAGGATAGACAATATCAAAATGATGATAACGTATATGTAAGGCGATTACGACACCAATTGTCAGTAAAATAACTGCCCAAAGTGGATTGCTAAGACCGAAGCCATTCCATTCATATGAAGTTAACGTAAAACTCGTATTTGTCATCAATAAAAATGTAGACCAAGCAAAGTAAAGTGAAATCGGTAGGCGGCCAGATAATGCATTATTGGAATGTGAGTACGTATTGTAAAGGAAAAATAAGTATAGTACTAACATTACTGTACAGATGAAAAATACTATGAATAATTCATAATGCCAAAATAAAATAGAAATCGCTTGTAATATACATACATTGCTAAAGAGAACAGTCTGTTTTATAGTTGTCTTTTTAAAATTCATAACTAACCAATAAGCGAGCAAAATGTAAATGACTATCCATATCATATAACTAATATTAATAGGTGCAAACATTACGGGAAAACGATTTGAGATTTCTAACGAAGATTGACCATTTATTTTTATAAAATAGGATGAAAAGGTTAGGATGAGTGAGACAATATACGTTATTGTCATTAAAATAAACTTAGGCAAGGTTTCCTCTCCCTTCGTGTTAAATTGTATAGGGAAAAGACAAATAAGTATAGGACTGTCACAGAATATCTATTTTATTATAGCGGAAAATCCTTACAATGTATCAAGTGAATTTGTTGAAATTATCTACAATTTACCATTTGGATATGCATCCAAATACTTCTTTAGTACAATAGAAATATCCAATTTGAAGGAGTGGAATTTTAATGACTCAAAATCTAAAAAATCTTGACCTATCGATTGAACTAGATAAAAAAATGTATAAAAAGAAATTAAAAGTACTTCAATATGAAATGTTAAATGCACAGCAATTTTTACTAAATAATAAAATCGGCCTTATTCTAGTATTTGAAGGAATGGATGCTGCTGGTAAGGGAGGCGCCATTAAACGTCTTATTGAGCGGGTAGACCCTAGGGGTTACGTTGTTCATCCAATTTCAGCACCACAGCCTCACGAATTACGCTATAACTACTTGCAACGTTTTTGGAGAAAATTACCGCAACATGGCCAAATTGCCATTTTCGATCGCTCTTGGTATGGACGAGTGCTAGTAGAGCGTATCGAAGGATTTGCAAATAAAGAAGAATGGTCTCGTGCGTATGAAGAGATTAACAACTTTGAGAAAATTTTAACGGCTGGAGATTACATTGTTATAAAATTCTGGTTACATGTGTCAGACGAAGAGCAATTGAAGCGTTTTAATGAGCGTGCGCAAGATCCATATAAATCATGGAAGTTAACAGATGAGGACTGGAGAAATCGCGAAAAAACACCAGAATATATCGCAGCAGCGAATGATATGTTTGAAAAAACAGACAAGAAAAATGCGCCATGGGTTTTGGTAGCAGGAAACGATAAAAAACATGCACGTGTACAAGTGCTACAAGAAACGCTTGCACATATTGAACGCGAGGCACAAAAGCGTGGTTTACATTTAACAAATGTTTTAGATAAGTCCGATTTAGAGGATGCTGAATCGTCCAGTATTGAATTGTTACAAATTCAACCAAAAAAACAAGTGAAAAATAAATAAATAATATGATTGATGCTGTGATAACAAGACAGGAGCTGTTTTGGTTGTAGCAGCATCTTTTTTTACATACAATGAACATGTACTGACAATTATCGGAAGGCTTGTGGAGAGAAATGGTGCTAAAAATTTGGAATTTATTAAGGAAAAAGGGTGGAAATGTGGTCTCGATTCAGGGGGAGAAATGCTACGTTCGCACATTCCAAGAAAAAGATGCACAAAGTTTAACGGGTCTTGTAAGCCGAAACAAATATTTTTGGTCTACATATGAACCGTTACAGCGTCCTGAATACTATACAGTTGATGCACAATATAAAAAAATCCAAGAAAGTTTATATTTAATGAGCTCAAAGAGAGAATTTACTTTCGGGATATATGAGCAAGGTACAAATAATTTAATAGGTCACATTGCGTTGTATGCTATCAAACGTTTACCGTATTCAAGCGCCTTTGTTGGTTATGCGATGGATGAAATCTATATAGGAAAAGGAATTGTAACAGAAGCGGTAGAATTGGTTGTACAATTTGCCTTTGAACAAATAGGGCTACATCGTGTGGAGGCGTATGTATCGACTGAAAATAACGCTTCGATTCGGGTGTTGGAGAAATCAGGATTTCAACGAGAAGGCTTATTAAGAAAATTACTGTATATCAATGGGCAATGGGTAGATCACTATATGTATGCTCGCCTAGAGCCATCATCATGAACACACAACAAGTTATAATAAAGTACAAAAAGTGTTAGATGACTGCTATCAATCTAACACTTTTTTGCTGCGCCATTGTTGTCCGCTTAGGCGGTGCTTTCCGCTCAGCACAGTAAACCTCAACCCTCGCTAACACGCAGAATGCCCGCGTCTTACGCAGTGTGCGTTCTGAGCAGGAGTCACCGCCTTTGCTACCAACAACTAATGCTCACTTCTAATTAAAGAATGAATAGCTAAGGTTTCGTTAATTGTACTAACACCTTTGTTACATTTTATTTTTTAGAACCTAAACTAGCAAAATCATTTAACAGCTTCAAAGGTGATGGTTTGATTTCGATTTGTAGGATATTGCTTATAACAATAATCAGATGAAATAACGATATCTTTAAAGCCAATTTGCATTAAAAGCCTTTTAAATTCTTGAATTCCATACCATTTTAAGGTGAATATTTCAAATTCGCTTTCGATACATTTGCCTTCTTTCCATTTATCATAGCGATGGTGGGTAGTTGTCGTTTGTTCAATATAATTGATTGCAGATTGTGTTATTTGCAATGTAATCAATTCATCTTGCTTATTTGTAAACGTTCGATATTGAGAGCTGCCTTCATGAAAATCTGGTTGCAAAAATATATCGACTATCAATCTTCCATTTGGTTCTAAATGATGATAAAAATTAGATAGACTAGTCATAGCTTTTTCATCATCAGTAATTAATAAAAATGTTCCAGTAGGGATTATGATTGCTTCATAAAGTTGATCAGATTGGAATGTCTCCATATTTGCTTGATAAATAGTTGTTTCTTTCTGTGCCTCTTGTAGATTGCTTCGACAGTAGTCTAACATTTCTTCGGATAAATCAAAGCCTTCAATAGCAAAACCTTGTTCAAGTAAAGGAATTAAAATACGCCCTGTTCCAACAGCTGGTTCTAATATTTTTCCTTTGACATGCTGAAGTCTGTCGCTATAATATTCGACATCACCGAATGATGTGCCGATTGGTTTATCTAGATTATAAACTTCTGCTGAAATCGAATGATAAGTATACATATTGTCCTCCAATTATAGTTTACTTTTTATAGTATTATTACATAAATTTACCTAATTATTGTGTGAAACGCAAGATATGTTCAATAAAAGGAATGTCTACTACATTATTTACAGCGATATAATATAACAAAAGCCAATAAAAAATGTGTCTATCATTCGATAATTCGAAACGATAGACACATTTTTTAATTATATAGAAAGCTTTTCTGCCAAAAACTATGCCTTTGGCGTTATCGTTTTATTTACTACCGTCGTCAATTAAATCAAGGCGACCAGTATTTGGGTCAATAACTAAACCGTGAACAGGGACACTATCAACCATTAACGGGTGATTACGAATTGTATCGACACTTTTCTTCACGCTTGTTGCTACATCGCCGAAACCACGTAAGAAATCTTTTAAATCAATACCAGAGTACTCCATCATCTTAATGGTTTCTTCTTTAATACCTCGGTCTACCATTTGGTTAAGCATTGCATCTGGATCAACTGCGCTCATACCACAGTCATAATGCCCAACTACATACACTTCATCAGCTTGCAATCCATAAACCGCAACGAGTAAACTACGCATTACTGCACCGAATGGGTGACTCACTAAAGCACCAGCACTTTTTACAATTTTAACGTCGCCGTTTCTTAAATTCATCGCTTTTGGTAATAGTTCTACAAGGCGAGTGTCCATACAAGATAAAATAACGATACGCTTATCTGGGTACTTAGTTGTAATAAAAGGCTCATATTTTTTTTCTTGAACGAAATCTTCATTAAACTTTAAAATCTCTTTTAACATTGTCATGAAAGTTTGCTCCCTTCCCTAATGAAATATTTTAGAGCAAAAATGTAAATATGCAAATAATAATGACAATATTCACGCAATTTTCATGAAAAAAAAAGGAGTTTGGTAAATTATTTAGCTAATCTAATATGACATATTTATAAATAAAAAAAACAGCTACTTGAAGTAGCTGTTTTTATATGATTAATATTTTTCTTTTGGTTGTGGATCTACAGTTACAGAAGATTTGCTATCTAAGCCAACTTGTAGATAGTGGATAAAGAATCCCATAGAAATTAATAATACGGCTGAAAAGCCAAGTACAGTTGTAATGAACATTATAAAAGCTCCTCTCTACTTACAATAATCTACTATATGAACTACACTAATTATACAATAGGTTGCTAGGAAAATGTAAGGATAATTTATGACATCCATAAGATACCTAGCCTAGAATAATATTATTAGGACTGACTATTTACTTAAAAGGCCCAGTTGCCATTGCGGAAAATTGGTTCAATTTGACCATCAGCTGCGATGCCATCAATATCCATATTAGCAGAGCCAATCATAAAGTCAACATGCGTTAAACTTTGATTTAGACCGTGAGACAGCAATTCTTTTGATGACATTTCTTTGCCACCTTCTATACAAAAGGAATAGGCATTACCTATAGCTAAATGGTTAGAGGCATTTTCATCGAATAATGTATTGTAAAATAATAATCCGGATTGTGAGATAGGCGATTGGTGGGGAACAAGTGCTATTTCCCCAAGATACTGTGCACCTTCATCTGTTGCAACAAGTGATGCTAAAATATCTTGTCCTTGCTGTGCTTGTATATCGATAATACGACCATCTTTAAATGTTAATGTAAACTGGTCGATAATATTGCCACTATAGCTTAAAGGTTTCGTACTTGAGACAAAGCCATTGACACCTGTTTTGAGTGGGGCTGTAAAAACTTCTTCTGTTGGCATATTTGCCATAAATGTATTGCCATATATATTGACACTACTGCCACCTGTCCAAATATGCTTCTTTGGTAACTCAATTGTTAAATCTGTTCCCGGAGCTTGATAGCGCAGGAACTTAAATTGTTTCTTATTTAGGTAGTCGGCTTTGTTATGTAGCTGTTCGTCGTGAGTTTTCCAAGCATTGACCGGTTCATCTTGGTCTGTGCGTGTAGCAGCAAAGATTGCTTCCCATAATGCCTCAACTTGCTGTTCTTCTGGTAGATATGGAAATACTTTGGCTGCCCATTGTTTAGAAGGAGCAGCAATTACTGTCCAGCTAAATTTATCTGCTCGCATCATAGTATAGTAGTTAGCGAGTGCTTGACCTGATGCTTTTTGGAAAGTCATAATTTTTTCATGATCGATATCCTTTAAGAGGTCTGGGTTTTGTGAAACGATGCTTAAAAAGGCAGCACCTTGCTCTGCAAGCCATTCACGCTCTTGAATTTTCCATGGAGGATAAAAATCAAATGAGTCTTTTGGAGCTTTTTCATAACGTGTGCGCACAAGTCGATCATCTGATAAATCAACAAAAACCTGTTTTGCACCATTTTCATAAGCAATTTTAGTAATTATTTCAGCTAATTTTAAGTTATCGGTCGAACAACTCACATAAAGGTATTGATTTTTCTGGATATTTACTCCTATTTTCACGGCTAATTCGGCATATCTTAGTAATTTTGTGTCAAATGATAATAACAAATTCTTAACTCCTTTCGATAATAGACAATTTAGTGTATTATTCTTAATTCAATATAATCAAATATGGTCGAAATGTGAATAAAAAGCATTTATTTCATCGAAAAAATAATGAAATACATTTATACTATATAATATGTTTATTTAAAATATGGAAAATAGGACGAAAATAAGTAAGTATAGAAGATTTGGAGGTTCTAATATGGATTTATCGTCAGTAGTAGGGATAATTTTAGCGCTAGTTGCACTATTAACAGGGATGGTGTTAAAGGGAGTAAGTTTAAGTGCCTTTTACAATCCAGCGGCTATTTTAATTATCATCTTCGGTACAATATCTGCTGTAACAATTGCCTTTCCTATGAAGGAACTAAAGCGGGTACCAAAGCTATTTAAAATTCTTTTTAAAGAAACAAAACTAGCAGATGATATTGAAATTATTAAGATGTTTTCACAATGGGCCGATTTAGCTCGTCGTGAAGGATTGTTAGCGCTAGAAAGTAAGGCTTCAGAAATTGAAGATCCATTTTTAAAAAATGGTCTTACATTAGCAATTGATGGTCAAAACGCAGATTATATCCGTGATGTATTAACGGAAGAAGTAGAAGCGATGGAAGAACGACATATAAGTGGTTCGGCTATTTTTACACAAGCAGGTACATATGCCCCGACATTAGGGGTACTCGGTGCGGTAGTAGGGTTAATCGCAGCATTAGGAAATATGAATGATATTGATAAGTTAGGTCATGCTATATCAGGTGCATTTATGGCAACATTATTAGGTATTTTTACAGGTTACGTGTTATGGCATCCATTTGCCAACAAGTTAAAACGTAAATCAGCAGTTGAAGTAAAGCAAAAACGTATGATGATTGAAGGCATTCTTTCTGTATTAGAGGGGGAAGCGCCACGTGTTATTGAACAAAAATTATCTTCTTATTTAACGATGGAAGAGCGTCGTCAAATTACGGGTGAAAGCGGGGCGGGCGGCCTTGGCAAAGAAAGCTAAGAAAAAAAAGCATGAAGATCATGTTGATGAGTCTTGGTTAGTACCATATGCTGATATTTTAACGTTATTACTGGCGTTATTTATCGTACTTTTTGCATCTAGTTCAGTTGACCAAGAAAAATTAGAGCGTATGTCGGCAGTGTTTAATCAAATATTTGATGGTGGGTCGAGCTTTTTAGAACAACCATCTCCAATGCAAACACCAGATGCAAAGAATGATGAAACACCGCAACAGCCACAGCAAAACTCAGCGTATTTAAAAGATCAACAGGAGCTAGCTGAAATTAAAGATAGTGTCGATAATTTTATTGCAGTCAATGAGATGGAAGGTCAATTCGCGACAGAAATGACAGATGAAGGTTTACTTGTTACAATTCGCGATAGCATTTTGTTCGATCCAGGTAAAGCTACTATTAAGCCAGAGTATAACAAAATTGCTAGTGAACTTGCAGCAGTATTAGTGTCTGACCCAGCACGTAGTGTTGTCATTACTGGTCATACAGATAACGTACCACAAACAGGTCCTGAATTCGCTTCAAACTGGGAATTATCGGTAATGCGAGCGGTGAATTTTTTAAAGGTTTTAGTGAATAGTAATTCAGAACTTGATCGGGTTTATTTTAGTGCAAAAGGGTATGGGGAATATAAAGCCATTGCACCAAATAATACGGCTGAAGGGCGCGCGAAAAATCGTCGTGTGGAAGTATTAATTCAACCACTTGTTGCTGAAGATGGCTCTGCTGCGAAAAATACGCAGTAGTCAAAAGAAAAAGCTATTAGCAAATGACTTAAAGGTCCTTGCTAATAGCTTTTTTAGTGTAGAGAGGGAAGGTTATAGGGCATTGCTATTATTTGCGTAAAGAGCCCAATTCAGCAACGATAGCCTGCATTTCACTAGGGCTAAATGTGTCACGTTTCATAACCATTTCGTATAGATAGACTAAATCTTCATAATTTGCTTCATCAAAATTCTCTGATT
Source organism: Lysinibacillus sp. FSL M8-0337 (assembly GCF_038593855.1). Classification (NCBI taxonomy): domain Bacteria; kingdom Bacillati; phylum Bacillota; class Bacilli; order Caryophanales; family Bacillaceae; genus Lysinibacillus; species Lysinibacillus sp. FSL M8-0337. The sequence continues at coordinate 3,909,331 of NZ_CP151996.1, read as the reverse complement.
TCATGGCATCTACATTGACCATGCGAAGCTTATCTTTCATTTGATCGACCATATAAATAACGTTTTCTTTTGACGATATAGATAAATCCATTCAATTAACCTACCTTTCATAATCCTAGCCAATATCATTTCATTGAATAAAAAAAATGTCAACACTGTAATTGTGCGTTGCTTTAAAAATAGACTGTAATTGGGTAGAATAAGGGCAGTAAGCTGTTTAATTATAATAAAAAAGGGAATAAACATTACACAAGCAGGGGGTATATAAAATATGGGACAAAGTAAATTATTAGCATCCATCGTTGTAGGTGCTGCAGTAGGTGCTGCATTAAGCATGTTTGATCGTACTACACGAGAGAAAACTGTCGCTACTACTAAAAAAATGAAGGAAGCAGTATCATATTACGCATCGCATCGTAATGAACTGCAAGATTTAATTGAGGAAAAAGTAATCGCAGCTAAAGTACTTTGTGATAGCGTATCAGAAAATGTCAATACAATAGCTGAGAAAGTTGATGAATTTAAAGAATTACCTTCCACTATTCAAGGCATGATTAGCGATACAAAAACAGCCTTTACCTCACCAGAAAAAGAATAGGCTGTAGTTCAAGGAGGGAATTAAATGGAAAAGAAAAAAGCATCCATACGTTCTTCATTTGCGGAAGTAAAAGCATTTTTTTCGCCAAATGAAGATATGGTAGATGTGATGACATCGAAAGGCTTTATCCAAGATTTAATGCTTCGCATACAACGCGTTGAAATATCGGCGCTCGGGGCGCAACTTGCTTATTTCTTTTTGCTATCTTTCTTCCCCCTACTCATTTTCCTTGTAACGCTTTTGCCATATTTAAATTTAGAAACAACGCAAGTTTATTCGTTTTTAGTTAATTTGATGCCTGATGAAGTATACAGGTTGATAGAAAGTACATTAAATGAGGTGCTAACGAACCGTAATAGCAGCCTATTATCAATTGGTGTACTTGGGACGATTTGGTCTGCGTCAAAAGGAATCAATGCGTTATTAAGAGCTTTAAATAAAGCGTACGATACCGAAAATAGGGTGACCTTTATAGATCGAGGGCTCTCTCTTGTATTTACTATAGCTTTAGTAATTGTAATAGCAGTCGCGCTTTTATTACCTGTTTTTGGACAGCAAATTGGTCATTTTTTATTTTCAATTGTTAGTATTGAAGATGAGTTTGAATCCCTTTGGCGCAATATTCGCTGGTCGATGCCACCGTTACTTATTTTTGTAGTGTTGATGGCAATTTACTGGTTAGTACCGAATACGACACCTCGATTGAAATTAATGGGTGTTTGGCCAGGCGCAATGTTTTCGACGCTCGCATGGTTGCTTGTGACATATGGTTTTTCTTTCTATATTAGTAATTTTGGAAACTATTCTGCTACATATGGTAGTATTGGTGGCGTTATTATATTAATGCTGTGGCTGTATTTTACTGGGATGATTTTAATTTTTGGTGGTGTCTTAAATGCCACGATGCAAAAGAGAGCATTGCTTAAAGCTGAAGGTGCTATTAAATAACTGTAAAAGTAGCACAAAAGAGAAAAAGTGTTAGATTGACAGCAATCAATCTAACACTTTTTGCTATGCGTGGATATAGATACAATGGATGCTTCCGTAGGCACACCGTTGATTTCCGTTCCATGCGCTTCCTTTCCGCAGGCACGGCTTCAACTAATTTTTGCGGCTGTCGCCGCAAAAATGGATTTTCAGCTCGTGCTGTTCCTGCTGGAGTGTCGCGCCTTTCACTCCAATCAACTAATCACGCATCGCAGAAAATTGTGTGAGTGATTGGCACTAGGGAGTCTTCTTAAAGTGCAAAAATCCACTTGCTTTCCGCGGGCACGACGTAAGCCGCAACCATCGCTAACGCGCGGAATGCCAGCGTCTTACGTTCTGTGCGTTCCCGCAGGGGTCTACGTGGATTTTTACTTAGTAAAATTGTGTGAGTGACTGGCACCCACATATGCTAGCAGATACAAACTTTGCGATTGTAGTGAAGGGTTGCTCGACTCCTGCGGGACAAACGTGAGACTTAAGACCCCGCACGTAGCGCAGTGGAGGAGGAGGCTTAAGCCACGCCCGCGGAAAGCGAGCAACCCGTAACGAAAATCAATGGCAGTAGTTTATTTTTATGAATTGGATGACACTTTAAAAGGTGGTCTCGGTTTGAGACCACCTTTTCTATACATTTTTATTAAGCATTCGTAAGCCGTTTAAAATAACGAGAATTGTACTGCCTTCATGACCGATCACACCTAGTGGTAAATCGACAACTTGTAAAAAGTTAGAGGCAATTAATAAAACAATAATGCCGATAGAGAAGAAAATATTTTGTTTCACGATTCGTTGCATTTTGCGAGAAAGACGAACCGCATAGGCAATTTTAGATAAATCATTTTTCATTAACACGACATCTGCTGTTTCTAAGGCAACATCTGTCCCTTCGCCCATTGCAATACCAGTAGTGGCTGTTGCTAATGCTGGTGCGTCATTGATACCGTCACCAACCATCCCTACATATTTATGTTGATCGAGGAGGCGTTTCATTTCCGTCACTTTTGTTTCAGGAAGACATTCTGCCACAAATTCAGTAACGCCTGCCTCTTTTGCAATAACTTTAGCCGTTTTCTCATTATCGCCAGTCAGCATGATAACATCGATTCCTAATTCTTTTAACAATGCGACAGCTTTTTTTGCCTCATCACGAACCGTATCTTTTAATGCAGCAAGTGCGACAATACCTTCCTTGTCACGTATAAAAATTACTGTTTTACCTTCAGCAGAAAGCTTTGATAATGCGTTATTTGCGAATGTGTTAGCTTCTTCACTTCCAACAAAATCTGGTTTACCTATTAAATACTCTGTTCCATTAACAAAGCCTTTCATGCCCCAGCCAGGGATATCTTCAATCGTTGCTTGCGCAAACTGTGATATGTGTTGTGCTTTAGCGTAGGTAGTAATCGCTTGTGCTAAAGGATGGTTTGATTGAGCTTCAATACCTGCAAGAATTGCTAATGTTTCTTCTTGATTTAAACCATCGCGTACGATGAAGTCTGTTACGATTGGTTTACCTTGTGTTAAAGTTCCTGTTTTATCGACTGCTAATGCACGTAACGCACTTAAGTGCTCGAGGTGTAAGCCACCTTTAAATAGTATCCCGTTTTTCGCGCCATTCGAAATAGCTGCTAATGTGGCAGGCATAATGGATGCAACCAGTGCACATGGAGATGCCACTACTAAAAGTACCATTGCTCGATAAAACGTTGTCGTCCAGTCCCAACCGATTAAAAAGTGGGGAAGGAACATCATAAGTGCAACAGATAGTAACACGAATTTTACATAAGTACCTTCAAATTTTTCGATAAATTGCTGTGAAGGTGATTTTTCACTTTGAGCATTTTGAACAAGCATAATAATTTTTTGGAATAATGTTTCGGAATTTGGTTTTGTCATTTCCATAGTAATCGCGCCATTTAAATTAACTGTCCCTGCAAATACTTCGTCACCTTCGAACTTGGCAATCGGTAATGGCTCACCACTAATAGCAGCTTCATCGATAGAAGACTGTCCTTTAAAGATAATACCGTCTGCTGGGACACGTTCACCAGGTTTAATCAGTAAATGGTCACCAATTTTTAGTGTTGAGACAGCGACTTTCATCGGTTCAAACCCACCGCGTACTAACCAAGCTTCCTCAGGTTGTAAATTCATGAGTGCAGATATTTCGCGGTGACTTTTGTTCATAGCATATGTTTCTAGAGCGCCACTGACAGCAAAGATAAAAATAAGAATGGCTCCCTCTGTCCAATAGCCAATAGCTGCTGAGCCAATTGCAGCTAAAATCATTAGTAACTCTACGTTTAATTTTTTTTCTTTTATAGTTTCTTCGATGCCTTCTTTTGCTTTTGCAAATCCTCCAACACAAAAAGCAACAATATATAAAAGAACTGAAGCAGTTGTTTGATCATTTGTATCTAAACGCCATGCAAGCAAGATAAATAAACCTGCCATAATAGCAGCAATTAGTTCAGCGTGCACTTTTATATTCTCAATTAATCCAACATTTTCTCGATTAGAGTACTCCATCTAAATCCCCCCTGATAATGAAAATCAATATCAAAAACCTTATAAATTAAAGAAAAACAAGCGTTTCTGTAGTTGATAACCACTTTCAATCAAGTCCTTCTTAATTTAGAATTATTATAACAAAGCTGTTTGGAAAAAGAAAGGAATAAATTTAAATTAGAATAAAAAGTCCTTTGAAATATTTGGTTTAGGGGAGTTACAAATCAATATACTGATAAAATAGTGAGCTTGTTCAAGAAAAAATAGGGGTTTATCTAGCGCAAAAAAAGACACAGTATATTCACTAGGAATATTCTGTGCCTCTATATTTTGTGTTCGTTACAGGTAAATCTTTTCGTTAAAAATGTGCTATTAGCTTAGAAGACTCTTTCTGCATGTAGCGCAAGTTTCTCTAGAGAAGATTTATCTACATCAGCGTGAAGCGAGTTACCGTGAGAGTCCATTGTTACAACGGCTGTGAACCCTTCAACGTTTAAATGCCACATAGCTTCTGGAATACCGAATTCCATTAAGTCTACACCATCTACACCTTTAATGCAGTCTGCGTAGTATTGAGCGGCACCACCGATTGCATTTAAGTAAACCCCACCGTGTTCACCTAAAGCGGCAAGTGTTTTTGGACCCATACCGCCTTTACCAATTACAGCACGGATACCAAATTTTTTCATGATATCTCCTTGGTATGGCTCCTCACGGATAGAAGTAGTTGGACCAGCAGCTTTCACTGTCCAGTTACCTTCTTCATCTTTAGCCATTACAGGACCACAGTGATAAATAACTTGTCCGTTCAGATCAACTGGTGCATCGTGACTCATTAAGTGATGGTGAATTGCATCGCGACCAGTGTACATACGACCAGTAATAGACACAACGTCACCTACTTTAAGTGAACGAATTTGTTCTTCTGTAATCGGTGCAGTTAGTTCTACAACATTTGTAGAAGTCTCTTCTGCTGTTGCAGCAACTTCATCTTTAAATGTAATTTTTTCGCCTTCTTGATAGTGCCAGTTAATGATTTCGCCAGTTTCTGGATTAATATCAACTGCCATACGACGGTATGCCCAGCAGTTATAGGCTACTGATACGTAGAATGATGCAGGAATACGGTGCATAACGCCAATTTTACAACCAAGTAAAGTTGCTTCACCACCGAAGCCCATTGTACCAATACCGAAAGTGTTGGCAGTTTTTACAACATATTCTTCTAATTTTGCAAGATCAGGATTTGCATTCGTATCTTCCACATGACGGAATAATTGCTCTTTTGCTAAATCATAGCCAGAAGAGCGGTCGCCACCGATACCTACGCCGATGAAGCCTGCAGAACAGCCTTGACCTTGTGCTTGGTAAACAGAGTGTAGAATACATTTACGGATACCGTCTAAGTCACGACCAGCACGACCAAGACCTTCTAACTCACATGGTAAGCTGTATTGGATGTTTTTATTTTCACAGCCGCCACCTTTAAGAATTAATTTAATCGTAATATAGTCTTTTTCCCATTGCTCGAATTTCATAACTGGTAGTCCATCACCAAGGTTGTTGCCACTGTTTGCACCAGTTAAAGAATCAACAGCATTTGGACGTAATTTTGCATCGGCTGTTGTATCGTTAATTGCTTTTTTGATTGCTTCTTTAATCTCTAATTGGTTTACACCTACAGGAGTGTAGATTTTAAATGTTGGTAGACCAGTATCTTGACAGATTGGTGATACATTGTCTTCTGCCATAATAATATTATTAGAGATTGTTTCTAAACTCATTGCTGCACGAGTGCCTGCATTTTCAGCTTCTTTCGCTTTTTTAATGGCACGACGTACATCTTTTGGTAAGTTTGTTGACGTTTCTGTAATTAAATCGTATAGACTTTTCTCCAAAGTTTGAAGATTCATTTTGGTATTGCCCCCCATAGAAAATTTAATTATTTCCACGAACCATTATACTCTTTTCCACTAATGAAAAAAAGAGTGCATGTAATTGTGGTAGGAATTAGCGAATAACTTTATAGAATTCTAATGTTTCGTAATTTGCCATTAAATGTTCAAAGAGAGTAATTGCTTATCGGGAACGTTTGTTCTATAATGGAATTAACTTTAATTCAAGGAGGATATTTCATGTCAGAAACAATTTCGTTAAAGTTACCAAAGGAAGTTGAATCATATCGAAATATAATAGAAGGAACCATGAGTCCTGTTGTTGTAATGGAAGCGCATGAAAAGGAAACGACTTTATTTGCAAGTAAATTAGCAGGGAATCCATATTTTCCACTGACTATGGAATATCCTAAAAACGAGGAACAACAACCATTAAAGCTTTTAGCACAAATTAATTTTGCGGATGTTCCTAAGCACGTGCCTCATTTCCCAGAGCAGGGGATATTGCAATTTTATATTGACGGTTATGATGATGTCTTAGGGATGGATTTCGATAATGGGAAAAATCAAGCGGGTTTTCGCGTTATTTTCCACGATACAATCATTGATGATGAATCGCAACTTGTGCAAGACTTCTCATTTATCGAAAATGAGGATGAAGAAATGTATTTTCCTGTAGAGAAAGAACTGGCATTAAGCTTTAAAGCAAAATTTGAACCTTTATCAATGGGTGATTTTCGAAGCGATGAAAAGTACGCAAGTCTCTTAGCGGCTATTGAAGAAGACGAAGAATTAGCAGATGTATTGTATGATGTATTATCTGGCGCAGGGCATAAAATGGGGGGATATCCATTCTTTACACAGGATGATCCTAGAGCTTATGGCGATTATAACGATTCTACAACGTTGTTATTGCAAATAGATAGTGAAGGAGATCATATATTGTGGGGAGATTGCGGTGTTGGCAATTTCTTTATTACAGAAGAAGAGCTTAAAAATAAAGATTTTAGTCAGGTTGTTTATAATTGGGATTGTCATTAAAAAGCAAGCGGGCAAATTATTTGCTCGCTTGCTTTTGCGTGTCATTATTGTTCACGAGCGTTGAATTGCTCCATTTTCTCTTCTAAATCATCCATCATTTCAATTAGACGATCAATATCCTGTAATTCAGTCGTTTCTGGGTCGATGGCATCTAATACTTCTAAAAACATTTCAAGACGTTCTTTTAAGTAAGTTACTTGTTGCTCTTTATCAGTGATTGGCTTTGACATACATACACCTCATTTCGTCCCTTACATCGTAGCTGATTTAGGACTAAATTTCAATGCCTAGGTAAACACCTAGGACTTAGAGATTATTTTGAAAAATTAATAGACAGAATATTTACAATATTGATGTTGTATGTTAAAGTTGTTTTAAGAAATAGTAAAGGAGCTGATGGTACTAAACGGTGAACTCTAACTCGAAAAGGAGGGAGTTTAAACAAGTAATCGGCAAATAAAAAGCCGAAATTCGTGTTTATACAATTGAATGGAGATAAGTGTTAGTTAAGCCTTAGCGTAAAATCACATGTGGTGAGCGCTAAGGCTTTTTGGTATGCTGTTATGTGGAAGATGACTTGATGTTGGAGGAAAAAATGACTTACTTCTCAGATTACAGCAAAAAAAGGTTTGCAATCCTAGTGTTAATTGTATCTATATCAGGGTTTTCACAAGGAATGCTACTGCCACTTATTTCTATTATTTTTGAACGTGACGGTGTATCCTCTGCATTAAATGGTTTAAATGCGACAGGTCTATACATAGGAACTTTATTAATCTCACCGTTTATCGAACAACCTTTACGAAGATGGGGCTACAAACCAATTATTTTAATAGGTGGTGCACTTGTATTTGTCTCACTCCTTGTATTTCCTTTATGGAAAAGTGTTACATTTTGGTTCGTGTTGCGTTTGCTGATCGGTGTAGGCGATCATGCGCTACATTATGCAACTCAAACATGGATTACAAGCACAGCTGATCATAAAAGTTTAGGGAAAGGCATGGCTATTTATGGGTTGTCTTTTAGCACAGGTTTTGCGGTAGGGCCATTGATGGTAAAGCTTATACAAATTGCTGAACCATTGCCGTTTATTGTGTCGTCGATTATGTGCTTATTTGCATGGTCATTTGTATTTTTATTACGCAACGAGAAGCCAGAGCGTCTAACCGGTGATATGAATGCAAGAGGATGGAATCGCTATAAGGTGGCTATTGTATTTGGGTGGATTGCATTTTTAGGCCCTTTTGTTTACGGTTTTTTAGAATCGTCGTTAAATGCTTTATTTCCAGTATACGCCTTGCGTAAAGGTTTTGATGTGGATATGATTCCCATTATTTTATCGGTCTTTACCTTTGGAGGTATTTTAACGCAAGTTCCTCTTGGCGCACTGGGCGATAAAATTGGACGGCGAAATATCTTGATGACTGGAGCATTTGGAGGAGCTATCCTTTTTAGTGTGGCCAGTTTTTTAGAGCATTCACCATTAGCGGTAGCAATCGTATTTTTCTTTGCAGGTACATTGGTTGGTTCGATGTTTTCTCTTGGAATTACATACATGGCGGATTTAACGCCGAAAGAACTATTACCGACTGGCAACTTACTTTGTGGAATTGCCTTAAGCATCGGTAGTTTAACAGGACCGTTTTTAGGCGGGGTTTATTTAGAGTTTGTAAAAAATTATAGCTTCCTTTTACTTGTGGCGTTGCTCTTACTAACTGTGGCAATCGTTTTAATGATATTCGGGAAACATAAAAAAAAGCGACCAGTGACGGTTTAACGTCATGGTCGCTTTTATATGCAAAAATAAAAGAGCGGGGCTCATCTCCCGCTCATAAAACAAAAAACGCCCAGCAAATCCGTGCTGTAATGGCGTTTTTCGGTGTGACACGGATGTTCCGTCCATGCCACGTAGGTTTGGCACCTAACAATATATTATACAGATAAGCTATTATAAAAGCAATTAGATAGTTGATAGATATATAAGGAATTAAATGGAATTCCCGCGTGGTGGGGGGAATCCATTTGATAAATAGTGATACCCGCGGAATGGGGTGGAGTACCCGCGAAATTAGAGTGAATACCCGCGGAGTGAGAGGGAATATCCGCGAAAGCAGAGTGAATACCCGCGGAATGGAGCGAAATACCCGCGAAAGCAGAGTGAATACCCGCAGATGCAGGAAGTGATTTTGCGAAAGCGAGTGTGAAATATAATAGTAACAAGAATTAACTAGTAATTGGTGATATTATGGTTAAAAGATTTAATTAAGAATAAGGAGGATATTCCTTGAAAATTATGCGTAACTCAGACCTTTTAAGTGCCAGTGAGATAATGGATTTATTAGATGATTCTCAAAGGACGATTAAATCTTTAAAAAAAGAAGAACTTACAGAAGCAGCTAGGGCTATATTAAGAGAATCGTTAGAAAAATCCATAGAAATATATAAACAAAATAAAGATTTTGGAAGTGTTGAAACCTTTAGCAATATATTGTGTAATTTTGAGAGCTTAAAATTTTATTTAGAGTTTGATCATGAAAATTCTATTGCATATTCTTTTGAATGTAATAAAGAGACTGAGCATTATGCTTTAAAAGATAGTGGTTTTTTTACCTTGTTAAAATAAAAAGAAACTCTAAAAACTGTTTGAAGTGAATCCTGAAGAGAAGACACTTAAAAAGTGTAACTATTTCAGATTCAGTCCATTTAGCTTTTAGAGCTCCTTTACTACATAATCTGCCATAAATGAGGCTTTATTTTTATAATGTGCGATATTATAAGATCCTATTTTTCTATCTAGGAATGGTTTAATGTACCCTCCCTTTTTTGTTTGTAAATATTTTGACTTATTGAAAAATAAAATGCAAGAAATGTTATATGAAGTTTTAATGCTTGAGGTCAAAAAATACTCTATTACATAGTTGAGAGTAAAAAAATACTCTATTACATAGTTGAGAGTAAAAAAATACGCCAATCTATGAAAACTGCATAATGATTAGTTTTTTTTCAGCGTTGATTTTTGGAGAGAATTAGGAACCTAGAGGAGAGATTATCTATACAAGAGGCAGTCTACACCTACCTTCTGAAGTTGTTATATAGTTTTAAGGAGTGAAATCATTTTTGGTATCGGGAAAGGAGAGTTGATTCTCTGGTGGGAGACCTGAATTCTGCGAAAGAAGCCCTTTTTCTTATTTAAACTAAAAGAGCATCTCAAAAAACTTAGAGATGCTCTAACTGGTTTATTTTCTTAACACAAGCTTTGCAACGCACTCAACTTGAGCAGTTTGTGCGAACATGTCAACGGGCTGAATATATTCCACATCATAAAGTTTTGATAATTCCTGTAAATCTTTAGCCAGTGTAGAGGGGTTACAAGAAGTATAGACAAAACGTTTTGGCTTTAGTTTTAGAACAGTGCGAATAAATTCTGGAGCAAGGCCTGTGCGCGGCGGATCGACTGTAATGACATCCGGCGTAAAGCCTTCTTTGCGCCATTTCGCTAAGACACTTTCGGCAGTGCCCACCGCGTATTTCGTATGTTTAAAACCATGCTTGCGCGCGTTTGTTCGAGCATCTTGAATGCTCTCTGGGATAACATCCATACCGCGAACTTCTTTCGCTTGATCAGCTAACCATAAACCAATTGTTCCCACACCACAGTAAGCATCAACAACCGTTTCTTTACCTGTTAATGCAGCTGCTTTTTTAATTTCATTGTATAAATGTACGGTTTGTGTTGGATTCAATTGGAAGAATGCACGAGCAGAAAGGTCGAAGGCTAATTCCCCAAGCTCCTCATGAATTGTTTCCTTGCCGTCCAGCACAATCGTTTCATCACCGAAAATTAGAGAAGTTTTTTCACGATTAATATTTTGTGCAATCGACACAATACTTGGGTCGATTTTTTTAATGCGTGTTATAAGCTCAGCAAGGTGGGGAATTTCTTTGCGTGTCGTTACAAGCACGACTTGCGTTTCACCTGTACGAATCCCTGTACGGACAACAATCGTACGCACTAAACCATCGAGCGTACGACCATCGTAAATCGTAATATTTAGTTTTTGTAAGATTTTACGTGTTGCCACTGTAATTTTCGATGTGATTGGATGTTGTACAAGACAATCGTTAATATTCAGTAGCTTGTTGCTGCCTTCAGTAAAAAGACCTGCATAAACACGTTTACCTTCTTTACGAACTTGGAACTGGCTTTTGTTGCGATAATGCCATGGGTTATCCATACCCAGTGTATGGCGAACTTCTACAGATGCAGCTAATGGCTTAGCATAGCGTTCTAAAGCTTGCATCACGATATCACGTTTTTCAAGAAGTTGTTTTTCGTATGTCATATGTTGAAGCTGACAACCGCCGCATTCATTGTAAACAGGGCAAGGTGCTTCCTGACGATGCGGTGATGCTTTGCGAATCGCCAGGATTTCAGCCTCTGCGAAATTTTGTTGTGTTTTTGTAACTTGAGCAGTAATTTCTTCTCCTGGAATTGCGCCTTTTACGAAGACAACGTTGCGTTTGTAAAAGCCCACTCCTTCGCCATTAATACCAAGTCTCTTTATCGTTAATGGGAATTTTTGTCCCACTTCCATCGTTGTTTGTTGCGTCAAGCGATCCACGTCCTTTAACTTTGTACAGCACGTAGTTACTGATAACATGCTGATATCATCTCCCCATTATAACTAAGGAGTGGACGATTGCATAGTGACAGGGAAATCTTCATACTCCAATACTAAATCATCGAGCGATAAAAATGTATAGCCCTGCTTTTTCGCTTCAGCAATAAATAAAGGAAGTGCTTCTGCATTATCTTGCGCTACTGTATGCATTAAAATGACAGCACCAGGGTGAAGTTGCTCCATTAACGAATTATACGCATAATCTGCTCCACGGCGTTCATCCTTTAGCCAATCTTTAAAAGCGACAGACCAGAAAATATGACGGTAGCCTTCAGCATTGCCGACTTCCAACAACTTCGCATTAAAAATGCCTTCTGGTGGGCGGGCATATGTTGTACGGTCAATGCCGGTTAATTCACGTAATTTCCCATCAAATTTACGCCATTCTGCACGCATACCATCTCTCGTTAACCTAGCCATATTGGGATGACCATAGGAATGGTTGCCGATAGTATGACCATCTTGTACCATACGTTTAACAAGGTCACTAGCACTTTCTAAATAATGACCGGTTAAGAAGAAAGTTGCTGGCGCTTTTTCTTTTTCTAACGTATCCAATATACTTTCAGTAAAGCCATTTTCGTATCCATTATCGAATGTTAAGTAAACAACTTTTTTATCGGGTTTTCCTTTATAAATTGCTCCATATTGGTCGAGTAGCTTGTCAAGTTGTGCTCCTGCTTGTGCTGGTTCGCCATTCTGTGCTTTTTTAATGCCCCAATGATATTCATCTGAGCCTGAAGCAAAGTATGGATTAAAGCTAATTGCTGCGGCAATAATAAATGTAGCAATTACCGCACCTACAATATGTTGTTTCCACATAAAAAACGCATCCTTTCCTTTTCGTTTAGGATGCGTTACTTTTTAAAATTTATCCTACTTCAAGTCGCACTTTGCACACGGATTTTATAATAAATTTTCAAGTGCTTCTTGTAAATGTGGGAATTGAAATTCGAAGTTGTGCGCTTGTAAAACTGTTGGTAATACATGCTGGCCTTCTAAGACAAGCATACTTTGTTCGCCAAGAGCTAAACGCATGGCAAAACTCGGGACTGGCAACCAATGACGGCGATTCATTACCTGTGCGATAGTTTGTCCGAATTCCTTCATGCGTGTAGCATAAGGAGCTGTGACATTAAATGGTCCGCTGATGGACGCATTTGTAATCGCAAAATAAAGGGCACGTGCCACATCCTCGATATGGACCCATGATAGCCATTGCTCACCCGAACCAATCGTTCCGCCTATATGCAATTTATAAGGCAATAGCATGGAAGGCAACGCGCCATTGTCACGACCTAAAATAACGCCAAAGCGTGCGAGTGCTACACGAACGCCTAGTTTTTCAGCTCGCAAAGCATGGCGTTCCCAATCATGAACGGTCCATCCTAAAAAATCAGTTGCATAATCCTTAAAATTTTCACTATAGGTTGTCGCTATGGAAGGTGGATAAATGCCAACTGCACTGGCATTTACAAGTACTTCAGGCGTTTTATCTAGTTCCTCTATAATCCGAACGATTTCTAATGTAGCATCCATCCGACTCGTATAAATCGCCTTCTTTTGTTTTTTTGTCCAACGGCCGTCATTTAGTGATACACCAGCCAAATTAACGAATGCATCAATATTGTCTAATTCTTTTTCTGGTCGTGCGCCATCTTGTAGCCATTGGACATAATGAATGCCATTTTCGTATTTAGAATTGCTGCGTGACAAGACAAATAGTTCATGGCCTTGCTCTTGTAACAATTTGGTTAGCGCTTTCCCAACAAAACCAGTACCGCCCGCAATAACGATTTTCATAAGAACCCCTCCTTTTTCCAAATAGATGTAACTCAACTATACACAAAGATAGAAAAAAAGAAAAAGATGTTATAATGTTTAGGCAAAGGAGTGGTTTCATATGCGTGTTATTACAAAAATTGCACGTCAAAAAAACAATCCAGAACGTTATAATATATATTTGAACGAGGAATACGCTTTCCCAGTAGATGAGGCAATTCTCATACAATTTGGTTTGACAAAAGGGAAGGTACTCGAAGAATTTGATATTCAGGAAATTGCCTATGAAGATGAAATTCGTAAGGCGTTTAATAAAGGGCTGAATTATTTATCCTATCAAATGCGAAGTGAGCATGAGGTGAAGAAAAAGTTAAGCTCACTAGAGTTCGGCGAAGCAGTCATATTAGAAGCTATCCAAAAGTTAAAATCATATGGCTTTTTAAATGATGAATCTTATTCAAAAGCATTGCTAAATACCAAAAAAGCTACCATGAAAAAAGGCCCGCGAGCTATTCGACAAGATCTTATGAAAAAGGGAATCGATAAAAGTTTGCAAGATGAAGTACTGGAAACATTTAGCCATGAGGAACAAGTTAAGCTTGCCACACAGCTTGCTGAAAAAGTAATTCGTTCTGAAAAAAAGAAAACACCATCGCAAATAAAGGCCAAAATTCAAGATTTTTTAATGCGAAAAGGGTATTCATTTACTATTGTAGATGAAGTACTTGGACAGATAGAAATCGAACAAGCAGAAGATGAATGGCAGGCATTGCTTGATGTGCAAGGCGAAAAAGTTTGGAAAAAATATGCCGCGAAGTATACTGGTTATGAATTAAAAATGAAAACGAAGCAGGCGCTTTATCAAAAGGGATTTCCTGTAGAAATTATAGATCGTTTTATTGAAGAGAAGGAGAATGAAGAATGAATGACAAAAACTATGCTGCAATGACAGAACATGAATTACGTGAAGAAGTAGCTAAGCTTAAAGAAAAGGCTCGCAAAGCGGAACAACTAGGCATACTCAATGAATTTGCAGTTTACGAACGTAAAGCTTTAATGGCAGCAGCTTATTTAGTCGATTTAGATACGATTGTTCCAGGGGAAATGTACCGCATTGACGGCTCTGACAATAACTTTTTTCAAGTGGATTATTTAAAAGGACGATTTGCTTGGGGGCATCGTCTTGGCGGCGATAAATATCAGGAAGCCTTACCCGTTTCTATATTATCACCAATAAAGGTGGGCAAGTAAATGCAAGAAAAAATTGACAAACTAACAACAGAATTACTGGCAAAAAACCCTGAAATGTCTGTAGGTCGTGCGCGAGTTTGGGTGGAGCTTCTTTGGAGTGATTTTGAATCCTCGTCTGCCAAAGCGGGCTACAATTACCGAGGGGCTGACTATACTGAAACGTTAGTGCGCCAATTAATCGGCAGCTATGGTGATAAGCTCCATCTATTTGCAGGGCGCAATCCTAAATACGCTCATTTACTGGATACAAGTGACGATATCGTACAATAAATCGAAAACGGAATAGGTTAAAAAAGCAATAAAGCCGGTGTTCCTTAGTAGGATACCCCGGCTTTATTAGCTTTGTGTAGACTCTTTAATTGCTAGCGCCAATTTGTAATTTCTTCTGAAGTTTATCTTCGGTGAAAATCCAACCAGTGTAAGAGGTAATGATTTCATTGGCATCGTTTAAATGAGCGACTGCAACGAAAGGATAGCGATTGTCACTACGGTAACGAAGATCAATTAACCTTACTTCTGTTAAGCCGTTTTCAAGCTCTGAAATTTCCCATCGATATAATGGCGAGAATGACACAAAGGCATCGAGATTCGGGTCTTTCATAGCAGCTTCAACAGTCGGTGTTTTCGGTAATGGTTTGATTTCAAATTTATCGTAAATATTAACTGTTCGCCCATACGCACGACCAACATAGTAATGCGTTTTAGATTTTGCAGCGATGCGCCAGTGAAAAAATCGCATTGTAGGAGCTACAATAACATAATCTTCATCCTGTATGGTATTATGAACGGCTTTTTTAACCGCTTTTTGCACAGCAAATCGTAAAATATAATAGACGATAATAATGCCATACATGACACTAAATGTCCAAACTGGATTTGCCCCAAATGCCCATAGTAATATACCGAGGCAATGGAGAGTGAATATTATCGGATCGAATGTATTAATAACACCAAGTGCAACCCATTTTCTAGAGAATGGACGAATGGCTTGTGTTCCATATGCATTAAAAATATCAACGAAAACGTGAATGGCTACTGCAAGAAATGTCCAAAGCCATAAATGCAACACATTCGCGTCTTGAATAATTAGTGATAGCACTATTGTAATTAAAATTGGCCAGATGGCTACAGCTGGAATTGAATGGGTGATACCGCGATGATGTCGAATGTAAATCGCATTATTGCGAAGCTTTAAGACCGTATCAACATCAGGTGCTTGTGAGCCGATAATGGTACCAGCCATGACGGCGGTAAAGGTCATTGAATGATTTGCAACTACTGGGTCAGCTAAAGCGAGACCTCCGAGTGCTATGCCCATAACGAAATGTGTACCTGAATCCAAAATTATCCACTCCTAGCATGCGTGAAAAAGGCGTACAATGCATACATGTATATTTCAATATTGGTATTGCTTTATACAGTTTACCTTTCTATCGCTAAGTATTCATTCACATAATACGGTAAATGATACCGTATTAAAAATACGTTTTTGTCATATTATGCGAATTAGCTTTTCTTAATTGTATACCCTTTTTATCATAAATTAAATCGTAAAAACACGGGAGGTCACTGTGAATTATCCATATGTAACAGAATTTCGACAATCTTTAGTCGAATGGTTCGAAAAAGAAAAACGAGATTTACCATGGAGACATACAAAGGACCCTTATAAAATTTGGGTTTCTGAGGTTATGCTACAGCAAACACGAGTTGACACAGTAATTCCTTATTATAATCGCTTTATGGAAAGCTTTCCAACGCTAGAATTATTAGCAGAGGCACCACAGGAATATTTATTAAAGCATTGGGAAGGCCTCGGTTATTACTCACGAGCACGGAATTTGCAAGCAGGTGTGCGTGAGGTTTTAGAAAGTTACGGGGGAATTGTACCTGATAATCGGCATGAAATTTCAAAACTAAAAGGAATCGGTCCCTATACTGCAGGCGCTATATTAAGTATTGCCTATAATAAGCCCGAGCATGCAGTTGATGGTAATGTTATGCGTGTTTTAAGTCGTGTCCTTAATATCCATGATGATATTGCACTTCCAAAAACAAAGAAAATTTTTGAAGCGGCTGTTGCAGAACTAATTGATCCTGAAAATGCATCTTCTTTTAACCAAGGCTTAATGGAACTTGGGGCACTTATTTGTTCCCCAACTTCACCAAAGTGTTTATTATGTCCCGTCCGAGAATACTGTACAGCTTTTAACGAGGGTGAACCCGAAAATCTGCCTATTAAATCTAAAAAAGTAAAGATGAAGCATATCTCATACGATGTCTATGTTTGTGAGGATGAAGATGGACGGATATTGATGGAGCAGCGTCCGGAAGAAGGATTACTCGCGAATATGTGGCAGTTTCCAATGGTGGAACAAGAAGATGATTCATTGATAAAATTTGCTCACCATCATGATTTAAATGTCCAAGCACACCAGCAAATTTTAACATTTAAGCATATCTTCTCTCATTTAACTTGGCATGTGAATGCTTATTATATGAAGAGTAAAACAGGTGAGAAGGGTGAATGGCTGACACGTGAGCAAATAGAATTATTACCAATGCCTGTACCTATGCTGAAGATATGGCAAGCGATTAAATAGTGGAAATGAAAATTAAAAAAATTAGGAGCATAAAAGTAATCACCTCTGTACACAATAATTAGCGTGGAGGTGAATGACTGATGAAGAAAAATCAAAACAACAACCAACAAGCAAATAAAAACATGCAACGCCAAAGTGAAGAGTTTGGTTATGAAACAGACTTCAACGAAGTGCAAAAGCAAAATGCTAAAGCTGAGCAGAATAAAGCTCAAGCTTCAGGCAAATACGCTAAGAATAACCAAAACGCGAGCGAGTAATCTCTCACTTTGTAACTGCATAATTGCATTTACCTTCTAAGGGGCTGTCTAACAATCGAAAAGATGAAAAGGGCAGCCCTTTTCTATTCCTTATGACAACGTTTATATAGAAAGATAAAAAATTCCAAAGGTTTTTGTTATGATGGAAATTGCTATTAATTTACGAAAATTTGTACATAAATAACATGACACAGTGAAATTTGTAGTTTTCAACTACACCTTTCGCGTACAGATTGCTATAATATACTAGAGACTGCTAGATTTAGGTAGCATAGACGAAAAGGTGGGCTTCAAAAATGGCAATACCGGTAGAAGGAGAAACGATACAAATACATAGTTATAAGCACAACGGCCGCATCCACCGTGTTTGGCAAGAAACAATGGTTTTAAAAGGGACGAAAAACATTATAATCGGTGCGAATGAACGAACACTTGTGACAGAATCCGATGGTCGTACGTGGCTAACGAGAGAGCCTTCTATTTGTTATTTCCATGCGGAGCACTGGTTCAACATCATCTGCATGCTGCGTGAGGACGGTGTGTATTATTATTGTAATCTAAGCTCACCATTTGTTTTCGATAATAATGCCATTAAATATATTGACTACGATTTAGATATTAAGGTTTTTCCGGATATGTCGTATACCCTTTTAGATGAAGATGAATATGAACAACATCGACAGGAAATGTCTTACCCAGATGTAATCGATAAAATTTTAAAGCGCAATGTCGAAAAATTAATTAGCTGGATACAACAAAAAAGAGGGCCTTTTGCACCTGATTTTATCGATGCTTGGACGAATCGTTATAAGTTTCAGCTCGATATGCAAGCAGATGATTGTCAGTAACTAACACCTATTAGTTTAACTAATGGGTGTTTTTTTTCATGTAAAGGGTATTTTATAAAGAGAGATTGCGATGAAAGCGAAAAATAGTTAGCGCAAAAGTTTTACTCACTGTACTTCATGCTAAATATTGCTATAATACGTAAGGGCATTCAATATTGAATGTCTGTTTCTTTTTGAATGTAGAAAGCCATTGAAAAGTGGTTTCCGAATAAGGAAGTGATGATAATTGGGTAGCGTAAAGCGTTATATGCGTTTTGTCAAACCATATACATGGGAAATACTTTTAACCGTATTAATTGGTATTGTGAAATTTGCGATTCCGTTATTTATTCCATTGCTTATAAAAATAGTACTTGATGATATTATTGGTGCTGAGGATTTAACGGATACAGAAAAAACAAAGGAATTGTTTTATTGGCTAGGTGGAACAATTATTGTATTTTTCGTTATACGTCCACCAATAGAATACTACCGTCAATACTTTGCACAGCATGTGAGTAATAAGGTACTTTTTGATATCCGAAAAGAAATTTATGCGCATCTACAGCGACTAAGCCTGAAGTATTACGCAAATACAAGAGCTGGCGAGGTCATTTCACGTGTTATTAATGATGTGGAACAAACGAAAAACTTTGTTATGACCGGTTTAATGAATGTTTGGCTTGATTTTGCAACAATTGTCATTGCGGTAGGTATTATGCTAGCAATGGATGTCAAACTGACACTTGTCGCATTAATTGCATTCCCATTCTATGCAATTAGTGTAAAGTTCTTCTTTGGTAAACTACGAACTTTAACACGTAACCGTTCACAGGCACTTGCAGGTGTGCAAAGTTATTTACATGAGCGAGTAGCTGGAATGAGTATTATTAAAAGCTTTACGCTAGAAAAACATGAACAACAGTTATTCAATGAAGCAAATGGCGAGTTTTTTGAAAAAGCACTTGATCATACAAAATGGAATGCCAAGTCCTTTGCGGTAGTCAATACGATTACGGACGTGGCACCATTACTTGTTATTGCTTATGCTGGCTATCAAGTGATAAATGGCCCATTATCACTAGGAACGATGGTTGCTTTTATCGCTTATATTGAGCGTCTCTACGGACCACTTCGTCGTTTAGTAAGTTCATCTACAACGTTAACCCAATCTATCGCTTCGATGGATCGTATGTTTGAACTAATAGACGAGCCTTATGAAGTGAAAAATAAGGAAAATGCCCTTACATTACCGCGAGCATCAGGTGAAGTGCGATTTGAAAATGTAGCCTTTCAATATGAAGTGGATGGTTCGCCAATTTTAAAAAACATGAACTTCACCATAAAACCAGGGGAGACGGTTGCGTTTGTTGGGATGAGTGGCGGTGGGAAATCTACCATTATTAGTTTAATCCCTCGTTTTTATGATGCAACAGATGGAGCGGTTTTTGTAGATGGACATAATGTTAAAGATGTCACAATCCATTCATTGCGCGCTCAAATTGGCATTGTGCTTCAAGATAATATTTTGTTTAGCGATTCAGTTAAGGAAAATATTTTGATGGGGAAACCAGGAGCGTCAGATGAGGAAGTAATGGCAGCTGCCAAAGCGGCTAATGCACATGACTTTATTATGAACTTACCAAATGGTTATAACACTAAGGTAGGAGAGCGTGGCGTAAAATTATCGGGTGGCCAAAAGCAACGTGTTGCTATTGCCCGTGTATTTTTAAAAAACCCACCGATTTTAATTTTAGATGAAGCAACATCAGCGCTAGATTTGGAAAGTGAAGCACTTATTCAAGAATCATTAGATGCCCTTGTGCATGATCGCACAACGATTATTATTGCGCACCGACTTTCAACCATTACACATGCTGATAATATATTTGTTATTGATCATGGACAATTAATAGAAAAAGGTAATCATGAACAACTAATGAAGAAGCAAGGCACTTACTATAATTTATTCCAAGTACAACATTTAGATTAAGGATTAAACGATATACGGATGCCGATGATTTTCCCTTTGGTTTGGGTTTAAGTTCCGAATTGTTTGCGTGCCTGACACCTCAAAAGAGACTTCCATTGTTAATACTCTGGAAGTCTTTTTTTGTGGAAATTTATCGATTTAACAGAAGTTTTTGGAGGAGGGGGAGAAAAATGTAGAAAATATATGTGATTTGCAGAATAATAATGATTGAAAGAGAGAAAATATTTGGTTAGAATTATCTGAAAATAGAGAATTTAGAGATAGTTAGTATATAATATTCAATAAATTTGTATTTTTTAAAAATATTGGTAGGATGGAGCGGTTGAACATGCGAAAAAAGCTGTTAGAAGTAAAAGGTTTACAAACAACGTTTTTCACAGATGATGGACAGATTCCTGCCGTTGACGATATTGATTTTTCAGTCCATGAAGGGGAAATTTTAGGGATTGTTGGGGAATCGGGTAGTGGGAAAAGTGTGACATCTTTATCCATTATGGGATTGATTCCTTCACCACCTGGAAAAATTACAGGTGGACAAGTACTGTTAGATGGCAAAAATTTAGCGAAATTAACGGATAAGCAAATGCAAAAAGTGCGTGGTAAGGATGTAGCGATGATTTTTCAAGAGCCAATGACTTCCTTAAATCCTCTATTTACAATTGGCGAGCAATTAAAAGAAGCTATTTTAATCCATAATCCCAAGTGGTCGAAAAAGAAGGCTTTTGCGCGGGCGGTAGAAATTATGAAACTAGTTGGATTACCACGTGCAGAGGAACTACTAAAGGATTATCCTCATCAACTATCAGGTGGGATGCGCCAACGAGTGATGATTGCTATGGCATTGGTCTGTGACCCGAAGGTACTGATTGCCGATGAGCCGACGACTGCCCTTGATGTGACGATTCAGGCACAAATTTTGCAACTGATGAAAGATTTGAACAAGCGTATGAATACGGCTGTCTTATTAATTACGCACGATTTAGGGGTCGTAGCAGAAACTTGCGAACGCGTTATTGTTATGTACGCAGGGCAAATTGTTGAAGAAGCACCTATTCAAGAAATGTTTAAAAATCCTAAGCATCCTTATACACAAGGACTCATTAAATCTGTACCAGATATGCGTTACAAAAAAGATAGCCTGTACTCAATACCTGGCAGTGTACCTAGGCCAGGCACGATAAAAGATGGCTGTCGTTTTGCAGCACGCTGTGAATTTGCAATGGAACGTTGCCTACAACAAACACCACCTTTATTTGAAGCGACAGAGCAACATAGAGCAAGGTGCTTTTTAATGGAAGAACAGGAGGTGAACCAATATGTCGAAAGTGCTGTTGAAAGTTGAAGGGTTAAAAAAATATTTTCCAATCCGCAAAGGATTCTTTAATACGCAAGTTGGGGATGTAAAAGCGGTGGACAATGTATCCTTTGAAGTATTTGAAGGGGAAACATTAGGGATTGTGGGCGAATCAGGATGTGGTAAGTCAACGACAGGTCGCCTGTTAATGCGCTTGCTTGAACCGACTGCTGGAAACATTGAATTTGGTGGCAAAATGCTTTCTTCCTTATCGAATAGTGAAATGCGGAAAGCACGAAGAGATATCCAAATGATTTTTCAAGACCCATATGCTTCACTTAACCCACGTCATTCGATTGGCAAGATTTTAGAGGAGCCACTTATTGTGCATGGAATGGGCAATTCCAAAGAACGCAGGCAGAAAGTAATCGAGCTGCTTAAAATTGTTGGCTTAAATGAATATCATGTAAAACGCTATCCCCATCAATTTAGTGGAGGACAGAGACAACGCATTGGCATTGCGCGAGCGCTGATGACCAACCCTCGTTTAATTATTGCGGACGAGCCTGTTTCAGCGTTAGATGTATCGATTCAGGCTCAAGTTTTAAACCTAATGCAATCTTTGCAAAAGGAACTAAAGCTTACCTATATTTTTATCTCACATGACTTAGGTGTTGTGCGCCATATTAGTAATCGTGTGGGGGTTATGTACTTAGGTAAATTAGTAGAACTGACCGCAAGTGAAAATTTATATGCAGAGCCGCTCCACCCATATACGCAGGCATTATTATCTTCTGTTCCTGTGCCTGACCCAACTTTTGAACGTGAGCAGCTTATTATAGCTGGAGATATTCCGAGTGCATCCAATCCGCCAAGTGGTTGTGCATTCCATACAAGATGTCCGTTTAAGAAAGCACAATGCTCAAGCGTTGTACCGAACATGCAAGAAGTGAAACCGGGTCATTATGTTGCTTGTCATCTTTATGATGCCATTCAACATTGAATGATATAAAAAAGTTTTAGGGGGAAAATAGATGAAGAAAAAGAAGCTTTGGTCTTTAAGCGTAATGCTAATCCTTGTTCTCTCGACAATCTTAGCTGCGTGTAATTCTGGCTCTGATGGCAAGGATACAGGTTCGAAAGATACGTCAACTGGCGGCGATTCAGCTAGCAGCGGTGAAAAAACATTAGTATATGGTCGTGGTGGTGACTCCACTGCTCTTGACCCTGCAACAGTAACAGAAGGTGAATCTTTTAAAGTAACAGTGAATATCTATGAAACACTTATTAATTTCGGAGAACAAGATGTTACTTTAAAGCCTGGTTTAGCAAAATCATGGGAAGCTTCAGATGATGGCTTAACTTACACATTCCAGCTTGAAGAAGGTGTAAAGTTCCACGACGGTTCAGATTTTAATGCAGAAGCGGTTGCAAAAAACTTTGAGCGCTGGAAAGCTGGTGCAGATAAGTTCCCGTACTTTATGTCTCAATTTACGATGGGCGGGGAGCAAATCATTGAATCTATTACACCAGAAGGCGATTATACAGTTGTCTTTAAGTTGAAACAACCACAAGCACCATTCTTGAAAAACCTTGCGATGTCGCCATTTGCTATTGCTTCTCCAAAAGCATTTGAAGCAAATGACGATGCACTAATTGATAAACCAGTTGGAACAGGTCCATTCAAATTTGTAAATTGGACACGTAATGATTCTATTACAATTGAAAAAAATCCTGATTATCGTATTGCAGGGTTACCAAAATTAGATAAAGTAATTTTCCGTTCGATCCCTGATAACTCAGCACGCTTAAATGCGCTAAATAATGGTGAGGTAGATGTAGTAGATGGCTTAAGCCCATCAGATAAAGGGTCGATTGAAACAAATGGCGATTTACAATTAATCGAGCGTCCATCTATGAACGTAGGCTATCTTGGATTAACAGTAACACGTCCACCTTTCGATAACGTTAAAGTTCGTCAAGCTGTAAACTATGCTATTGATAAGCAAGCGTTAGTAGATGCGTTCTATGAAGGTCTAGCTGAGCCTGCGAAAAATCCAATGCCACCAGTTATTGCTGGCTATAATGATGATATTACAGGCTATGCTTATGACCCTGAAAAAGCAAAAGCATTGCTAAAAGAAGCAGGTTATGATGGCAAAGAAATTGAGCTATGGGCAATGCCAGTACCACGTCCGTATATGCCAGATGGTCAAAAAATTGCAGAAGCGATTCAAAAGAATTTAGCTGATGTCGGAATTCCATCTAAAATCGTCTCATTCGAATGGGCTACGTATTTAGAAAAAGCTCAAAATGGTGAAGCGGATGCGTTCTTACTTGGTTGGACAGGTGATAACGGCGATGCTGATAACTTTATTTACACATTATTAGACGCTGATAATATCGGTTCAAACAACTACACATTCTACGACAACCCTGAGTTACACAAATTATTAGTTGCTGCGCAAACAGAAGTGAATGAAGACAAACGTAATGAGCTTTACAAACAAGCGCAGGTAATTATTTCTGAAGATGCGCCTTGGGTTCCACTAGCACACTCTATTCCTATCTTAGCTGCAAGTACAAAAGTGACAAATTACTTTGCACATCCAACTGGTTCTGATCGTTTAGAAGCAGTAGATATGAATTAAACAATTAAGAAATAAAAATTGTCGCTACTCATAGTGACGTAACAAGATTTTTACAGCTTTGGACTTTGTCTAGTGTTGTAAAAACGGGTTGTGACTATGTTTGTCGCAACCCGTTTTTCTGTATGACAGACAAACCATCTAAACGTCTATCGTTTGTTGAAAGCTGTCCCTTTCTACAGTATGTGTATAGACTCCATGCTTTTCGTAGCAAAAGTATAATTAGAAAATTACAGAGAGGTGAAGAAAATGCTTCACTATATGGGAAGACGTTTATTTCAATTAATCCCAGTTTTGCTTGGAATGACTTTTATCGTCTTTATGCTCATTCGTCTAATTCCTGGTAATCCTGCACAAGTTATTTTAGGGCAGCAGGCGACGAAAGAGGCGGTTGAGGCATTAAACGCAAGTTTAGGATTAGATAAGCCTTGGTACACACAATATTTTGGCTATTTGGGTGGTATTTTTCAGGGCGATTTAGGCGTGTCATTACGTACAAAGTTACCTGTGTCACAAGAGATTTTTCCTTATTTAGCGGCAACAGCGGAATTAGCGATATTTGCAATGATTATAGCAGTCATTATTGGTGTCAATGCAGGTATTATTTCAGCTTGGTTCCAAAATTCATGGTTTGATTATATTGCTATGGTTGTTGCGTTAATTGGTGTATCTGTTCCGGTATTTTGGTTAGGTTTGATGGAACAATGGGCATTTAGCATTCAGCTTGGTTGGTTGCCTACATCTGGACGTAATGATGTACGAGACCCGATAACCGCGATTACGCATTTTTATTTGCTAGATACATTGATACAAGGCAGATTTGACCAATTTACAGAAGTGGTAAAGCGGTTAATCTTACCAGGGGTGGCGCTTGCCACGATTCCTATGGCGATTATTGCAAGGATTACCCGTTCGTCTATGCTTGAGGTCATGCGCTCTGATTATGTTCGAACAGCTAGAGCAAAAGGACAAAAAATGTTTATTGTCGTTTATAAACATGCATTAAAAAATGCTGTTATTCCAGTGTTAACAGTTATTGGTTTACAAACAGGGCTGCTACTTGGTGGCGCCATTTTAACAGAAACAATTTTCAGTTGGCCTGGCATTGGTCGTTATATTTATGATGCAATCGGGTTCCGAGACTATCCAGTTATCCAATCAGGTATTTTAGTAGTTGCTTTTATTTTCATTATGATTAATTTAATTGTTGATCTGCTTTACACTGTGATAGATCCACGCATTAAATACAAATAGGAGGGAGATGCAATAATGACTGGTGCGATAGATATAAAAAAAGAAGCAATGGCGAGTCAAGAGCGGGCGGCAGGTCCTTGGAGAGAGGGCTGGCGCAGCTTTAGAAAAAGCAAAATCTCCCTTGTTGGTGCTGGTATTGTCATATTTTTTATTGTTCTTGCTGTCTTTGGCCCTTCCATTGCGCCACAAGGAATCAATGAACAGGACTTATCGAAGCGATTATTGGCACCTTCCAGTGCACATTGGTTTGGAACAGATGACTTTGGACGAGATATTTTCTCCAGAATTATTCATGGTGCCCGTATTTCGTTAAGAATTGGATTTTTTGCTGTAATTCTTTCAGTTATTGTAGGGAGCTTACTTGGAATTCTTGCAGGGTATTATGGCAAATGGGTTGATACGATTATTTCTCGAATTTTTGATATTATGTTGGCGTTTCCTAGTATTCTATTAGCGATTGCTGTAGTGGCTGTACTTGGACCATCATTACAAAATGCATTAATTGCCATTGCGATTATTAATGTACCAAACTTTGGGCGCTTAATTCGCTCAAAAGTATTGAGTGTAAAAGAAGAGGAATATATCGTAGCTGCCAAAGCGATAGGGATGCGTGATTCACGTATTTTATTCTCACATATTTTACCCAATTCGATGACACCGATTATTGTGCAGGGGACGCTTGCAATTGCGACAGCAATTATTGAAGCGGCTGCTCTAGGTTTCCTTGGATTAGGGGCACAGGCACCCGCACCTGAATGGGGAAAAATGCTAGCCGATGCGCGTATCTACTTACTTAAAGCACCATGGACGATGATTTTCCCAGGGTTAGCTATAATGCTGACGGTATTAGGGTTTAATTTAATGGGAGATGGTCTGCGGGATGCGCTCGATCCGAAAATGAAAAGCTAATATGGTAAAGAGCCTTCTACTGAAAAGCTAGAAGGTTTTTATTTAGCAAAAAAAGGAAATACAAAAATCTACTTTCATGTGGAGCCATTATTTGAATTTTATGTAATATTATTTTAGACTTAATGTATGTTGATATACATACTATTTGACGTAATAGCTTTAAATTGAAGAATTTAAAGCAGTGTATTGAACAGTTGATTAAGAAAATGAATCGTACGATGACGATATGTATCGAAAAGTTATTCGACTTCCGCAAGAAAGCAGTAACTGAACGTTTCTATTATTGGAATTGCTAAAACCTGTTAATCAACATATTTAAAATACTATTCACGATTTTTTAGCAAGTATTCAAATTAAGGAGGGCTTTAACATGGGGATTAATTTACAAAAGGGACAGCGTGTAGATTTAACAAAAGGCAATGCTGGTTTAAATAAAATTAAAGTAGGCTTAGGATGGGATCCGGTAGGCCAAACAAAAAGTGGTGGCTTATTAGGAGGGTTATTTTCTAGTGGTAGATCAGGAGGCAGAGATGTTGACTGTGATTCTTCAGTTTTAATGTTGCAAGATGATCGTATAGTGGCAGGAGATGACGTCGTTTACTTCGGGAAATTATCAAGTAAATGCGGATCAGTTAAGCATTCTGGCGATAATTTAACAGGTGATGGTGCAGGTGATGATGAGGTCATTACAGTGGAGTTAGGAGCTGTGCCTGCACAATACAATAAATTAGTATTTGTTGTAAACATCTATGATGCAGCTGGTCGTAATCAACATTTCGGTATGATTCAAAATGCGTATATTCGCGTATACGATGACAAGACAGGTAATGAATTAATTCGCTATAATTTAAGTGATGATTATTCGAATTTAACAACACTAGTATGTGGTGAAATTTATCGTCACGGCAACGAGTGGAAATTTGCCGCTATTGGTAACGGTACAAATGATGTAAAACTTGGTGATGTAGTTCGAAGATATCAATAATTATAAATAATAAATTTGAGGAGGAATACAAATGGGTATTTCATTACAAAAAGGTCAAAAAGTTGATTTAACAAAAACAAATCCAGGATTATCAAATGTTATTGTAGGTTTAGGCTGGGATACGAATAAGTACGATGGCGGACATGATTTCGATTTAGACTCTTCTATTTTTTTACTTGCTGATACAGGGAAAGTAGCAGACCAAAATGATTTTGTCTTCTACAACAATACTATCGGTGGTAATGGTTCTGTTGAACACTCTGGCGATAACTTAACAGGGGTTGGTGAAGGGGATGACGAAATCGTTAAAGTTTCGTTAAAAGAAGTACCTGCCCATGTGCAACGTCTAGCATTCACCGTTACAATCCATGATGCAGAAGCACGTAGCCAAAACTTTGGTATGGTATCGAACGCATTTATCCGCATTATTAATGCTGCGACGAATGAAGAAATCGTGCGCTATGATTTAGGTGAAGACTTTAGTATTGAAACTGCTGTTGTTGTCGGAGAACTATACCGTCACAATGGTGAATGGAAATTCAACGCAGTTGGTGCTGGATACCAAGGTGGTTTAGCGGCACTTTGTAATGATTATGGTTTAAGCGTAAACTAACTTTTAACTTTATATGAGAAAGGGAGTTTCTTCTAAATGGGTATTCAGTTAAGTAAAGGACAACGCATTGATTTAATGAAGCAAGACCCAGGCTTAAATAATGTAGGTATTGGTTTAGGTTGGGATGTTAAACAATTCGATGGAGGAAATGACTTTGACTTAGATGCATCTGTATTTTTGTTAGATGCATCGGGAAAATGCCGTAATGAACAAGACTTTATTTTCTATAATAATTTAACAAGTCCAGACAAATCTGTTCAGCATATGGGTGATAACCGTACTGGTGTAGGTGATGGAGACGATGAAAAAATTCTTGTTAATTTAAAACAAGTGTCTCCTCAAATCGAAAAAATTGTTGTAACCGTGACAATTTATGATGCGGAAGGTCGCCGTCAAAACTTTGGACAAGTACTAAACGCTTATGTTCGATTAACGAACGAAGAATCCGGTTCAGAAGTACTTCGTTATGATTTAGGTGAAGATTTCAGCATAGAGACAGCGGTCGTATTTTGTGAGCTTTACCGACATAATGGCGAGTGGAAATTTGCTGCTGTTGGCTCTGGCTATCAAGGTGGTTTAGCTGCATTAATTAATGCTTATGGACTGCAATAATTAAAATACCATTTATAACTAGATGGTTGCGATTGTGAATTGAATAGGGAAAGCGACGTAATGGAAGGCACTGTATTAGTCTGTATAAAACAGGTTGATGCAGTGTCTTTTTTACAAAATCATTCTTAAATGGGGAGAGAATTGGATGCAATATTTTGCAACAGAAGCGGAGACGATTTTTTATCAACAACCACACAAATTTACGAAATTAGATTCACCTAATATTTTGTCCTATGCATTAGGTGCAACATTATATATGCCTGCGTCTATGCCTAACATTATTGACATGATACAATCGCAAAAATATCAAGAGTTAAAGTCACTTGTTATCGATTTAGAAGATGCCGTTGGGGATGCAGAGTTAACAAGCTGTGAAGAAAAAATTATAGAAGATATAAATACGCTTTATACTTTATATCTTCAAAAGAATATTTTACTTGAAGATTTACCGCTTCTTTTTATTCGTGTGCGTAGTGTTGAGCAATTTAAGCTTTTAACCTCTAAATTAGGAAAGCGTCAAGAAGTGATTACAGGATACGTGTTTCCTAAATTTACAGCAGTACAAGGGAGAGCTTATTTTGAAATACTAGAGCAAACAATCGCACAGCATCAACTAACGTTATATGGGATGCCGATTTTGGAAAGTCAGGACATCTTATATAAGGAGTCGCGCATGACAGCATTATTTGCAATTAAAGACGTACTTCGTCAATACAGAAAACGTGTACTAAATGTCCGTATTGGTGCGACCGATTTTTGTGGAATTTACGGAATTCGGCGCAGAGTAGACGCAACCATTTACGATATTGCGGTAATTCGAGATTGCATTGCGGATATCATCAATGTACTTGGACGTGAAGAAGATGACTTTGTTATTTCCGGTCCAGTTTGGGAATATTTCAGCAATGAGCGTGTATTAAAGCCAACGCTAAGAGCCACTCCGTTCAGTGAACAAGGAGCGTTGTTTGCCCGTAAGGCACTACTCGATGATTATTTAGATGGCCTAATGAAGGAAGTACTATTAGATCAACAAAATGGTATTTTGGGTAAAACGATTATTCATCCTAGCCATATTCGAATTGTTCATGCTTTATATGTTGTTTCGTATGAGGAATATTTAGATGCCATCAGTATTGTTGAAAATAATAATGGGCAAAAGGGTGTTTTAAAAAGCCATTATGCCAATAAAATGAATGAAATGAAACCACATATGAGATGGGCGCAGCAAATTTTACGCCAAGCACATATTTACGGTGTATACAATGAATCTGCAAATTTTGCCTCTCTTTTATTGAACACAACAGTAGGGGGAACGACGGATGACGAAGCTCGACAACAAGTTGAACATTATTCAGGATTATAAAATTGCAATTGAGATTACCGACAATCCTTATAATTTTGCCATAACAGATTTATTTAAAATGGCGACACGTATTAATAAAAAGAGACAGTTTTTATTTGTTAGTACAGTTCTTGGTAAGCATTTAGCAGTCCAGCCACAAGTACCGGTACTGACAGGGGCTTTACTAGCTATGATGTATTATGAGCGATTGACAGGAAAAGAGTCTTTGTTAGTACAGTCCGTTGTACAGGCTATTCAAAATAGACATAATGTGCAAGAGACTTTACAGCAAGTGGAAGAACAAAGTTTGGAACTAGCAGAAGATGTTTTATTTATTGGCTTTGCTGAAACAGCAACAGCGTTAGGGCATGCAGTATTTAATGTTTTTAAGTCTAATGCTACGTATATTCATACGACGCGTGAACTAGTGCCAGAGCTTGAACCATTTGTTACATTTGAAGAAGAACATTCACATGCCACAAGTCATCGAGTATATTGCGAACAACCAGAAAAATTGCTACAAGCAAAACAGATTGTGCTTATTGATGATGAAATAACGACGGGCAATACCGTAGTAAATATTATCGAAACCTTGCACCGAAAATTCCCTCATGTCCAACGCTATTCGGTATTATCAATTTTAGATTGGCGTTCATCTAAACAACAAGCAATATTTGCTCAGCTAGAAACGCAATGGGGGATAACAATAGATTTTGTAGCTATTATGTCTGGGCACTTTACTTGTGATGGTACACCGCTTTTAACAAGCAACCAAGTAGCAGCTACATTACCGCAAACAGCTGACATAACTTTGCTGTCGGTGGACGAGGTAGTCGAACAAAAACAGTACCATTCTATTGCTGAAAATGGTGTTATCAATAGAGCGCCATACATGTTAGCGACAGGTCGATTCACGATAACAGCCGAGCAGCATGTTGCGCAAAAGCAAACACTGCAAGCCATCGCGGCTCAATTACAAGCACTTCGTACAGGTGGTCCAGCACTTGTCATTGGGACAGGTGAATTTATGTATGTGCCAATGCAAATAGCGACTTGTTTAGGACAGGAAGTATATTTCCAATCAACAACACGTAGTCCTATTTATTGTGCAGATGACCCTTCCTACACAATTACTGATAAAATAGCTTTCGAAAGTCCAGAAAATAATGGTGTCGAAAATTACTTATACAACTTACATAGTCATCCGTATTCGGAACTTTTTTTAGTCATAGAACGTATAGCCAATCAAGAGGTCGTTGCAAGGACAGTGCAAGCATTGAAGGCAGTGAGTAACGCAAATATTTACGTTATTTGTATGCACGACTGGGGGACTATATAATGCATGAAATAAAACAACCAGATAAAATGGGAAGCTATTCTTCAGAAGATGTTGTGTTTTTGCTACGAGATATTAGTAACATAAGCTTAGAAATAGATAATGAACAGCGGGAACGACTTATTCAATCGGGGACACATTATTCAGAAATGTTGCCTGTAGAATATCTTCCTTCCGAAGCGTACATGACGTTGTTTTATCAAACATTGGAAGACTATGCAGAACGCATTGCACTAGCTGTTGGTGTGGTGGCACAGCAAATTGTAGCACGTCAAGGTTTAGAGCATTTAGTGCTTGTTAGTTTAGCGAGAGCAGGAACGCCAATAGGTATTTTAATTAAACGATATATAAAAATGCATTATAACGTCAGTGTTCCGCATTATACGATATCGATTCTTCGTGGTCGTGGTATTGATGAGACTGCTATTCGATATATATTTACTCAGCACCCACATGCACGCATCCAATTTATTGATGGTTGGACAGGGAAAGGGGCCATAACAAGGGAATTACAACAAGCGTGTGCAAGCTATAATGAACAAAATATTCAACAACTGGATGCTACATTAGCTGTGCTTGCTGATCCAGGACATTGTGCAGCCATTTATGGCACGCGAGCAGATTTCTTAATACCTTCCGCATGTTTAAATTCAACGGTTTCAGGTTTAGTGAGCCGTACGGTATGGAATGAGCAGTTTATGGATGTCAATGATTTTCATGGGGCGAAATATTATAAAGAACTACAAGATGCCGACGTATCCAATTTCTATATAGACCGTATTAGTGCCCATTTTACACAAGTGCAGAAGGATGTAGCGCAACAACTTTGTGAGCGAAAATCATCTGCTATTACATGGCAAGGAATGGAATCGGTTGTGGCTATTCAACAACAGTATGGCATTACCAATCATCATCTTGTAAAGCCAGGCGTGGGCGAAACAACGCGCGTCTTACTTCGAAGAGTCCCGTGGAAAATTTTGGTTAACCCAACATATGTCCAGGAATTGGCGCACATTTTACTATTAGCGAAAGAAAAAAATGTTCAAATTGAAGAATATCCACAAATGTCCTATGCATGCTGTGGTTTAATAAAAGAAGTGTAGAGGAGAGAAGACATGCTACTATTTACATCAGATTTAGATCGTACGCTTATTTACTCCCAGCGCATGATGGAGAAATTCCCATCGAAAACAGCACCGATTATAGCTGAACGAAAAGAAGGAGTGGGCCTTAGTATGATGACGGAAGTTACGATGTCATTATTGCAGCAAGTTCACCAACAAACCTTATTCGTACCAGTTACAACACGAGCAGTGCATCAATATGAACGCATCCATGTTATAAAGGAATTGCGTCCTACTTTTGCAATTACGAGCAATGGCGGTACAATAATAGAACAGGGACATCCTAATAAGGAATGGTCAAAAATATTACGTAAAAGAATAGAAGATTCCTCTATTCCAAAGGCGGATTTGGTACGCAAATTTAATAGCTACCAATCAGATGAATGGCTTCAACAATCGTTTTATGTTGATGAGCTATTTTATGTCCATTATGTCGATGTCAATGTTATACAGGATGTCGAAGTGCAAGCAATGATTCATGAATTTGCAGTCCATGGTTGGCACGTCTTGCTGCAAGGAAGAAAATTATATTTTTTGCCAAAAGTGCTTACAAAAGAAGCTGCAATCTCGTATTTGAAGGAGCATTGTACATATAATATGCACGTGGCGGCAGGCGATTCCATAATGGATTACGGCATGCTCGCTATTGCTGATAAAGGCTATACACCAAATCACGGTGATTTAAAAGACAAACAACCACAAATACTAAAGAACACAATGTATTCGGCTCATAGTGGTGAAGCATTTACGAAATATTTACTCGAGGATGTTTTACAATTGGCTAATAAGCAACCAATTGTGTAAGTATGATGTAAGGAGGTGACGCTTGTATGCAAACAGTCACAATTGAATCTGTTTTAGAAAGAGATTCTTATGATTGGCTACAAGCCTTCCAAGATTCAGCGAATGTGCGAACAGTTTACGAGGTGACACCACAGCAGGTCCGTTTTAGTCGTATCGCTGTTCGTATATTGGGCGTACCGATTGAAGAAGATGATTATTTTAATTCCTTATATACAATGTCCCAAAATCCCAATGTTCATATATTAAGTGAAGAATTAAATAAACATATTGAGCAAAAGGATTTTCAAGCATTGCAAACGATTTTAGAGCAACATCAGCAATCCCCTAAAGGCTTGTCTATAAATCGACTGATTGCCATGATGTATGGTCATCAACTCATTCCTAAGCACGATGATGCTTCAATGAATCGCCATTTACAGCTAGTGACGATGCGTGTAGTGGAACGCTTTCGAGAGCAGCAATCACTCGGTTTACTTGCCAATGATTTCCGACGCTTTTTAATAGATATGGTCAAGTGGCTAAAAAATCATTGGATTCAGTGGACAAAAACGATGAAGCCGACAGATGATTTTCCTAAGGTTGTTTGGTATGGTGAGACAACAATGAGTCAGTGCTATTTTCTTCTATTACTAATGGAGCTGGGCTGTGATGTGTTAATCTTCCATCCATCAGCGATTGATGAGTTTGCAACAGTAGATCCTACTGATGCATTTTCTGTTTCGTACGCCTACGTCAGTCAAACAGCGTTACAACCATTTCCTGATAAATTACGAGAGCGTCAAGCAACTGTTGGCTATAGTTCTAGCCAACATTACGAGCATTTAATGCATGACCA
Source organism: Lysinibacillus sp. FSL M8-0337 (assembly GCF_038593855.1). Lineage (NCBI taxonomy): Bacteria > Bacillati > Bacillota > Bacilli > Caryophanales > Bacillaceae > Lysinibacillus > Lysinibacillus sp. FSL M8-0337. Next base: position 3,875,151 of record NZ_CP151996.1, on the reverse strand, counting down.
TCAATCGGGTGTTTATCGACCTTGGCAATTTAAAGATCATATGCCACAATCATTAACATTACGTATGACCTATGATGATATTTTTATTTATGCTAACGAAAAGGCAATGGTTCGTCCGAAATTTGAGGCTCTCCGAGATAAAGTAATTATTCCTGTTATTTTCGCCAAAATAAGCGGTGTTTCTAGTAGACGTGAAGAGTATTGGGCCAATATGCATCAGTTGCTAGCTAGCCCGCAAACTGTATTTGTACAGGAATTTCCGTATGCTAAAACGAGCAGAGCGAATTTCCATTTTCACTATAAACATTGTTTAGTAAATGGTGAGCTATCTACGGAGCGCATCTTGCAAAGTGATTGGTGGCAATACGGGGAGTTAACACTGGAGTTACAACAAGCCATTGCTCATACGATTAAAACTTCTTGTGAACAGCCATTGCTTAAACGACAACCTAATGAGTCGCCATATGATTTGCAATTATTTTTATTTAAGCAAATGACGATGATCCCAAAGGAAATATTGCGCCTGTTACAAAGCTTTGATTATGCACAGGAAGTACCAAAGTTGGTGCTTTATCAATCACCTCAGCAACCGGCATTGTCCCGCGAAGATATTGCATTATTTGCATTTTTAAATCGCTTTGGTGTGGATATTATTTTCTACAACCCAACAGGAAAGCTTGATATAGAAAAGCACTTACTAGAGGATACGTTTGATGGGCATCGTTTAGAGCATATGGTGTTTGACTTACAATTTGAAGAGCCAAAGCAGCAAAAGTCAAAACCGGATAAAATGATTAAAAAATTGTTTAACCGTTTCTTCTGACTGCTTGGAAAGGAGGAACTTGATGTCAAATAGCGCAATAACTATAGAACGATTGACAGCAGAAACCGCAGATTTTACAAAACAACAGCTATGTCAAAGTCCTGAAGTTCAGCATATTGCCAATCATATTAATGTGAAAAATAAAATAGAACTAACAGAGCTTGGTAAAGAGCCTGCCATTAAGCTTTCGCGATTCTCCGATCAAATATTAAGAACAATTGCCCAGTCAAAAGTAAATGAATCGAATGACTTATTAAAGCAGCTTGAAGCCTTGATGGAGCAATTCGATAAAAAAGAAGTGATGGAGCAACAAAGTTTCTTTAGTAAACTGTTTAAACGAGCACCAAGAAATAAAGAAGATTTGTATGCTAAATATAATCGTCTTGGCAGAGATATCGAAAAAATCCATTATCAATTTGTTCTAATGGAAGAAGCATTGGCGAATGATAATCGGATGCTTGCTCGTTTGTATAACGAAAATTTGACATACTATCTGGAGCTTGAAAAATACATTGTAGCAGCAGAAATGAAGCTAGAGGAAATCAAGACAACATTAATTCCGATGTATGAAAAACAAAGTGAAGCAGGAAATCAAATCTCTCAAATGGAGCTTACAACGTTACAAGCGATTGCCGAAACACTTGCCCAAAAAATTGATGAGCTTGAGAAATCGCGTATGGTAGCTATTTTAGGGGCAACACAAATTGATATGTTACGCAATGGCAATAGCGCATTAATGGAGCAAATAAACGGAGCTTTTGTCACGACCATTCCTGTATTTAAGATGGGGATTATGAATGCAGTAAATGAAAAACGCCAACAGCTACAAGATAAATCGGCAGCCGCTTTTGAAAAACGTATGAAACAATATGGTGAAACAAACAGCAATACTGTTACGCAGAGTATAATGCATGCGCAACAAAATGAGCCGACACTGACGCTTGAAGAAATGTGGGAGACAATCATTACTGGTATTGCAAGTTACCGTCAACTACGCGCCGAGCACACAACAAAGCGCCAACAAATAGAGCAGCAACTAATGGCTTTAACTAGTGAAGCCTAACAATAATTGTGTGAGTGACTGGCACTTAGCAAAAAGCCGCAACCTCCGCTGTCACGCGGATTGTTGCGGCTTTTATTTGCGTTGTTCGGGGAAATTGTGTGAGTGACTGGCACTTAAATTAAATAAATTCTTCTTCGATTTCTAAGTTGATTTCTTCACCATGATGGCTTTGGTATGACACAATGAGCGTATCCAAATGTTCTAAGTTTTCTTCGTAATCTAGAATACGCGATAAAATATAAAGGAGATGATAGCTAGAAAATTCCGTATCTCCTTCTGCGTGTGCATAGGTTATTTGATTGATGAAAATTTCCATTAACTGATTGCGCTGAATGTAGTCGATATGCTTACTCCATTCTGAATGCTCAGGCTTTAATTTCCCTGTATATTTCAGTAACAGTTGCTCATGGTAGGTAAGCAGGAAGTCCAGTCGTTCTTGAATCATTAAATGAAATTGAGTCGGCAGTTGTGCCAATTCATTTTCATGCTTATGCAACCGTTGTAACAATTCTAAACTTTTTTTAGAAGTTGTAATCATTTGGCGATAGACAACTAATTTCCGTGCTTTAACAAATTTTTTATTTTTAAAGTAATTGCGTTCTTCCTTGAAAAAATCATAGAGTGTGTCCACTCGCAGCATACGGTCTTTAAATTTGCTTAAAGCAGTTTTAGTAGACGTATGTTCAGAGGCTTGACGAACAGCTAAACGCGTCCAACGGATAATGTCATCCTGTAAAAAGTAAATTTTGCGGAAAAGTTTTACTTCGTATTTAGGTGGCAAAAACACAAGGTTGACGACAAATGCTGCTAAAACCCCAACTAAAATGGTAAGAAAGCGGATAAGACCGAATGTCAGAAAGTCATCGCCTTGAATTTCCATAATAGCTACAACTGATACAAGTGCTAAGGAAAGAGACTTTTCAAGCTTGAATTTTAACATTATGCCGATTGCTGTAATGACTGCAATGCCAACAGCCACAACGTGATGGCCGAAAAGTAAACCAAAAATAACTGCAATGGTAGCTCCTATAACGTTGGCTTGAACTTGCTCAACAATCGTTTGATAGGAGCGATAAATTGACGGTTGAATGGCAAAGATTGCTGCGATTCCAGCAAAAACTGGAGACGGTAATTGCAGGAGCTCAGCAACAAATAACGCAAAGACAATAGCTACACCAGTTTTAAATACGCGGGCACCTAATTTCATAAAAAAAACGATGTCCTTTCTGTCAAAAATTTTTAACTTGCTTCAGCAGCAGTTCACCACTTCAATAACAGTGGACAATCATGTCTATACACTGGCATCAGTAAATTTAAACATCTGCTCAATCAAGTTAAAGACCTCGCGGATGTCGCAGATTTTTACTTGAGCTTTTCGGGATAGACTCAAAAAACTGGACGTATTTACGCCGAGGGTAATGGATGCTTCTTTACATTATAGAAGGAAGTTTCTATAAAATACATAGATTTGTATAACAGGATAAAAAAAAGACGACGCTCAAATGAGTGTCGCCTTTTTTGTTTCTATTAAAGCTGTGAAAATGCATAGTCGACAGCTTCGATTGTTTCACGAATATCTGCTTCTGTATGCTCTGTAGTTAAAAACCATGCTTCATATTTTGATGGAGCAAGGTTAATACCTTGGTTAAGCATTAATTTAAAGAATCGACCGAAAATTTCTCCGTCACTGCTTTCTGCTTGCTCATAGTTTTCAACTTTTACATCTGTAAAGTAAATTGTTAGTGCACCTTTTAGACGATTTAAAGTGATTGTGACACCGTGTTTTTTGGCTGCAGTTAAAATACCATATTCTAAAATAGCACCAAGACGATCCATTTCATCGTAAATGCCTGGAGTTGCTAATACTTCTAGGCATGCTATACCTGCTTGCATCGATGCTGGATTTCCTGCCATTGTCCCTGCTTGATATGCTGGTCCAAGTGGGGCAACGGTATCCATAATTTCTTTGCGACCACCATATGCACCGATAGGTAAACCACCACCAATGACTTTTCCTAATGCAGTAAGGTCAGGTGTTAATCCAAGTAGCGTTTGTGCGCCACCGTAATGGAAACGGAATGCAGTAATAACCTCATCATAAATCGTAAGTGCCCCTTTTTCTTTAGCTGTAGCGTGCACTAACTCCAAAAATCCAGGGTTTGGTTCAACAATACCGAAGTTGCCGACAATTGGCTCTATTAAAATAGCAGCGATTTCATCGCCCCATGCATCCATCGCTTCAGTAAAAGCTTGTGGATTATTAAACGGTACGGTAATCACTTCTTCAGCAGTCGCAGTCGTTACACCTGCTGAGTCTGGTGTGCCTAATGTAGCTGGGCCAGAACCTGCAGCTACTAATACTAAGTCAAAGTGACCGTGGTAACAGCCAGCGAATTTCATAATTTTTGTACGGCCAGTATAAGCACGAGCAACACGAATCGTTGTCATGACCGCTTCTGTACCAGAGTTATTAAAACGTACTTTATCCATTGAAGGAATGGCTTCTTTTAGCATTTTTGCGAAAGTTACTTCATATTCAGTTGGTGTCCCAAATAATGTACCGTTTTCAGCAGCATGAGAAATTGCTTTCGCAATATGTGGATGTCCATGCCCTGTAACAATTGGACCGTATGCAGCTAAATAGTCAATATAACGGTTGCCGTCAACATCCCAGAAATAAGCTCCTTTTCCTCGGGCCATTGCAACAGGGGAGCCACCACCTACTGCTTTATAAGAACGAGAAGGGCTGTTCACACCACCAACGATATGCAAAAGCGCTTCTTCGTGTACTGCTTCTGATTTTGAGTGATTCATTAATATTGCCTCCTAAGTCATTATACTTAATCTATTGTAGACCTATCAGTGTAAGAAATCCAAAGAAAATAAGGGATATGACTTGATTTGTGACTTAGAGTAAAATAAGACATGCAAAGGAGGAGTTTAATATGACTTTAGTAGAAGGACAGAAAGCACCGGATTTTTCACTTGTTAATGACAAGGGGGAGCAAGTGCAATTAGCAGATTTCAGAGGCAAATATGTTATTTTGTATTTTTATCCGAAAGATATGACACCAGGTTGTACGACAGAGGCTTGTGATTTCCGTGATAAGCACGATGACTTTAGTCAGTTGAATGCAGTTGTATTAGGTGTGAGCCCTGATGATGCTCAAAAGCATACGAAATTTATTGATAAGCATGGGCTGCCATTTTCTCTTTTAGTGGATGAGGATCACGCTGTAGCTGAGGCTTATGGTGTATGGGTCTTAAAAAAAATGTATGGACGTGAATATATGGGGATCGAACGTTCTACTTTTTTAATTGATACGGAAGGTAAGCTTGTAAAGGTATGGCGGAAAGTGCGTGTGAAAAATCATATTGAAGAAGTTTACGCTTTTTTAGCTAAGCAGGAGGAGCACTAATGAGAATCTATTTTACGTTTGAGCCAAGACCAGATTTACGTAAACCGTTAGTAGAGGAATTCCCACAATGTGATTTTGTATTTGAAAATCGTTTATCTACGGATGAATTACAAAAAGCAGATGTACTGGTTACATATGGTGAAGATTTAAATGATGCCAATATACAGTATGCTACAAAACTAAAGTGGATTTTTGTTGCTTCGGCAGGTGTAGAGAAAATGCCAGCACAAGCCATTATTGATCGCGATATTTTAGTATCTAATGTGCGAGGGATTCATAAAACACCGATGGCCGAGTCAATACTTGCTCATATTTTAGCCATTAAGCGTGCATTGCCATGGATGTATGAACAACAAAAGAAAAGTGAATGGTCGAAAAAAGGAAAGCAAACGGAATTACGAGATACTACAGCACTTATTTTAGGACCGGGTGCCATTGGATCGGAAGTAGGTCGGTTACTACAAGCGTTTGGGGTAAAAACAATAGGCTGTAACCGTTCAGGCAATGCAGCACCTTATATGGATGAGATGGTGAATTTCACCGAGTTAACAGAAGCTTTGCCTAAGGCGGATATCGTTCTTTCTGTCTTACCGAAAACACCGGATACTACGCACTTATTGAAGGATGAGCATTTTAATGCTATGAAAAACGATGCCATTTTCATGAATTTTGGTCGTGGAAATTTAGTAGATGAGAAAGTTCTTATTCGTGCTATTGAAGCGGGTGAGATTGGTTATGCCGTATTAGATGTGTTTGAAGAAGAACCACTTAGTGCAAACAATCCTTTATGGTCATACTCGAATGTAATTGTTTCACCACATGTTTCAAGTCATTCTTCACGTTATGTAGAGCGTAGCTTAGATATTTTTAAGCCAAGTTTGACGAAATGGTTGGATGGAGATACCGCTTTAGAAAATGTTATGGATTTGTCGAGGGGCTATTAAATTGTAATTTAATTTAGATGACGCATAGGCGAATGTTGACAGATGTTAGCTTAATTCGATACACTAATTGTAACAATTATAAATTAATAATACTTATGAAAAGGGGTGCATGACGATGTCTATACCGCATTTACAGGATGCACTTGACACGTTAAAAACAACTGGTGTGCGCATTACTCCTCAGCGTCATGCTATTTTAGAATATTTAATTCAATCTATGACACATCCAACTGCCGATGAAATTTATAAAGCACTTGAAGGGAAATTTCCGAATATGAGTGTGGCAACTGTCTACAATAATTTACGAGTTTTCAGGGAAGTAGGATTAGTGAAAGAGTTGACGTATGGGGATGCTTCTAGCCGTTTTGATTTTGTGACCAACGATCACTATCATATGATTTGTGAATGCTGTGGTAAGATTGTCGATTTCCATTACCCAGGTTTAGATGAAATCGAACATTTCGCTTCTCAAGTAACAGACTTTGATGTGCATTCACACCGTCTAGAAATATACGGCACATGTCCAGCATGTAAAGATGTTGAAGCGAAAGTACAGTAAGTTTTCTTGGGATTTCACATAAATTCATAGATGAGAACGATTAAAAAGCAAGTGGGCAATAGCTCGCTTGCTTTTTTGTTATGATGGGGCGAATAATTCCGAATGTTAATACACTTTTTATCATTGGATTAAAACTATTGATGTAGAATAAAAGAACAATTAAAAAATAGTGTATATAGGAAAAACAGTTAGATGTTTAATAAAGAATAGGAAAAAGCGATTATTTTCAAATTAAATAAACTGAATATTTACAATATTGATGTTTTGTGATAAAAAATAGTTAAGGAAATAGTAAAAGGAGTTGGTGACATTCAAAAATAAGAACTCTATTTTGAAAAGGAGGGAGTTGGAGTTATATGTAGTTAAGAGTATTGACTTCACAAGTATAATACTTAGCTGTGCAGTACACTATTTCAACGTGTAAAGTTGCTATGAGAAAGTACTAAAGCAAGGTTTTTTATGTTGATTGAGATTTTTATATAAAGTTGGGTTCAAAAGTCTAAGTTACTGAAATTTTTAGCACCTCATCCATTTTGAGTTAGGAAAGCTAGTAGGAGGGATATAATGAATGTACATTTAGGGAGTAGTAATTACCTTAGTACATTAAATAAAGAAGAAAGTTTATCGGATGATTTATTTCTAACAAACAAAAAAAGAAAAGCAACATACGAAATAAAAAAAGAAAATGGTTATGTACGACATATAGTAACGAAGGAAAATGGTGAAAAAGTAATTGTTAGAGAAGTGAAGATTTCTAAACATGAAGAAAAAGAACAGTCTTCTGGTGACGTAAATGCTATGATTACGCAAAAATTAGTAGAGCAAATGATAAAATCATTCGATGACAGGCAGAACCAGCAGCAATTTTTCAAAACTGGTATAGCTGGTCAAAAGGAGAAACAAATTTCTAAATATATAGTAAGCATATAATACCCATTAAAAATCTCAATCCACTATCAATTAAAAAGGAAGATTAATTGAATAGGAGGTTTTTAAATGAAATTTAAAGTATTTCTTTTATCAATGATTACATTAGTGAGTATTTCAGGACTTTCTTTTGGAATACCGGAAGCCAAGGCTGCTAGTAACGAACGCTCAGTACAAGCAGTAATAAAACTTAATATCAGAGATTATACAGTTAGAGTACCTACTAACAGTAGTAATTACCAATTAACTTATCATGAGCCTGGTATGACTTATGTTACTAGTAATAATTCTATATCTGTAACATCCACTGGTAGGTTAATTACATATTTTTCAACAACAGCGAATGTTTTTGTCTATCGTGATGGTAAGCTAGATCATACGATCACTGTCATTGTTGGTAGAGGATAAAGTTAATAGTGATGTGGAGAAAGTATTCCCCATGTTGCTTTCAGTTAGAACAAATAAAAAATCCTAGCTCTTCAATGAGGGCTAGGATTTTTTTGCTTTGTTATTATAAGATTGGTCAAACTCTTTTCCTTCAAGTGTAGGATCAAGTGTTAACGGTTCATTACAGTACATGCACATATCAACACGGCCTAAAACTTTCGTATGTTTATGACAATTTGGGCATTCTACTTGAACGGCTCTTGTAGACAGAAGACCAATCCAAGCATAGACAACTGTACTACCAATAATACATAGTAAACCAAGTGTCATGAAGATTAAGACAAGGATGGGATTGTTTTTAAAGAATATCCCCCCATACATAACAACAAAGCCGATAAAAATAAGTGCTAATGCGAATGAACGGATTTTATTAATTTTACTTTTGTAAGGTTTCATACAATATCTTGCCTCCCAATCTAAAATCTACTATAACATATAAGAACGAAGTATTTTAGCTTTGAGTAGGAGTCAAAGAAGGAATAGTTTTAGAGTATGTCGAAATTTTAACGAAATAAAGGTCTTACAATAAATAGAGGAGGGCTGAACATGGAGCAAGTATTGCGTCCTATATATCAAGAACGCGCGAGTCAGTCTAATACATTAGGTGTTATTTTAATGGAGAAACGTGAAGAGCAAAGTAATGTTACTGACACATTTGATACGGTATTACTAATTATCGTGAAGGAAGCGGATCAGCCTGTTTATACAAAGCACTACTTATATGAGGGAAATAAGGTAGCCTTACATACTGTTACAGAAAAATTGTTACGGAAGTGGTTACTAATCGGCTCTAATAAAAAAGTCGTTGATTGGATTTTCTTTGGCAGAGTGTTGTTTGATCGCAATGAGTTCCTTCATAAACTAAAAATTGAACTGCAAGAGTTTCCGTTTAGTGGTCGGAAAATTAAAACGGGTATTCAATTCTCAAAGTTAATTCGACGTTACTTAGAAGGAAAAGAATATTTTGATAAGGGTAGTTACCTTGATGCATACAATCATGTAGTGGATTCCTTGCATCATTTAGGGCGATTGTCCATTATAGATAGTGGGTTATATCCAGAAGTTACAGTCTGGGCACAAGTGAAAAAAATTGAACCAGCCATTTACAAGCTCTACGAAGAACTAGTTATGAGCAGTGAACCAATTGAAAAGCGTTTAGAGCTTCTATTTTTAGCAAGTGAGTTTTTAATTCATTCACGTACACATGACGGAGCGCAACATATATTAGAAGTAATGCAAACAAAAGAGTCATGGACTATTCAGGAATTACATGATCACCATGAGCTTGTAAACTATTCTGTTGACTTAGAAGTATTCGTAGAATATTTAGTGGGGAAAGGCTACATTTTGATTGACCCTGTCGTTGCAAAAAGTGAGATGATATTTCATCGACATTATAAGGTGAATAAAGAGTCTATAGAAATTGAATAAACCTTGTAGTATGCTAGTAATCGAGGTATAAAAATGTACCTCGATATTTTTTTGAAAAAAGTGTTGACGTTTAATATACTGATATTGTATTATATTAATTGTCGCTAAGACGTAACAGAAACATCCGAGAAAATTAGTGAAAAAAACTTTTAAAAAGTTGTTGACACAAATTGAATGAGATGTTAATATAAAGAAGTCGCTGAAAAACGACGAAACAAAATGAACCTTGAAAACTGAACAAGCAAAACGTAATCAATATAGTTTTTACTAACTAACTTTGTTAGTGAACGAAACAAAATTTTGGACATCAAAATTGATGCCAGCAAAACAATTTGAGCTAATCAAATTTCTTTTATGGAGAGTTTGATCCTAGCTCAGGACGAACGCTGGCGGCGTGCCTAATACATGCAAGTCGAGCGAACAGAGAAGGAGCTTGCTCCTTTGACGTTAGCGGCGGACGGGTGAGTAACACGTGGGCAACCTACCTTATAGTTTGGGATAACTCCGGGAAACCGGGGCTAATACCGAATAATCTATTGTTCCTCATGGGACAATACTGAAAGACGGTTTCGGCTGTCGCTATAGGATGGGCCCGCGGCGCATTAGCTAGTTGGTGAGGTAACGGCTCACCAAGGCGACGATGCGTAGCCGACCTGAGAGGGTGATCGGCCACACTGGGACTGAGACACGGCCCAGACTCCTACGGGAGGCAGCAGTAGGGAATCTTCCACAATGGGCGAAAGCCTGATGGAGCAACGCCGCGTGAGTGAAGAAGGATTTCGGTTCGTAAAACTCTGTTGTAAGGGAAGAACAAGTACAGTAGTAACTGGCTGTACCTTGACGGTACCTTATTAGAAAGCCACGGCTAACTACGTGCCAGCAGCCGCGGTAATACGTAGGTGGCAAGCGTTGTCCGGAATTATTGGGCGTAAAGCGCGCGCAGGTGGTTTCTTAAGTCTGATGTGAAAGCCCACGGCTCAACCGTGGAGGGTCATTGGAAACTGGGAGACTTGAGTGCAGAAGAGGATAGTGGAATTCCAAGTGTAGCGGTGAAATGCGTAGAGATTTGGAGGAACACCAGTGGCGAAGGCGACTATCTGGTCTGTAACTGACACTGAGGCGCGAAAGCGTGGGGAGCAAACAGGATTAGATACCCTGGTAGTCCACGCCGTAAACGATGAGTGCTAAGTGTTAGGGGGTTTCCGCCCCTTAGTGCTGCAGCTAACGCATTAAGCACTCCGCCTGGGGAGTACGGTCGCAAGACTGAAACTCAAAGGAATTGACGGGGGCCCGCACAAGCGGTGGAGCATGTGGTTTAATTCGAAGCAACGCGAAGAACCTTACCAGGTCTTGACATCCCGTTGACCACTGTAGAGATATGGTTTTCCCTTCGGGGACAACGGTGACAGGTGGTGCATGGTTGTCGTCAGCTCGTGTCGTGAGATGTTGGGTTAAGTCCCGCAACGAGCGCAACCCTTGATCTTAGTTGCCATCATTTAGTTGGGCACTCTAAGGTGACTGCCGGTGACAAACCGGAGGAAGGTGGGGATGACGTCAAATCATCATGCCCCTTATGACCTGGGCTACACACGTGCTACAATGGACGATACAAACGGTTGCCAACTCGCGAGAGGGAGCTAATCCGATAAAGTCGTTCTCAGTTCGGATTGTAGGCTGCAACTCGCCTACATGAAGCCGGAATCGCTAGTAATCGCGGATCAGCATGCCGCGGTGAATACGTTCCCGGGCCTTGTACACACCGCCCGTCACACCACGAGAGTTTGTAACACCCGAAGTCGGTGAGGTAACCTTTTGGAGCCAGCCGCCGAAGGTGGGATAGATGATTGGGGTGAAGTCGTAACAAGGTAGCCGTATCGGAAGGTGCGGCTGGATCACCTCCTTTCTAAGGATATTTTCGGAATACAAACCTTGGGTTTGTAAGATTACGTTTTGCGTTCAGTTTTGAAGGTTCATCATTACGATGAAATACTTCAAAACTTGTTCTTTGAAAACTGGATAAAACGACATTGAAATTGTAACAAACACATTTATTTTTTAAATTAAGTTTTTTAGGCTTAATAACTAATAATAGGGTTTCAAGACACAAGCAGTTCTAGGAAGCGAATGAGTGAATGAAGGAGCGTACTTACGTACGTGACTGATTGAACGAGAGAAGCTGACAACGAAATGCGCAGTGGATTGGAAGCCGATAGGTTAAGTTATTAAGGGCGCACGGCGAATGCCTTGGCACTAGGAGCCGAAGAAGGACGGCACTAACACCGATATGCTTCGGGGAGCTGTAAGTGAGCTTTGATCCGGAGATTTCCGAATGGGGGAACCCACTACGTTTAATCGCGTAGTATCTTGACGTGAATACATAGCGTCTTGAAGGCAGACCCAGGGAACTGAAACATCTAAGTACCTGGAGGAAGAGAAAGAAAAATCGATTCCCTGAGTAGCGGCGAGCGAAACGGGAAGAGCCCAAACCAAGAGGCTTGCCTCTTGGGGTTGTAGGACACTCTATACGGAGTTACAAAGGAATGAGTTAGATGAAGCGACTTGGAAAGGTCCGCCAGAGCAGGTAAAAGCCCTGTAGTCGAAAGTTTATTCCCTCCAGAGTGGATCCTGAGTACGGCGGAACACGTGAAATTCCGTCGGAATCCGGGAGGACCATCTCCCAAGGCTAAATACTACCTAGTGACCGATAGTGAACCAGTACCGTGAGGGAAAGGTGAAAAGCACCCCGGGAGGGGAGTGAAAGAGATCCTGAAACCGTGTGCCTACAAGTAGTTAGAGCCCGTTAATGGGTGATAGCGTGCCTTTTGTAGAATGAACCGGCGAGTTACGATTACGTGCGAGGTTAAGCTTTAGAAGGCGGAGCCGCAGCGAAAGCGAGTCTGAATAGGGCGAATTAGTACGTGGTCGTAGACCCGAAACCAGGTGATCTACCCATGTCCAGGGTGAAGGTGAGGTAACACTTACTGGAGGCCCGAACCCACGCACGTTGAAAAGTGCGGGGATGAGGTGTGGGTAGCGGAGAAATTCCAATCGAACTTGGAGATAGCTGGTTCTCTCCGAAATAGCTTTAGGGCTAGCCTCGTGATGAGAATACTGGAGGTAGAGCACTGTTTGGACTAGGGGGCCATCCCGGTTTACCGAATTCAGACAAACTCCGAATGCCAGATATTTATACACGGGAGTCAGACTGCGAGTGATAAGATCCGTAGTCAAAAGGGAAACAGCCCAGACCACCAGCTAAGGTCCCAAAGTAATCGTTAAGTGGAAAAGGATGTGGCGTTGCACAGACAACCAGGATGTTGGCTTAGAAGCAGCCATCATTTAAAGAGTGCGTAATAGCTCACTGGTCGAGTGACGCTGCGCCGAAAATGTATCGGGGCTAAACGATTCACCGAAGCTGTGGATTGACATCTACGATGTCAGTGGTAGGAGAGCGTTCTAAGTGCGTTGAAGTCAGACCGGAAGGACTGGTGGAGCGCTTAGAAGTGAGAATGCCGGTATGAGTAGCGAAAGACGGGTGAGAATCCCGTCCACCGTATGACTAAGGTTTCCTGAGGAAGGCTCGTCCGCTCAGGGTTAGTCGGGACCTAAGCCGAGGCCGATAGGCGTAGGCGATGGACAACAGGTTGATATTCCTGTACCACCTCCTCACCGTTTGAGAAATGGGGGGACGCAGTAGGATAGGGTAAGCGCGCCGTTGGTTGTGCGCGTCCAAGCAGTAAGGCGTGTGTGTAGGCAAATCCGCACACTGTAACGTTGAGCTGTGATGGCGAGTCCGTATGGACGAAGTTCCTGATTTCACACTGCCAAGAAAAGCCTCTATCGAGGTGAGAGGTGCCCGTACCGCAAACCGACACAGGTAGTCGAGGAGAGAATCCTAAGGTGTGCGAGAGAACTCTCGTTAAGGAACTCGGCAAAATGACCCCGTAACTTCGGGAGAAGGGGTGCTCTTGAGCGTGCAAGCGCATGAGAGCCGCAGTGAATAGGCCCAGGCGACTGTTTAGCAAAAACACAGGTCTCTGCAAAACCGTAAGGTGACGTATAGGGGCTGACGCCTGCCCGGTGCTGGAAGGTTAAGAGGAGTGGTTAGCGCAAGCGAAGCTGCGAATTGAAGCCCCAGTAAACGGCGGCCGTAACTATAACGGTCCTAAGGTAGCGAAATTCCTTGTCGGGTAAGTTCCGACCCGCACGAAAGGCGTAACGATCTGGGCACTGTCTCAACGAGAGACTCGGTGAAATTATAGTACCTGTGAAGATGCAGGTTACCCGCGACAGGACGGAAAGACCCCGTGGAGCTTTACTGTAGCCTGATATTGAATTTTGGTACAACTTGTACAGGATAGGTAGGAGCCAGAGATCTCGGAGCGCCAGCTTCGAAGGAGGCGTCGGTGGGATACTACCCTGGTTGTATTGAAATTCTAACCCATGCCCCTTAGCGGGGCAGGAGACAGTGTCAGGCGGACAGTTTGACTGGGGCGGTCGCCTCCTAAAAGGTAACGGAGGCGCCCAAAGGTTCCCTCAGAATGGTTGGAAATCATTCGTAGAGTGTAAAGGCACAAGGGAGCTTGACTGCGAGACCTACAAGTCGAGCAGGGTCGAAAGACGGGCTTAGTGATCCGGTGGTTCCGCATGGAAGGGCCATCGCTCAACGGATAAAAGCTACCCCGGGGATAACAGGCTTATCTCCCCCAAGAGTCCACATCGACGGGGAGGTTTGGCACCTCGATGTCGGCTCATCGCATCCTGGGGCTGTAGTCGGTCCCAAGGGTTGGGCTGTTCGCCCATTAAAGCGGTACGCGAGCTGGGTTCAGAACGTCGTGAGACAGTTCGGTCCCTATCCGTCGTGGGCGTAGGAAATTTGAGAGGAGCTGTCCTTAGTACGAGAGGACCGGGATGGACACACCGCTGGTGTACCAGTTGTCTTGCCAAAGGCATCGCTGGGTAGCTATGTGTGGACGGGATAAGTGCTGAAAGCATCTAAGCATGAAGCCCCCCTCAAGATGAGATTTCCCATTACGCAAGTAAGTAAGATCCCTCAAAGACGATGAGGTAGATAGGTTCGAGGTGGAAGTGTGGTGACACATGGAGCTGACGAATACTAATCGATCGAGGACTTAACCAAAAAGTTTGAAACATTTCAATGCACCGTTTATCCAGTTTTGAAAGAATAAAAAAGTATTTCTTAAATACTTGTAATTATAATGATATATGTTATAATAGGTAATGTCTTTCAAATAGTCTAGTGATGATGGCAAAGAGGTCACACCCGTTCCCATACCGAACACGGAAGTTAAGCTCTTTAGCGCCGATGGTAGTTGGGGGCTTCCCCCTGTGAGAGTAGGACGTCGCTAGGCTATACATACTAAAATTATTCCGAAGTAGCTCAGTTGGTAGTAGCACCTGACTGTTAATCAGGTTGTCGCAGGTTCGAGTCCTGCCTTCGGAGCCATTCTTGGAGAGTTGTCCGAGTGGCCGAAGGAGCACGATTGGAAATCGTGTAGGCGGTTAACACTGTCTCAAGGGTTCAAATCCCTTACTCTCCGCCAGCACTTTAGGATTCCAATCATTAAAGGCCCCTTGGTCAAGCGGTTAAGACACCGCCCTTTCACGGCGGTAACACGGGTTCGAATCCCGTAGGGGTCACCATTTATAACGAATACCCAGATGGAGGATTAGCTCAGCTGGGAGAGCATCTGCCTTACAAGCAGAGGGTCGGCGGTTCGAGCCCGTCATCCTCCACCATTTTTAAAAATCAAAATAGCATTATCGCGGGGTGGAGCAGTGGTAGCTCGTCGGGCTCATAACCCGAAGGTCACAGGTTCAAATCCTGTCTCCGCAACCAAAAATGGTCCCGTGGTGTAGCGGTTAACATGCCTGCCTGTCACGCAGGAGATCGCCGGTTCGATCCCGGTCGGGACCGCCATTTTTAAAATAATAAACATGGGTCAGTAGCTCAGTTGGTAGAGCATTAGATTGAAGCTCTAAGTGTCGGCGGTTCGATTCCGTCCTGACCCATCATGTTTTTTTGCCGGTTTAGCTCAGCAGGTAGAGCAACTGACTTGTAATCAGTAGGTCGTGGGTTCGATTCCTATAGCCGGCACCATGTTTTCCCGGAGGGGTAGCGAAGTGGCTAAACGCGGCGGACTGTAAATCCGCTCCTTAGGGTTCGGCGGTTCGAATCCGTCCCCCTCCACCAGTTTTTTTATAGGGGCATAGTTCAACGGTAGAATAGAGGTCTCCAAAACCTTTGGTGTGGGTTCGATTCCTACTGCCCCTGCCAATTAATTTTATGGCGATTGTGGCGAAGTGGTTAACGCACCGGATTGTGGTTCCGGCATTCGTGGGTTCGATTCCCATCAGTCGCCCCATTTACTATAAAATTAAAATATAACTATAAAGCAATGGCGATTGTGGCGAAGTGGTTAACGCACCGGATTGTGGTTCCGGCATTCGTGGGTTCGATTCCCATCAGTCGCCCCATTGTTGGGGTATAGCCAAGCGGTAAGGCAACGGATTTTGATTCCGTCATGCCTAGGTTCGAATCCTAGTACCCCAGCCATTTATGCGGAAGTAGTTCAGTGGTAGAACACCACCTTGCCAAGGTGGGGGTCGCGAGTTCGAACCTCGTCTTCCGCTCCAATAATATGGCGGCATAGCCAAGTGGTAAGGCACAGGTCTGCAACACCTTTATCACCGGTTCAAATCCGGTTGCCGCCTCCATATTTTTTTCTTAATCGGATACTCCGATTTTTTTTATCTCTAAAGTATTATGCCGGTGTGGCGGAATTGGCAGACGCGCACGACTCAAAATCGTGTTCCTTTGGAGTGTCGGTTCGACCCCGACCACCGGTATCATCACGTACATATACGTTACGTTTAGTAAGATTAGAAAGCTCACAAACCTTGATAGAACAGGGTTTGTGAGCTTTTTACATTTCTTGGGTTACGATAGGAAACGATAAGAATCGAAATCTTTTTACACACATTTTACACACAGGCAGGTTCATTTTACACAAGTTTTTACACAAGCTGCAATCCGAGAAAATGTGATCGATAAAGGAGAGCAAACTAAAAAAGCTCATGTTTGAAAAATAAACATGGGCTTTTTAATTGGATTTAATAAAAGAGGATAATTGTATGTTTGATTCGGCAGCATAGCATGCCTCTGCCTTATGAATAGACCGAACAAAGGAATGTAAGCGCAAATGACGCAAAGAGACATGGGAGATACGTCGTCATAAGTATCACAAAGATTCATTGTGCATAGGGGTACTGGTGAATACGTTTAGAACCAAGAAAATAGTAATACAAACCAAAGCGATGGTTTGTATTACTAATGTTAGTATGCTTCACCTTTTAAAATTATTGAACGCGAGCAAATCCAAATCCTGAAGCGTAGTCATCACCTATAGCAGCTCCATAACCACCTTTAATATCTACTGATTGTGCTCTCGCTTGTAAGTTAGAACGTAGTTGCGTGTTAGACAATGACGGATTTTCAGCCCAAATTTTTGCTGCTAAACCAGAGACATGAGGAGTAGCCATTGATGTGCCGCTAATTGTATTATAACCGCCATTATACCATGTAGAATAAACGGATGAGCCAGGAGCTGAGATTTCAATATCACCTTCCTGGATTACATAATCTCCAGCTGTAGATATATAACCACGTGAAGAGTAATCAGCTACACGATAAGTCCCATTTTGTTGTACATTTTCTAAAGCTGCAACGGCGATTGCATTTGGTAATGCCCCCGGATAACCAATTGTTCCTTGCGCATAGCCTGAATTACCAGCTGCAGCTACTATTAGAACTCCTTTACTGTATGCGTAATTGACAGCACTTGAAATGAGGCTATTATTCGCTGAAGAACCTAGAGACATACTAATAATAGTTTTGGTACCAGTAGCTGTTGCTTGATCTGCTGCATGTCGAATAGCAGCAGCAATATCATCTGAGTATCCAGAGCCGCTATCTAATAACACTTTGTAAGCCCAAAGATCAGCATTTGGAGCTACACCGTAAACGCCTGCTTGATCGCTTCCACCATCAGCTAAGGCCGTACCAGCAACATGTGTACCATGTCCGTTTCTGTCTGTACAGCTGTTGTTAATGGGTGTTGTCGCACCTGTAAAGTCTTTACATTGCTCTACGTTATTGACAAGGTCAGGATGAGAAGTATTTACACCCGTATCGAGTACAGCAATATTAATGTCACTTCCTCCAGTTGTCGATGTTAAAGTATCATTGTTATAAATTGCTTTAATTCCCCAAGGTATTTGTTGAGAAGCTCTTAAAGAAGTTACCAAATCCAGGGTTTCATTTTCTACCATACTATCGTCTTCCAAACCTATCGTATCTAATGTAACGATAGGAACTTTTGTAACTGTGTAATTTTTATTCTTCTGTAATGCTTCGAATTGTTTTTCATTCATATCAGTTGAAAATCCGTTCTCTGTTAATTCCCAACGAACAGAATATTGATTTTTTAATGTTGATTTTTCTGATTTTTTGTTTGTCTCAACATAAACACGGAATTTCTCCTGACCACCGTCGTTTCCTGAGCTATCTTCGCTATCCATCGCTGTTGCGTACACCGGATTTATTACTGATCCTGCAATCAAAAGACTTAGCAACGTACTTTTCACTTTTTTCATTCATTCCAACCCCTTTTCAAATTTAAGTTATAGTACTACAATTTGAATCTACCATAATTTAGGTTTTTTGATTATTGGGAAAATTATGATTATAATAAATGTAAAATATAGTCATTCGATACGGGAGGTTATGAAAATGAAGATAGGTTCATTAATTAAGTACTATCGTACAAAGCTAGGAATGACACAGAATTCAGTGGCGATGGGGATTTGCTCGATTCCTCATTTAAGTAAAATTGAGAATAATAATAAAGAAGCAAATAGCGAGACAATACGTCTACTGCTAGAACGATTAAATATTAGTATTCACGATGTAGAGAATAACGAACAAAATATTATTTGCCTATTAAATGATTTACAAAAACATATAAATTACCTAGAGAATGAGAAAGTAAAAGAGACAATGAGCAAATTAAAAGAATATGAAGAAATAATAGGTTTTACAGAATCTATTTATTTATATGAACTTTATAAGTTACGTTATTATGTGTTTGTTAAAGAGCACAAATTAGCAGACAATCAATTAAGATGGCTAAATGCCCACCGACAAAATTTTTCCCAACATGAAAGGTATTTACATTCATATTATTATGCATTAGTTTTAATTACAAAAGGTAAATATGAGGAAGCAGCTAAAGAACTAACTCAAATACTTCAAATACATCCAGAACTAGGGTCACTAGAAGGAGAGTTTTACTATCATTTCGCTTTAATAAAAGGGCGGTTAGAAGAACCAAGCCAAGCAATTATTTATGGGAAAAAAGCTCTTCAATTCTATAAGGACCAATTTAATTTTAAGAGAATTGTTTTTACATTAATGTCTCTGGCACTCAATTACTCTCGAGGAAAAGTGTTTCACGAAGCAATCGAAATCTATGAACATTTAGTGAGAAATGCGGAGCTATTACAGCAACAGCAGCTATTACCTGCTATATATCACAATTTGGGGGATTTGTACCAAATGAGATGGGAATATGAAAATGCATTAATTTACTTTGAAAAAAGCGCTTCTTTAATGTCAAAGAACTGTGATCATTATCTGCTTTGCTTATATAATTTAGGTGTTACACAATTTCGCTTAGAACAAACGGAAAAAAGTATAAAAACCTTTACTATTCTAAAGGAAGAAGCAAAAAATAAGAAAAAATTAAGTTTTAATTTATTTGCTACTTTTTATTTATATTTGCTAGGAGAAGAAAAAAAGAAAGCAATGGATTTTTTAGAAGGGAGGTTAATTCCATTTACAGCAGATAATGAAGAATTAAAAGAAATGCACCAACAATTTTCTAATTTATTGGGAGAGTATTATCGACAAGAAAAGCAGTTTGAGAAAGCTATGCAATTTATTGAAATCTAAAGGAGAGTGTGAATATGAAGAAAAATGTTGGATTATCAATCTTAATACTGAGTGCTGCAGTAATAATTATATCTGTTCCAATTCATCCACCGGTTTTATAAAAGGCAAGAGTGGTAGAAGGTAGTAGCTCTATCTTATGATTGAGGAACAGTGTTTTTTAAACTCGAAATGTGAGGCACTTCGCAACTGAAAAATTGCCATTTTATTGGATAAGATAAACGTAGCAGCATGTACTTTGTAGGCTTTATATTGAGCCTCAGTGGGTATAATTCTCGTATTAAAGACGTAGCAACCGGGATTAAACGCCAATTGCCTTAGGGCCAAAAAATTGCATATGTATTAAGGGTTCTCATTAATTTGAGAACTCTTTTTTGTTTTATAAGGAATCGTCTTATTACAAGAGGTAGTTAAACATCAAGGGGATTATAAGAATTAAACGCAACTCACATTTAAATGGTATAAAAAATTACAAGAAATTACTAAGTGCATAAAGCTAGCTAGAACATAGCTAGTTAGCGGATATTGCAAATCCATATTTTATCATTTTACTCCAAAACAAGAATTTAGTTTTTATGGTACAATATATTTTAAATGTTTATTTAGGTATATTATGTATAAAAAGAGATATTTCTACTAACTGCTTGTGGAAGTAGTGAGAGTAGTTCTGCTAAGGCAAATGGGGAATGGCGTTGATGAAGTAAATAATCTCTCTTACTAATAAGGGAAGCTAGAGTGATAATTTGCTAGGCTTTGATTTATATAAAAACTACAAAACTTAATAGATCTATCAACACCCCTTGCAACGTATTGCAGGGGCATTTTGCTTTAGAAGAGCTATGTACGCAATTAGAAGTGTAAATATATGATGACTTGGGTATATGGACACTAATGCAATGCAACTCTTCAAAACAGCTTTTAGTTAATATTTATTTTACTTGATGAATAGGATAACAAAGATGGAAGTAAATATAGGGGGAAAAGTATGAAAAAAATAAGTAAGATTTTGATTGTAGTTTTAATTTTAGGGATACTCCAGATTCAGCCTGTTTATGCAGCTAGTTTTAAAGATGTATCATCAGACAATACGTTAAGTACGGAAATAGATTATTTAGTAGAGCGGGGGATTATTAAAGGGTATCCTAATGGTACTTTTAAGCCAAATGAATATGTCACAAGGGCACAGGTAGCTGTTATGATATCACGTGCGTTAGCCTTAAAAACAACGAATGTAAAAAATCCGAAGTATCAAGATGTACCGACATCTCATATTTACTATAAGGAGATTGCTGCGACACAAAATGCTGGAATATTTGATGCAACTAAAAAGTTTAATCCAAACGGCACGTTGACGAGAGCAGATATGGCTATTGTTTTGCAACGAGCTTTTAAATTAAAGGGAACGACGAGCCCATATTATTTTACAGATGTTACAGAAAAGACACCGGGCTATAAAGAAATTTTAGCGGTAGCGAACAATAATATTACGAGCGGTTATCAAGATGGCTCATTTAAACCAAAATTGCCATTAACAAGAGCCCATTTTTCAGCATTCGTAGCTCGTGCATTAACTCTTTCAAATCCCAATTTATTAAAGGATCCTGCCTATACCTATACCTATACTTATGCCTATTATTCACCTGATGATGGTCTAAGATATACATTAAATTATCAATATAGTCATAATGATAATAAAAATGATGTTTGGACAATTACGAATATGACTAATAATAAGCCGTTTTATGATGAATTATTATATTATGATGGCTCAGTATATGCGCAAGCAATCGCTCAGGAGTATAGCTCACATTACGATTTTTATATAGGGCTACCACTAAGAATTGGCGTGATAGTTCATGAAGACGATGAACGTCCTGTAAACGGCAATCGCATTACCGTCCAAACGACGGATGGAACAGTTCGAGCAGGTGGTGTTAACTATAAAAATGTAGCAATATTAGAAGAAAGCTTTAAATATATTGATGTAGTGAAGACGTATTATTTTGTAGATGGTATTGGCTTAGTTAAGGAACTTCACAATGGGGAAGTTGTTTATGAGTTACTAAAACGAACAGCAAATTAAAGATTGAAAAGGATGCATTGAAAAATGCATCCTTTTTTAAGTAAGCGATATATGAAAAAAACGTTTAAGCGCTTGTAGCCATTCTTTATCGGTCTGTGTTGTATAAGTTGTTAATGATTGCCCTTCGTATATACGAAATTCATTATTGAACATCGTATGTCGACCAGTAGGGGTGCGAATCATGGCGATTTTATTCTTTTGTTGAGAAAGACGTGGTGCAAAATTGGCATCGTTCCCGTTATCCGTGAAATTGTACAGTAGGCGCCAATTGTGTGATGTTTGCTCATACAGCATCCAACCGTATGTGTCATGCCATTCAATTTTGTAAAGCTCATTGCCTTCGCGATGTTCGTGATGTGCAATTAAAGGCACTGGTTTACACGGAGCTAAAGCACCTACACCTACGTCCGAGATATAAGCTATGCCGTCAAATTGAACGAGGAGTAGCTGATGCATGGGAACTTCTTCAATCGGTGTACTATCATCCGTATTACGCCAAAATTGCGCATAGCGATTTGTTACAGAAAAACCGAGTTCTCGAAGTAGCCAACTATATAAAATGTTAAGTTCAAAGCAATTGCCTCCGCGTTGTTGAACAATAATTTTTTGAAAAATATCCGGGATAGCAAAGGAAATGTCACGTTTCAAAGCAACATCTAAATTTTCATAGGGAATGGTATGTAGATGTTTCGTTTGTAATTGACCAAGTAGCTTGATAGACGGCTCTAAAGATCCTTGAAATTGAATGAATTTTAAATATTGTTGAATTTGAGCATTCATAAAATCGCCTCACTTCCTTACTAATTAACATAACCGAAATAGCACTAGAATACACGTGAAAAATAGAGAAAGAAAATAATAGAAATAGAGCTAAATAACTTGTAAAATTAATATATTCACTACTAGTTCGTAATGAATTTCCCATTTTTAGTTAAAAATAACGTTTCTAAAGGTAGGTATATAAATGAAGAATGAAATAAAATGGATTGAAGTAAATTCATATGATGAAATGAGTAACGTAGCTGCACATATTTTTACTGAGCAACTACAAGCAAAACCAGCTAGCATACTAGGGCTTGCAACAGGGGGTTCACCAGTTGGGATGTATAAGGAATTAGTTAAGCGTCAACAAGCTGGTGATATTTCTTTCAAGGAAGTTACAACATTTAATCTAGATGAATATGTGGGCTTAGAACAAAATAGCCCAGCAAGCTACTGGACGTTCATGCATGAAAATTTATTTACTCATGTGGATATTAACGAAGAAAAGATACATTTACCAAACGGCAAGGCAACAGATTTAGAAGCCGAGTGTGTGGCATATGATGCGCAAATTGCCGAAGCAGGTGGGATTGATTTACAGTTGCTTGGAATAGGGGTAAATGGACATATAGGTTTTAATGAGCCTGGTACATCATTTGATTCACTGACAAACATTGTAGAGCTTACAGAATCAACACGAACTGAAAATGCTATTTATTTTGACAATCCAGAAGCTGTGCCTACTCATGCTATTACAATGGGTATTCAATCTATCATGAATGCAAGGGCGATTGTGCTCATCGCATTTGGTGAAAAAAAATTAGAAGCCATTGAAAAATTAAAAGGTGGAGAAGTGACTGAAGCTTTTCCAGCTAGCAGATTATTAAATCATCCAAATGTAACGATTATTTACGGCGGTACAAAATAAAAGAAACAAGCGTAGACTCCTTTTTTGAAGTCTACGCTTATTTTATTTTTTACTTGATAATAGGACACCTGCTACGACGGCAAGTCCTCCGATAATTTGAAAAATATGTAGTTGCTCATCTAAAAAAAGCACGGCAAAAATAGAGGCAAAGACCGGAATAAAGTTTAAATAAATACCTGCTTTATTCGCGCCAAGTTGTACGACCCCATGATTCCAGCATAGAAATGCTACAATAGAAGCAAAAATACCTACATATAGAATAGCGGCAATCGTTGACCAGTGCCAGTGTATAGCGTTGGTCATTGTTGTGATTTCGTATAGGTAAAATGGCAAGAGCATGACAGCACCAATAAAGATTGTGACAAGAAATGTTGACTGTCCTGGTAAACGACCCGCGTAATGTTTTACAAGAAGTGAATAAATACTCCAACAGAAAACGGCGACGACAACAATTAAGTCCCCTTTATTGAACGTAAAATCGACTAAGCTTGCAAACGAACCTCCTGAAATAATAAAAAGGACACCGCTAAGTGATAGTGCAGTTCCAAGAATTTGGAATGACGAGAGTTTTTCCTTCAAAAATATAAAGGATAGTATGTAAATCATAATGGGTGTCGAAGAATTCATCAATGATGCATTGATAGAAGTTGTATAGTGGAGAGCAATATAGACGAGCGTATTAAAAGCTGCCACACCAGTAAAGGCTAGTATAAGGACAATTTTCCAATGTTCTTTGAGCATGTGCCACTCACGTTTTACGCTGCGATAAGCAATCGGTAAAAATACGATAAAGGCGACACACCAACGAAGAAAAGCCAATGTAAAGGGTGGGATATTGCCACTCACGGCTCGGCCAATGACAAAATTACCACCCCATAGAACGGTAGCAAGTAATAATAACGCATATGGTGGGATTTTCATGAAGCGATAACTCCTTTTAATTTAAAATACTAATGTCAATTATAGGCATTAAGGGAGTGAATAATCAATGCTACATATATCCATATGCTAGAATGAGAGAAAGAATAGGAGGAAGTAAAGTGATAAGTACAGTAGCGCATTTAAAAAAAGGGGATACAGTTGGCATTGTATGTTTGTCCAGCCTTGTTGAGCCAGAGAAATTAGGAAATGCTTTAGCCTTTTTAGATGAGCTGGGTCTCCGCTATAAAATAGGGGATACGATAACGGCAAAACATGACTATTTAGCAGGTAGTGATAACGTAAGACTTGCGGACTTTCATGCTATGGTTCAAGATCCTGACGTGAAGGCCATCTTTTGCGTAAAGGGTGGCTATGGCTCTGCTCGTATTGCTGGAAAGATTGATTATGAGTTGCTAGCGGAAAATCCAAAAATTTTCTGGGGCTTTTCTGATCTTACCTATTTGCATTGTGCTATTAATGAGTATGCAAATATCGTGACGTTTCATGGGCCGATGCTAATGGCTGCCAATAGCATGGATGAGTTATCGAAAAAAATGTTTTTACAGCTGTTTTCTCCGATTGAAATACAGTATACAGAGGCTATATCCCCATTAAATGTAGTTGCCCCTGGCTTTGCACGTGGACCAATTATTGGTGGTAATTTACGTCGAATAGTCAGCACTTTAGGCACAAAATTTGAGGTTCGGACTGAAGGCAGAATTTTATTAATAGAAGATATTGCAGAGACAATTCCACGTATTGATTCGATGTTGCAACAGTTAAAACAAGCTAGAAAGCTGGAACAATTAGCGGGGGTAGTAATTGGCTCCTTTACAGAAACAGGAGCAAGTGATGAGGCTCTTCTAGTGTTAATGCAAGAATATTTTGGTGATTTAGAAATACCTGTTGTAGCTGGTTTTAAAATAGGGCATGAAACGACGAATATTGCCATCCCATTAGGGGTCGATGCCATTTTAGATGCACAAGAAAAAGTGCTTCGAATTTTACCAGGCGTCTATTAAGTGTTTGAATTGTTCGAATTGTGAGGGTGACTGGCACTCGAGCAATATGAAAGCCGCAACTCTCGCTACACGCGATTTGTTGCGGCTACTTTTTTGTGCGTAAAATTTTGTGGGTGACTGGCACTCCTTAGTAAGGTTCGGCATCGTGGCCTTTATCGACTGCGTCTTTTGGTGCATTATCACCGTTAATGTTACCAAGAGGCTTTGCAGACGAAGCGTTTTGCTGTGCCTTTTGTAAACCTTCTTTTAGTAAGCGTCCATATTCCTCATCTGCTTCAGCAGCCAATGCAATCATCGCCTCTTGGATAGCTGTATTACATGCGGATAAATCCCGAATTAAATTTGCTAGTAATTCGTCACGTTCCCATTGTTCAAAATTACGATAAGTTTCACCAGCTTGCTTCGTATTACTTTGGCGATCAATGGATTCGCGCACTAAATTGCCTTCAATATATGGTGTGTATTCTTTCGCCGTTTGGGTAGCTTCTTTTAAACCATTTAACATTGATGGCTCATAGTTAATATGTGGATTTTGTCCTGGTGCTAAATCTCGTTTATACATCATTTGCCCACCGCTTTGGTTGGTCGCTACTCGTTTCTTCGGAGCATTGATTGGTAATTGTAAATAGTTGGCACCCACTCGATGACGTTGCGTATCAGAATAAGAGAAAGTACGCCCTTGGAGCATTTTATCGTCTGAGAAATCCAACCCATCAACGAGGACACCTGTGCCGAAAGTCGCTTGTTCTACCTCGGCAAAATAGTCTTCAGGGTTTTTATTTAATACCATTTTTCCGACTGGATACCAAGGGAATTTGTCATTCGGCCATAGCTTCGTATCATCCAGTGGGTCAAAATCAAGCTCTGGATGAGGGCCATCCTCCATTATTTGTACATTTAACTCCCATTCAGGATAATCTCCACGTTTAATAGCGTCGTATAAGTCTTGTGTGGCATGGTTGAAATTTTTTTGTTGAATTTCTTCTGCTTCTTTTTGTGTTAAGTTTTTAATGCCTTGTAATGGCTCCCAATGGTACTTCACAAGGACTGCTTTGCCCTCACTATTTACCCATTTATACGTATTGACTCCAGAACCTTGCATCATGCGATAGTTGGCAGGAATGCCCCAAGGTGAATAAATAAAAGTGACCATATGGAAGGATTCAGGAGAACTTGCACAGAAATCAAAGAAGCGCTCGACGTCTTGAATATTTGTAATAGGATCTGGCTTAAAAGCATGAATCATATCTGGAAATTTCATGGCATCACGGATAAAGAAGATTTTTAAATTGTTGCCAACTAAATCCCAGTTTCCGTCTTCTGTATAAAACTTGACAGCAAAGCCGCGCGGATCACGTAATGTTTCCGGCGAATGTCCACCATGAATAACCGTAGAGAAGCGGACGAAAACAGGCGTTTGTTTGCCTTTATTCTGAAATACTTTTGCTCTTGTATAGTTAGAAATAGGCTCATCGCCAACAACTCCATATGTTTCGAAGTAGCCATGTGCTCCAGCACCACGAGCATGCACAACACGTTCAGGAACTCTCTCTCGGTCAAAATGACTTATTTTTTCAAGGAAATCATAGTTTTCAAGAGTTGCTGGCCCTCGATTGCTGACTGTTCGTAAATTTTGATTGTTGGTAACTGGGTGACCTTGGCGATTGGTTAATGTATCATCTTTTTCATGAGAATGGTTCATGACTATTGCTCCTTCCAATTGTACTAAACAAAGTTTGTCCAATTGATTGGCATAATAGACATAAAAAAACTCTCTTACACACAAGGTGTAAGAGAGTTTCGGATGGCGATTTCCAATTCATCTGATTGAGTTTTTTCATGCCATTGCCAATAGTTGGTGATAGGTCATCGGTCATAAAGTAACTGGTCACATGTCATTGGTTGATCTAAGTTTTAAGTCTACATTAAAGTAGTTTTGAAAACAGCACATCCGACTCGGTTTGGAGTCTCACCGCCCCGAGTTTAGAAATAGCGAGAATCGTCAAATTGTATTTCAACGCTATAGTTTTTGGCATTAATCAAATTAGAGAGCTTATGTGCATCTTTTTCTAGTTGAAGCGAACGTTCACGGTATGCATCTGGCTCGAACATGGCAATTTCATATAACATCGTACCTTCACCATAGCCCATACGTACAGTTTCTTTTTCATGTGTGCCCAAGTGTTTACAAAGTTCAGCTTCAGCGCGAAGTTGTGAAGCCAGTTCAATTGCCTCTACAAGTGCAAGTTGCTCGCCTTTAAAGTCTACTTTGTTCTGAATATTCGCCTCATAGACAAGGCGATCTAATGTGCGTATATCAAGGCGTACTTGCGCTAGCTCACTTTCAATAACAGCCATTGCGCGATTACTCGTTTTAGGAGCTTGTCCTTTTTCAACAGTGACAAAAGAACTGCGATGTAATTCATTAATAAGTTCTTGAACCTTCTTAGCTAAAATACTTTTTAGTTTAACTGCTTCTGCAAGATTAATCATGAAAACACTTCCTTTATAGTGTAGTAGATGGTGTTGCATTCGTTAAAAGGGCAATTTGATAGTCTCCACCATGAATTTGGTTGAACATTTTTCCCGCAGAGGCAAGAAGCTTTTGTGCATCCACAGTTGCAAGGGAAGGGCGAAGATAGAAAATATGGAGCGCTTCAGTTGTTGCTTCGGAGACAGCTGTACGTTGTGAATCAACGAATGGTGAACCAAAAGGCCCTTCCTCGTCTCGACTAAACAGAATATGATTGAGCGTATTGAAGCGCCCATTTAAACCTTCATAGCCTGTTTCCTCATTGCCAAGTGCAATTTCGATGTTTCCTTTTAGGTGAGCTATATCATAAATACCAACTGGAATTTCGTATTGTAGGGAGAAAAAATTATTTAAATCAACACCAGAATGCAACGGTGTTAAATAGTTTTGCTTACTCACTCGACGCATTAAGCTTTCTGCCGAGTGACGATAACGGTTCGGATCAGCGCCAAGTTGTTTCCAAAGTTGTCGCCATTCTGCAATACCTTCACGTTCGGTTACAGGTTGATCTTGCATTTCTAAATAGAGGTTTTCCTGATATAATTGCAGGCGACCTTTAATCATTTGGGGCGATTCTGCTACGACAATTTTGGTATAATTAATAATGCCGATTTTCAGCTCTGGAAGTTGCGTTAACAACGATGGATTAAGTGAGACTTCCATAAAAAATCACCTACTTTATTTGTTTTTATTATTATATCATGTAAGGAGTTGGAAATAAAATGAACATACATGACCTACAACGAGAGTTTGTGGCGTATGCAATGTCCATTGGCGTTGATAAGATTGGCTTCACAACGGCAGCTCCCTTTACAGAATTAAAAAATAGACTGCGTCGCCAGCAGGAGCTTGGTTTCCAATCAGGTTTTGAAGAGAGCGATATTGAAAAACGTACGGAGCCACTTCAATTATTAGAAGGTGCGGAAAGTATTGTTGCGATAGCCGTCGCATACCCTTCAAAGATGAAGGACGCACCTGCTGGTAAAAAGGGGGCTCGACGTGGGATATTTTGCAGAGCTTCTTGGGGCGTCGATTACCATACAGCATTACGACAGCGTATAGCATTATTAAAAGCTTGGCTGGAGGAACGAGTGAGCAATGTACGGATTGAATCAATGGTTGATACAGGTGCGCTTGTAGATAGGGCGGTGGCGGAGCGTGCAGGTATTGGCTGGAGCGGGAAAAACTGCTCGATTATAACACCGGAGTTTGGTTCATATGTTTATTTGGGCGAGTTAGTGACAAATATCCCATTTGCACCGGACAAGCCAATGGAGGACGAGTGTGGGGAGTGCCGTTTATGTTTGGATGTTTGTCCAACAGGTGCGTTAATCGAAGGGGGACAACTTAATTCACAGCGTTGTATCGCCTTTTTAACGCAAACGAAAGGTTACCTCCCGGATGAATTCCGCTCACATATAGGAAACCGGCTATATGGCTGTGATACTTGTCAAACAGTCTGTCCAAAAAATAAAGGCAAAATCAATTGGATACATGAGGAATTTAAACCCGATCCAGAGCTTGCAAAACCCTTACTAACACCACTTTTAACGATTTCTAATCGAGAATTTAAAGCAAAGTTTGGTCATGTTTCAGGCTCATGGCGAGGAAAAAAACCAATTCAACGCAATGCTATATTAGCGCTAGCGCATTTTAAAGAGGACGCAGCAGTACCTGATTTAATTGAGCTTCTCGAAAAAGATGAGCGACCAGTTATTCGAGGGACAGCGGCGTGGGCATTGGGGAAGATTGGTGGAGAGCAGGCGGAAAATGCTTTACTCGCTGCGCAGGATCAAGAACAAGATGAGGAAGTCCTCGTGGAAATAAACAAAGGTTTACAATTTTTTAGCTAAGGAAGTGTTTCGTTATGCCATTGCATATCGTTTTATATCAACCAGAAATACCAGCAAATACAGGCAATATTGCACGTACTTGTGCTGGTACGAATACCTCACTCCATTTAATACGGCCGCTTGGCTTTTCAACCGACGATAAAATGCTAAAACGTGCTGGCTTGGATTATTGGCATAGTGTTAACGTGGTGTACCACGATTCCCTTGAGGATTTTTTAGAAGTATCAAAAAATGGGGATGTCTATTTAATTGAAACGTATAGTGAAGAACCGTTTACTACGCATGATTTTAGTGATAAGGATCGGGATATTTACTTTATGTTTGGAAAAGAAACGACAGGCTTGCCAAAGGATTTTGCCTATGAGCGTAAAGAAATGTGTTTACGCATTCCACAAAGTGAACATGTGCGTTCACTAAATTTATCGAATACAGCCGCAATTGTTATTTACGAGGCTTTACGACAACAGGGCTACCCAGGGTTACACTAATAAAAAGCGAGAAAAAAAGCGTTCGATTGTTTCGAACGCTTTTTGTTATGTCGCAGATGCCCGTTTTGCATGGAAATTGTGTTAGTGCCTGGCACCACTTTTATTTTTTTAGTGCTTTATTGACTGCGGGCATAATATGAGTGCCAAGTAGCTCAATAGATTTCGCTACCTGCTTGAATGGTACTGCGCCAATATCAAGCTGTGCCATAAAACGTGAATGACCGAATATTTCATGCTGCATTAATATTTTTTCAATAATTTCATTTGGACTACCAACAAATAGCGCATTTTGACCAGCTGTCATATTGTCAAAGCCTTCTTTAGATAAATGATAGCGCATACCACGTTGTGCATTAACATAGTGCCAATAATTTGAGTAATGTGGATAAAATTCATCCTTAGCCTGTGCTAAATTTTCAGCAAAGTATGCGTGCCCTGAAACAGTGATTTTTGCTTTATTCTCATCGTGTCCTGCTGTGAGCAATGCTTCGCGGTAAATATCAACCAAATGTTTGAAACGTCTTGGATCCCCACCTAAAATGGCTAAGTTTAGGCCAACGCCATAACGACCCGCTCGACTAGCACTTTCAGGCGTTCCACCCACACCGATATGAATGGGGATTTCACGACTAGCACGTGGTGCAATGTCAGCATGTTGAAGCGGTTTGCGATAGCTGCCACTCCACGTTACACGCTCTTCTCGGTTTAACTTTAACAGTAAGGCTAAATGTTCCTCAAATAGTGCATCATAATCATCTACATCATAACCAAACAAAGGGAACGATTCGATAAATGCACCTCGTCCAGCAACAATTTCTGCACGACCATTTGACAGTAAATCCAGTGTTGCGAAATCTTCGTATAAGCGCACTGGATCGACCGTGCTAAGTACAGTCGTCGTACTTATTAATTGAATGTTTTTTGTCCGCTGGGAAAGTGCAGATAATACCACTGGTACGGCTGAAATAGCATAATCTAAACGATGATGTTCACCCACACCAAATACGTGAAGACCGGCTTCATCTGCTAGCTGTCCGTATTGCATTACTTCATCGAGGCGTTCTTTAGCAGTTGGCATATAGCCATTCACCGGATTTTGTCCGATATCTGCCAATGTGTAAATACCAAATTCCATACGATAGCCTCCTTAAAATTTCAGCAAAATAACATTCCCGGCAGGATCTTCTGTTTGGAAACCACCCTCTATATCAGTAACAGGCGCACCTAATTGTCGCAAGTTTGCTTTTAATGTATTTGCCTGCTCTTCATTATCTAGACGCAGTGTAAAAGATTTTAGACCAATTTGATTTTCCCCAAGTTTTGGTGCACCTTCAGAATACCAAGTATTTAAACCGATATGATGGTGATAACGGCCAGTAGAAATAAATAATGCTTGCTCACCATAACGAGTGACAATGTCAAAGCCTAAGCCCTTTGTATAGAACGTTTCGGCTGCAACTAAGCTTGAAACCGATAAATGAATATGCCCCATAACCGTATTAGCAGGTAAACCATGCCATTGTCCATCATCTTCTGCCAATATAGAAGGAATATTAAGCGGCTCAGTTACCATATGCACTTGGTCTGAGCGCCAAGTCCAGTCACTTTCAGGACGATCTACATAAATTTCAATACCATTTTCATCTGGATCACGTAAATAAAGTGCTTCACTTACATCGTGATCAGAGGCACCAAAGTAAACGCCTGATTGACGGAAATGAGTAATGATATTTGCTAAATCACGGCGTGTAGGTAATAGTAGTGCAAAGTGATAAAGTCCACTTGTTGAGCTCGTTTTTTGTTCAATTGTTTCCAGTTGAACAATTGTAAGCAATGCTGTTTTACCGTCAGCAGTTAATGTAGCTCGATTCGCTTCTTGCTGTAAAACTTTAAAGCCAATAATGTCTTGATAGTATATTAAAGATTGTTGTAAATCACTTACTTTAACTTCAACATTTGTGACATATGTGTTCGGTTGTTCATGAAAATGCATGATAGTATTCCTCCAATACTTTAGTTATCATTAATTATCAAGTTACTTAATGTAAGTAAGTATATTTTATAAAGTGATGGAAGTCAAGTAGTTAAATTGATCGAAAAAAAAGAAGTAACCGCAATGGCTACTTCTTTAAAATAAGAAAATCACTAAGTATTAAAATATACTTAGTGATTTTCTTGGAGTATTATTTGTCCGCTTTGTAGTCGCCTTCGTACCCAGCAGTGAAAATAGCAGCTAGGAAAGCAACAGTTACACCAATAATTAATAATAACTTCATGGAAGAACCCTCCTCATGTTTATAAGCAATCTCTTTTTAGTATAGCCTATCTATTATAAAAATGAAACGACCTTGCTGAATAAAATATGTCAGAAATGGTTCAGACTTTAATATTTCGGGAAAACTATAACAGAGGTGATAAAAATGGAAAAGAAGGCTCCTAATATAGAAAACGGGACAATGGCTAGAAATTTTAAAGAGTTGCAAGATCTAGGCAAACAAATGGAGCATTTGCGAGATGGTCTTGAACTTGCCGAGGATGAACGCATTGCAGACCCAATTCAAGTAGATGATGAACCCGAAGACAAACAATAGGTAGAAGATCAAAGGAAATACCTGCTTGAGTAGGGGGATTACCCGCGGGATAGAGGTAAAGCCCCGCGATTGAGGTGAGATACCCGCGGAATGAGAGAGAATACCCGCGAAGCAGAGGTAAATACCCGCGGAAAGGGAGAGAATACCCGCGAAATAGAGGTAAATACCCGCGGAAAAGGAGAGAATACCCGCGAAGCAGGAGTAAATCCCACTGAATGAGAATAATCCTTGCGCACGCAGAAAGAATTCTACAACAGAAACGAATGGTATTATTTTTAATCCAATTTTTTGTATAATGAAACTAGGAAAAGAAAGGGGCTGATGTTTTTGAATATACAATCAACAAAAACGTTAACAAATGGTATTGAAATGCCTCGCTTTGGTCTAGGCGTATACAAAATGACGGAACGCGATGAAACGCTACAGGCGATTGATAAGGCATTGAAAGTGGGTTATCGTGCAATTGATACTGCTTCGTTATATGGTAATGAGGTAGAAGTGGGTGAGGCGATTCGTTACTCAGGCATTAAGCGCGAGGATATTTTTGTCACAACAAAGGTTTGGAATACGGACCAAGGTTATGATGCAACGCTGCGTGCCTTTGAAGTGTCACTAAAAAAATTAAATATGGATTATTTAGATTTATATTTAACGCATTGGGCAGTGCCTGAAACATTTGAAGAAACATACAGAGCTATTGAGCGTTTGTATGATGAGAAGTTAATACGAGCAACAGGTGTGTCGAATCACCATGAACATCATTTGCAAAAATTATTATCAAAAGCCAATATCGCGCCAATGGTCAATCAGGTTGAATTACATCCATACTTACAACAAGAGGCATTAAAGGCATTTTGTGCAGAGCATGGAATTGCAGTCACAGCATGGTCACCACTAGGGCGTGGGGGTGTGCTTGATAATCCTACTATTCTTGAAATCGCTCAAGAAATAGGGAAGACAGCGGCTCAAGTCGTACTTCGTTGGCATTTGCAAAAAGATACATTGATTATTCCGAAATCTGTAACAGCCAGTCGTATTGAGGAAAATGCACAAATATACGATTTTGAATTAACGCAGGCTCAGATGGATCAAATGACAACATTAAATCGTGATCATCGTTTTGGTCAAGATCCAGATAATTTCAAATTTAATTTTTAACTATAGAAAATCCCGCTATCAAACTAGTTGAAGCGGGATTTTGTTCATGTTATTTCGATTCTTTTACATAAGGGATGTAGTTTGATAGCATTTTTGCCATATGCGCACGTGTCGCATTGTTACTTGGCATGAATTTGCCATTTGAACCGCTAGCAATCTTTAAATCTTGCAAAAGTGCGATAGCATTTTGTGTTTCTTTATTGTATTTAGAAATATCGCTGAAACCAGCAGTTAAACCAGTTTTTGCATCATGTTGTAAGTTATAGGCACGTGCAAACATTAATGCAAGTTGAGAGCGCGTTACTTTTGCAGTAGGGTTGAACTTGCCATTTTGACCTTGTACAATGCCAGCTTCTGCAAGTGCTGTAATCTCTTTTTGAGTCGCTGCTTCTAAACTAGTAATATCAGAGAATGTTGTTGTACCTTTTGCTTCTAGTTTTAAGACACGCGCAATAAATGATGCAGCTTGTGCACGAGTTAAGTTAGCATTTGGCGAATAGGTTGTTGCCGATGTACCTTGTGTTAAATCACGATAGTAAAGATCACGCACGTAACCTTCTGTTTCAGAACCTTTAGCAATATCCGTAAATGGAATTGTTGCGATAATGCGTCCTTCCACTTTAGCGTCTACTGTTTTAAGTGAATTTAAGTGATCGATGAACATTTCAAAGTCTACTGTACCAGGTTCACTTACACGGCCGTCTGCATAAGCTTTTGCAAGTGTTTCATAGCCATCGCCACCTTTAGCAGTGAACGTATTTGTTGCACCTTTATAGTAAGCTGCTTTATCAAGTTCTTTACCGTTTAATTTAATAGATTGAACACGTTTGCCAGCAGGTGCTTTTCCATCAAACTCTACTTGTAGACCAGAGAAATGTAGGAAGCCACCTGATTCTTTCGGGAACTCTTTTACGCTATGTTCAGCAATTTTATAGAGTTCAGCACCTGTTAATTTTACGATACCAAGTGCATTACCGAAAGGCATTACCGTCATTACTTCACCAACAGTGATATCTCCCGCGTCAATGCTCGCACGGATACCGCCACCATTTTGGAATGCGAATTGTACTTCTGGGTCAATTTTTTTAGCGCCAGCAAGCATACCGTCCGTAATAACGTTACCTAGATTCGTTTCACCAGCACGAACACCCCAAAGTCCACGTTTACCATTACCATCAAGTACTGATACTGCTGTATTGCCTGTGGATTGTTCTTTAACTGCTGCAATTTTTTCAGTATAAGGCGCTAATAGTTTAGTTGTATCAGCATCTTCGGCAACAGGATTTTCTTTATTATTTAAAGCATGTAATTGGCCGAAGTATTCAACAACAGCTCCGTTATCATCAAAAGTTAAATCAAGCTCACCTAAGTTTTCGCTAAATTGTCCTGTTTGTACAATAATTGTTGGATTTTTAAATGAAGTATCTGCTTTCACAGCTTTATCTAGTTTTGTATGTGTATGTCCACCTACAATAACGTCGATACCTTCTACTGCTGATGCCAGTAGTTTATCATTATCCCAATCAGCAGAATCGTCATAGCCTATATGAGTAAGGGCAATAATTTTATTGACACCTTGTTTTTCAAATTCAGCTACTGCTTTTTTTGCAGAGTCGATATAGTTTGCAAATTGTACGTTTGCTACGCTTGAAATAGATGGTGTTTCCTCTGTCGTTAAACCGAAAATACCAACTTTTTCACCGTCAACATCTTTAATTATGCCGTTATAGATTTTACCGTTTTGGAAGTCTTTTGTTACTGTTTGGAATTGTAAGCCATCAAATAATGGGTCTTTTGAGAAGTCGAGGTTGCCTCCAAGTAATGGGAATTCAGCACCTTTAACAAATTTTGCAAGAGCAGCATGACCTTCTGGGCTTGACCCTAAATCGAACTCATGGTTACCAAAAGTCATCGCATCGTAACCCATTAGGTTCATTAACTTCATTTCTACTTCTCCAGTAAATTCGTTGAAGTAAAGCGTACCAGTTAATGCGTCACCTGCATCTAATAGAAGTGAATTTGGATTTGCTGCACGTAACTCTTTAATTTTTGTTGTACGTTGCGGAGCATATTCAGCGTGCGAATGTGTATCATTAGAATGTAAAATTGTTAAATTAAAGCCTTCCTTTGTAGCAGCTGGTGCTGTTTCTGCTGCATGTGCCGCAAAGCCTGGTGAAGCTAGCAAACTGGCAGCTAGAGTTGTTGCTGCAATACTTTTAACCCATTTCATATAATGAATTCCTCCCTCATGTATATGTCAGATGACTGACAATTTACTCTATTCTAACATGAAAGAAATTCATCGTCATTACCAATATTGGAAAAATAAATATTAAAATTATTGTAAAAAATAGGTGAAGTAATTATTAATTCATAAATTCATATTTTAATTTGAAATAAATATTAAAAATGGATATTTTTATTTTTGGAATTTTTCCATAAAAAAATAGCACAAACCTTGAGCAGGTTTGTACTACGATGAGGTTGCTATGATTCGTCTTTCACTAAAATGAGCTTATTTAAAAATGGGTGTTCAAATTCTAATTGGATAGCATGTAGTTCATAGTCACCACTTGCCGTTTCACGTGCACCGTACATTGTATCGCCAATAATAGGATGACCGATATGCGCCAAATGTACACGAATTTGATGTGTACGACCTGTTTCTAGGACAAGATGGACAACACAAGAATGTTTATAGCGTGCTACAACTTCATAGTGTGTGACGGCACGTTGACCTGTATTTGACACGACGCGTCGTGTTGGGTGATGACGATCTTTCCCAATAGATTCAGCAATCGTACCAGATGTGGAGCGAAGATTGCCTTGTACCTCGGCAGCATACGTACGAATAATCGTCTTTTCTTCAATCATCCGATCAAAAATGGATTTGGCTAGAGGATGTTTTGCAACTAATAATAAACCTTCAGTGCCCTTATCTAGACGATGCACATGCTCTGCATAGTGAAGGCCTTGCTCTTTCATATGAGCCATTACATGGTTCATACAAGTATGTGTATCGTAGTCATCATTTGGATGGGTGGACATACCCTTTGGTTTAGAGACAATTAAACAGTGATCATCTTCATAAACAACGTCAATTGCACAAACAGGTGTTGGTTTATAGTTAGAAGCTGGGATTGGGAATGTAAATTTTAACATGGTTCCTGCTGGAAGTGGCTCCTTCCAAAGTAAGGGCTCACCATCTATTGTTGTGACAGCCTTTGCCATACGTAATTCATGTACTAGCTTTTTTCCCAGTCGCCAATGATTTCGCAAAAGCTCCTCAACTGTGATATTACTGTCTTTTATTTCATATTGAAACATCGATTTTCCTCCGTGGAATAGGGTCTATTTAGATACCCTTGTTTTTGATACAAAAAAATCCGCTCCATTTCCGCAGGTGATTCACACGAAACAAATGTTAAAGCCGCTAGATAATCTAGCTTGAATCGCAGTCCCGCAGGCATAGCGCGAATTTTCTTATGTTGTTCTGTCTTTCAAACAATATACTTACATGAAAGAGAGCTTTACGCATTAAGTTGGATTACTTTGCAGCTTTAGAAGCCTTTAGTAAATAGAAGCTAGCTCCTGCAATTAAAATAAATGCAGTTAGGGCCAAAAACGGGATTGTAATGAACCCAAGCCAGTTTATGTATTGACCTGTACAAGATACGGCACCACAAGATGGGGCAGATGCAGCTAAAAAGCTTAGTTTCTGAATACCATAATGATAAAGTGATACTGTACCTCCCATTATAGCAAAGACGGCTGTTGTTACCGCAATACGTGTATTTTTTTGAATAAGGGCTATAGTAGTCATGATTACAATTGGATACATAAATATACGTTGAATCCAACACATTTTACAAGGCTCGTAATGACGAATTTCAGAAAAATATAAAGAACCGAGTGTTGCAACGACGGACACTATCCAAATAAATAATAAACTATTTTCCTCTTTTTTAGACATATCAAAACTCCCTTTATTATAACGCTGTACTTGTTAAGATTATATGTGTTTTGAATTTAGAAGTAAAATGTTTCAATTATAACCAGCCAAAACGCTCATATCATTCCGAAATCCGTTGGAAATTCAGTCTAAAGTATGAATGGCTTAGGCAGACACCTGCGACTTGGAAATGTTATCATTATTAGAAGTAATGCCAATAAAAAGAGGTGTTTTTGTGAGAGAGAACGAGCACTCCAATATTAGTATTTTAAAGGAAATTGCTGAATTATTGAACGAAGAAACAGAAATCGTCACAACACTAAAAGGCGCACTAGTAAAGTTTTTAAATGGCACCAATTTCGAAACAGGCTGGATATTCTTTATTGACGAAAAGGGACGATCAGAGCTCGTTGTCCATGAAAATTTGCCCGAGGCACTTGAATATAAAAATTGTCACTATTTAAAAAAGGGTGGTTGTTGGTGTGTCTCCCGCTATCGCAATGAAGAGTTAAAAAAGGCTTCGAACATTATTGAATGTCAACGTATTGAAAGTGCAATTGCTGCGAATGTTGGCGATCACGATGGTATCACACATCATGCAACAGTACCTCTTCAATCGGGGCAGGAACGTTTTGGTGTCTTGAATGTAGCATCCAAAAATACGGTGCGTTTTTCAGAGGAGGAGCTCGCTTTACTTGAATCAGTTGCCTTTCAAATGGGCTCGGCTATTAAACGGATATTATTGACCAAACAGGAGCAGGAAATGGCACTTGTGAAAGAACGTAACCGATTAGCACGTGACTTACATGATTCTGTCAACCAGCTATTATTTTCCGTGACATTAACGGCGAGGGCTGGCATTGAAATGAGCAACGATAGTGAAGTAAAGGAAACGTTTAAGGAAATTCAACATTTAACACAAGATGCTTTAACTGAAATGCGTGCACTAATATGGCAGCTACGACCAAAAGGCTTGGAAAATGGGTTACTAGAAGCGATAAAAGTGTATGCAGAAATGCTTGGCTTAAAGCTTCATGTTACCGTATCAGGCGTACTGCAATTTCCATCTCGTATTGAAGAAACATTATTTCGTGTGGCACAAGAGGCACTTAATAATGTCCGTCGCCATGCTGGAGTACTTGAGGTGGCACTTTATATTACTGTCACAGCTACGGATATATTATTAGTTATTCGTGATGAGGGACGAGGCTTTGTGATTGATCATAATACGAAGCTTCTATCCATGGGCTTACAATCGATAAAGGATCGGGCTAAATCGGTAGGAGGTACTGCTGACTGGGTAAGCGAAATTGGCAAGGGAACGGAACTGCTAATTCGTTTACCGTATTGAGGGGGGAACGAAAATGATTCGTGTACTAATTGCAGATGACCATCATGTAGTCCGACGAGGATTATTATTTTTTTTAAAGACACAGAAAGATATTGAAGTGGTAGGGGAAGCGAAAAATGGTGTGGAAGCGGTCGCACTTGCTGAAAGTATACAGCCGGATATTATCTTAATGGATTTAGTAATGCCAGAAATGGATGGTATTCAAGCAACGAAACGTATAAAAGCTAAGTTTCCACAAATCGAAATTTTAATGTTGACGAGTTTTTCTGACCGTGATCATGTTGTACCAGCTATGGAAGCTGGAGCAGCAGGCTATCAGCTAAAGGATATTGAGCCCGATGAATTAGTATTATCAATTCGTCGCATTATGCAAGGGGAACATACTTTGCACCCTGAAGCAACATCGACGCTTGAAATGGATCGACAACAATCAGAAAATGCACTACATGTCTTAAATCCACTAACCCCGCGTGAGCAAGATGTACTTGCTGAACTGACGAAGGGAAAAAGCAATCGAGAAATTGCATCATCTTTATTCGTTACGGAAAAAACAGTGAAAACACATATTTCAAATATTTTTACAAAACTACAAGTACAAGATCGGACGCAGGCTGCGCTTTATGCAGTAAAGCATGGATTGACAGAGGGCAGTGGTCAGTAGAATAACCAGAAATGGGACAAAAGCGAAAAAGTGTTAGATTGCCGTTAATCAATCTAACACTTTTTGCTATGTGCATTTTGCAAAGAGTCACCATGTCGTTCATATAAGTTTATTGATTATGACTAAATAATTTGTTCGACATTTCTTGCAATGTAGTACTAGGTGTAAGGGCCAAGTCTTCATTTAATTTTTGTTCGTAGGTTAAAAAAACAGAGTGAGCCTGTTTTTGCATTCCTGCATCAATCAACAGTTGTAAGTATTGTTCGATTTTATAATCATTATAAGGGTCGAACTCTAATAAGCGATTCAGATAATCTATGGCCACTTCTGTTTCATTCATTATGCTAATTTGAAAGCCTTTTTCCAATAACTCTATGTAGGATTTAGTTAGCTTATCTCTGTCTGCAGTAGCCCATTCATAATCATCAAAAATGAGTAGCCCATCTTTATAGATGGTAAGGCATTGATTGATTAATGACAGAGGGGGGCAATCTAACTTCTTGAAATCACTAAAATAATCTTGGAAGTCATATAAATCACACATAATATTCGGTTTTTCAAAAACATAATACTTATTTGAAAATATAATACAATTGGAATAACCCAAATTATTTAACGTTTTTCTTAAATAGGATAAGGCTGTATGCAAATTCGATTTTGCGCGAACATAATCTAAATTTGGCCAAAGAATTTCAATGAGAACATCCCGATGAATGGGCATGTTTGGATGTAATATGAAATAAGCAAATAATTCCTTTGTTTTTTCTGTTTTAAAGGAAACGAGACTATTGTTGCTATAGGTAGCGAATTGATTAAAACATTGGACGTTTAACGTAGTATTAGAAGTTTGATGTACCAACTGTTGCATAGAAAATTCATGTTCAATACGTGATACGGTTTTTTCTAATCGTGCTAGGCTAATCGGTTTAAGTAAATAATCAAGTCCTCCAATTTCATATGCTTGTATGGCAAAATCTGAATACGAAGTAATAAAGATAACAATTACATGTGGTCGATTGCTTTTGATAATATCAGCAACTTCAAGCCCATTCAGTTCATCAAGCTTTATTTCTAAAAATATGACTTCAAAGTCCAGTGATGGAAGGCTATTTAAAAATAGCTTTACACTAGTGAAGGTTTTAGTAACCTCTATTTGTTGAAAGTTTTGTAGCTTATTTTGAAAATAGTGTAAAGCTAGAGGTTCTTTGTCTATTAAAACGGCTCGAATCACATCAAAATCTCCTTTATACAATTAAATTGAAAACCATTAAACTCTAGTTCATTGTTTTTGAAAAGGTCTCCCCTTATATAGAGGATAGAAGTTTTTTATGTACTGTTAAGAGAATTGAAATAATTGTATAAGCGTTTATAATTAAACTATTTTGAAAAAATAAAAATATAATAGTTAAACTAGAAATTTGATTGAAGGGTTAAAGTTTGTTTTTTTTCTTATTTTATAAAACCTTTTTAATGCTTGTATTATGTAATAGCCGTTATTATAGTACATTTGACTTAAAGAAAACTCAAAAGGTACTTAAAAAATACTTAAAAATAATAGGATATAAGTAATTGAAAATTACTTTGTTGTGGAAAAGTAGTGTGTGATTTAAAAAAATGTACAAAGTTGAGGGGTTGAAGAAATGAAAGTAGATCGTTTACTCACGATGACAATGATTTTAATTAATCGTAAAAAAGTAAAAGCACAGGAATTAGCCGAGTTATTTGACGTATCTGTTCGAACCATTTATCGGGATGTCGAAACCCTGAGCTGTGCGGGGGTTCCAATCTTAAGCCAACAAGGGGTTAATGGCGGAATAAGTTTAATGGAAGGCTATCGAATGGATAAACAAGTATTAACAAAAGAAGAGCTAACCTCTCTTTCAATTGCTCTTAAAAGTGCTTTAACCTCCTATGAGGATGCCCACGCCAAAGCTGTTTTAGAAAAATTAACTGGTGTAGCAGATGAGCAAGTAAAACAATCCATTGATCATTTTTTTATTGATCTTAGTCCATGGGGACAAAATGTACTATTAAAAGAACAAATCACATTATTGAAAAAAGCAATCGAGGGCGAGCATTGTGTAAGCTTCTTGTATTCGACTACTCATGGTACGATGACCAATCGAATAATAGAGCCGCACACTTTAGTGCAAAAGGGCAAAATGTGGTATATCTACGGCTATTGCACATTAAGAAACGGTTTTCGCTTATTCAAAATATCAAGAATGAAGCAAATTAAAGAGGAGCAACGCAGTTTTGAACGAAAGGAAGTACATTTATCTAATCTTCCTTGGGATAAAGCATGGCAACAACCAGAAAATTTAGTAGAGCTCACACTGTCATTTGATGCACAGATTTTAACATTAATGGAGGAAACATTTGGTGTGGAACAGATAGATTATGAGAAGTCCATCGTGCAAGTTGCATTGCCGGAAGATGAATGGCTCTATGGCTTTTTGCTAAGCTTTGGTAATCGAATAAAGCTTCTTGACCCACCTTACTTAGTTGATATCGTGCAAAAACGGGCACAAGAAATCGTCGAAATATATACAGCAAATAATAGGTAAAATCATTTTTGTCCTTTCAATAGATGACATACAGATGTCAAGTTTGCTTTGTTATAGTAATAACAAATTAAACGAAGGGTGGACGTAAACTATGCAAAGTTATTGCCAAAGCTGTGGGATGCCATTAGTGCATGAAAAATTATTTGGAACAGAAAAAGAAGGGCAAGTTTGTCGGGACTATTGCACATATTGTTACGAATTAGGAGCGTTTAAACAGCCGAATGTAACTATTCATGAAATGATTGACATATGTGTACCTCATTTAAAGGAAGATGGGATGGCAGAAGAAGAAGCACGACAAATGTTAGCTTCCTTTTTACCACGTTTAAAAAGATGGAGAACAGATACTGGCAAACAACCTGTTATGAAAGAAAAACAAAGCTTTCATATCGCTGGGATTTCAGCAAAAACGAATAATGCGAACGAAATCACGACACAAGCGAAAATACCGCAATTATGGACCACTTATTACCAGCAAGATATTGCAGGTCAACTACCAAGTCCACAAAACAATGCCGGCATGTATGGGCTGTATTCAGATTACGAAACAGATGTGAACGGAGAATATACACTCACGCTTGGAGTGGAGGTATCGGCTGACGTTGAAGTTCCAACAGGTATGGTGATAAAAACAATTCCCGCATCAAAATATTTAGTGTTCACTTCAGAAAAAGGGCTAATGCCGGATATTGTAATCCAAGCTTGGCAAGATATTTGGGCTTGGTTTGCCAATACTACGGAAGTAGAACGAACGTATAGTGGAGACTTTGAATTGTATGATGAACGATGTGCCCAGTCTCATGAGGCACAGGTGGATATTTATATTGCAATTAAGTAAATACAATACTGC
Source organism: Lysinibacillus sp. FSL M8-0337 (assembly GCF_038593855.1). Taxonomy (NCBI): domain Bacteria; kingdom Bacillati; phylum Bacillota; class Bacilli; order Caryophanales; family Bacillaceae; genus Lysinibacillus; species Lysinibacillus sp. FSL M8-0337. Next base: position 3,831,788 of record NZ_CP151996.1, on the reverse strand, counting down.
TAGTTAAAACGCGAGTGACATAATACAACAAAGCCAGTACCTACCATCAAATGGTAGGTGACTGGCTTTTGCTTGTTGGAGGTAGTTCTTCGATATGCGGTTCAATATGCACAAGCACCTGACAAAAGCGATTTTCGCGCATAATGGTATGTTCTATTTCCTCTGTAATACGATGACTTTCAAAGACATTTAAATAAGGATTGACAGTCACTGTTACATCGATAAAGTACATATTCCCATGCGCACGCCCTTTGAAATCTAAAAGCTCAATAACACCACTAACATTGCGAATTAATACCGATAATGTCTCGACTTCATCAATATCGAAGGCATCTGTAAGACTTTGAACTGCTTCCCAAAATATTTCTACAGCAGTTTTAATTATTAGAAAAGCGACAACAAGGGCTGTTAATGTATCAATAATTGGAAAGCCAAAAATTGCTCCGAATATCCCGATGGCTGTACCGATACTGACCAGCGCATCCGAGCGATTATCATAGGCAGCAGCTTTTACAGCCGCACTTCGTATTTTTTTTGCCAGCGCTAAATTATAACGATAGACAACATACATGACGGCTGCACTTCCGATTGCAACAAATGCTGTTAACAAAGATGGTGTTGTGCCAGATGGCTCCCATAGTCCTTGTAAAGAAGCAATTAAAACTTGTAAGCCGACGATTAGCATAATAAATGAGGCAACGAGTGACGCAACAGTTTCAGCTCGTAAATGACCATATTGGTGATTTGAATCTGGAGGTCTTTGAGCAATGCGTAAGCCGATTAAAACAGCAATGGATGCGATGATATCCGTTGTATTGTTTAATCCATCTGCTTTTAAAGCTTCTGATGTTCCGATATAGCCAATTGTTAGTTTTACTGAGCTCAGTATTAAGTAAGTGGCAATTGATAGCCAAGCTCCTTTTTCCCCTTGACGTAAATTTGTATAGAGCTCCATTTTGTTTCCTCCTCGCAAAACTTTCGGGCATTATAAAACGACCCCCTTATATGAAAGGGAGTCGTTTTGCATTTTTATTTATCGTCTTTCGATTCTTCGATTTCATTTGTTAAATCAAGTTCAGGTAATTTCAGAACTTCTAAGTATAATATGTGGTGACCATCTAATTCTTTTGCTGTAAATTCATAACCTTGCTCTTCAATGCTATCACCTTCGATTGCATCAAAACGCTTTGTCATGAACCAACCACCAATCGTATCGATATCATCATCTTCTATGTCAGTACCTAGCATATCATTGACGTTTTCTAGTAGCATTTTTGCATCTAAAATAAAATGATTTTCTGCAATTTCCTGCACTTCTGGAATTTCATCTTCATCAAACTCATCTTGAATATCCCCGACAATTTCCTCGATAATATCTTCAATGGTTACAAGACCTGATGTACCACCATACTCATCCATTAAAATAGCCATATGAATACGTTCACGTTGAATCTTGAGTAACAATTCGTTAATTTGCGTAGTTTCCATCACGCGAATAATCGGTTGCATATAGTCAATTACTAATTTATCACCATTTGCAGGGTCTTTAATATAAGCAGTTAATAAGTGCTTCATATTGACTAAACCAATAATATGGTCTTTATCCCCGTCGATAATTGGATAACGAGTATATTGCTCCACACCCATTAAATCAAATACTTCTTTAATCGTAAGTTCTTTCTCAATACCGACGATTTCAGTACGTGGCACCATGATTTCTTTTGCAAGACGATCTGAGAACTCGAAGATACTGTTAACATATTCATATTCTGCGTTATTAATTTCTCCACCTTTTAAACTATCTGACAAAATCATGCGCAATTCTTCTTCAGTATGTGCAACTTCTGATTCTGACATCATTTTAAGACCGAATAGACCTGTTAAACCACGTGCAGAGCCATTCAATAATTTAATGATTGGATAAGTAATGTTGTGGAATAAAATTAATGCACCAGAAAAGTTTAATGTTACAAATTCTGCTTTTTGGATGGCTAAAGTTTTTGGCGCCAATTCCCCAATAACTACATGCATAAACGTGACGATTGAGAATGCAAGTATAAATGAAAGGATAGATGTTATGCTACCGCTCAGATTTAGAAACTCGAACACTGGATGTAAAATGATTTCAAATGTAGGTTCACCTAGCCAGCCAAGTCCAAGTGCTGTAATGGTAATACCTAACTGACATGCAGATAAGTACTCGTCTAAATCCGATACAACACGTTTTGCATTTTTCGCTTTTTTATGTCCTTCTGCGAGTAATTGATCGATGCGGGTAGTTCTCACTTTTACGATTGCAAATTCAGTTGCAACGAAAAATCCTGTCATTATAATTAGTAGGGCGAATGCCGCCAACCTAATGGTTATTTCCAATATGTCTCCGTCCAAATAATTCCTTTGTCCCCGCCCAAATGAGGGAAGTAAACAAAGTGTACACCTCCTATGATTTAAAAAATTGTTGGATGTTTTAATCATAAGTTATTTGTAACTAAAACACAAATATTGACAACGACTTTTTTATACTATTTTAAGATGAATTTGCGAATAAAGAAAACGGATACTTTCAGATGACAAATGATTGAAAATCAATTGGCATTATGCTAACTTTAAATGGAGCAAGGATAGTTTGTTTAGAGAAAGAAGCATTTGCATCTCATATAAAACGACACGTCAAAAATCTCAAGAGAGCTTTACTTGCGGATTTTTTTAAATGAATTATTTTAATATGCAACAAAAAAAGGTTGTCTCATATGAGGCAACCTTTTTTGCGCGAACGAGAAGCACATGTACGGACACTTTTATAATATGTATTTCTAAAAAGGCAATAATTATTTACTGTTGGAAGCGCAACTTTAGACAAGCTTTTTCCACATCATGAACAGTTTCTTTTAAAGGAATCGTGTCTAAGTGTGTGGAGATGGTGATAGGAGCCTTTTCTGTTAGTCCTTGTTGTGTTAGGATATACTGTTTCCCATTGTAAGATAAGTATAAATGTTTAATGGAACGTTTTCCTATAGCACTTGGAGATTCAAAAATAGCTTTTAGTTGGCTGCAATACTCACTGTAAAAATTACTACTGTATCCAGATAGTGCTTCAAATTTTTTACTATCGATTGAACTAGACTCATCGACTAACTCGAAAATTTTTGCGGAAAATTCGGAAAAAAGTTCTTTTACTTTAGCGCGAATTAATGCTTTTGTATTATAGTTGTTTAAGTCATCAGAAAGTGCGACTTTACTCATTGAAATAGCCCCCTGCATATAAAACATTTAGAATTAAATTCATTTATTAAATGTATAAGAAAAATACAGGAATATCAATATAAACAGACACTTTTCGTATAATAGCAGTGTTTTTAATAGTAAAAATTAGGCGTTTTTAATTAGACAAAGGCAAAAATATATTGGTTTTTTTAGTCATAAATATGGAAGAGCATTAACTCATGAATCATTTTTTTAACATCTTCTTCATGTGGAGGAATAGGACCAATCCATTGGATGACGCCATCCTTTAAATATTCTGCCGCGTAACGTTCACGTTGATAGAAAAAGGAAATGGCCCATCCAGGAAGCTGTGTATTTTCAAATAAAGGTTTAAAGCTAAAATGCTGAATCATATACAAACCCCACTTCTAATGATATGTATTTAATATTATTCAAGGATAGTGGTAATATTGCAACTAAACAATATCGGATGATGTTTTGATAGGAACAATTATGCTTTGTCGTAATAAAATGGAGGGTATTTCTTTCGTTGGATTTCATTGCTCTGCTATAATGAGTGCAATAGGCGACAAATTACGCCAAATGTGAATACGATTGAAATGAGAGGATGCTAATGGACAATTTTTTAGTGACATTATTATTTATGGCAATTATCGGCGCCGCAATCGGTGGTATAACAAATCATCTAGCGATTAAAATGCTTTTTCGACCGCACGAAGCGATCTATATTAAAAATTGGCGCGTACCATTTACACCGGGTCTTATTCCAAAGAGACGTGATGAACTAGCGAAACAACTTGGTCTTACAGTTGTAAATTATTTATTAACACCTGAGACGTTTAGAAAGAAATTTTTCTCTAAAGATATTCAAGATAAAGTTGAACAATTTGCACAAGTAAAAGTGGAAGAGACATTTTTCACGAACGATAAAACAATTCAGGACTGGTTAGATTTAGCAGGCTTCTCCAATATGCCTGCCACTATTGAACAAAAGGTAGAACGAATTGTAGCGGGACAATTTGAATCAGTAAAGAATACATTATCTACGAGATCAATTCGTACACTGTTATCGGAGGACATCCAAAATACGATTGATGCTAAAATTCCATTAGCAGTGGGACATATTTTAGAGAAGGGTGAGGAGTATTTTTTATCACCCGCAGGCGAGATGACGATAAAAGCAATGATTGATGACTTTTTATCGTCAAAAGGGTCACTTGGCGGTATGATTAATATGTTTTTAGGGGATTCCTCATCACTTGTCGGCAAAGTACAACGCGAGCTTGTAAAGTTTTTACAAGCCCCAGGTACAACATCGCTTCTGACAAACATTTTTACGCAAGAGTGGGAGAAGTTAAAGGATCGACCAGCTATGGATTATTTAGGGGATATTGACTTTGAACCGATATTGGCAAATTTACAAAGCTATGTAAAAGAACAATTAGCAGTAACAGAACGCTTACAGCATCCTATTTCCTATTATTGGCCAACAGGTAGTTCTTGGATGAGGGAAACGGTAATACCTCAAGTAATTGATAAAGCATTTGTTAGAGCGGAAGATAAATTAGAAGATGTACTAAAACGTTTAAATTTACAAGAAGTAGTTCGTGAACAAGTGGATTCATTCCCAGTATCGAAACTAGAAGAGCTTGTACTTGGTATTTCCAAACGTGAATTTAAAATGATTACAGTGCTAGGTGCAGTTCTTGGTGGTTTAATTGGTATTGTGCAAGGTTTAATTGTCTACTTGATTTAGAAAGGGGAAATAAGAATGGTTAATATTTATAATGAAATTAATGCTTTGGAGGCTACTTTCCGTAAAACAGAGGAGTTTAAAGCATTGGAAGCGGCAGTAGCTGTCGTGAAAGCAGATGAAGATGCGATAAAGTTATTCCAAAACTTCCGCAAAATTCAGGTGGATTTACAGAAAAAACAAATGGCTGGTGAGGATTTACAAGAAGATGAACTGATTTATGCACAAAAAACTGCTCAGCTTGCGCAACAAAATGAGAAAATTGTAGCGATGCTGGAGGCAGAGATGAAGCTTAGTGGTGTAATCGAAGAAGTAAATCGCATTTTAGTAAAACCGATACAGTCGTTGTATGAAGGCATGTAAGTAAGTCAGAAAAAATAGTTGTCGATAGTCTGTTACGTGTTGCGACGAATAAATAAACGGTTATTTGCACATATAACAAAGTAAGTAGGAAAACGTGTCTCGGCTATTCGGGACACGTTTTCACTTTAGCTAATCGTAGGTTATATATTAAGGAGGGAATGTCATGCATGTTTTAATTGAATGGGCTTATAAGACACCAAAGGGTGCGGGAACAGTATTAAGGTCAGAAGAAATGCCGGCAGCACAAGCTTTATTGTTGGCAGAGGATATGGAACGTACTGGACGTGTCAAATCACTACAATTTATTGACCGTCAGGATACGAACTGGTCTATTAAGGAGCTTAAGGCATATTTAAAGGAAGTTGAAACAGAACCTCATAACATTACTGTTTATTTTGATGGGGGCTTTGACCGTGCAACGAGACAATCTGGTCTTGGGTGTGCTATTTATTATGAGCAAAATGGTAAGCCTTATAGATTAAGAAAAAATGCATTTTCTTCGGAACTTAAATCAAATAATGAGGCAGAATATGCCGCGCTATATTTAGGTTTAGTAGAGCTTGAATTATTAAATGCTCACCATTTACCGATACAGATTGTAGGCGATTCGCAAGTAGTTATTAATCAGCTAACTGGCGAGTGGCCAGCTCTGGAAAAGGATTTGTCAGGCTGGGCAGATAAAATTGATGCAAAACTAAGCGAGCTTGGTCTGCAAGCAGACTATCAACTTATTTCAAGAAAAGAAAATACTGAAGCGGACAGATTGGCTACACAAGCATTAAACGGTATTGATATTACAGGAGTGAGTGAAATGATAAAGGAATAACACACTAGAGAGCAGTGTCAAAATTACTGATAGCTCTCAAGACTGAAGATTAGGTCAAAGAAATTTGACATTGTCTTCAGTCTTTTTATTGACCATACATATTGAGTCTTGGGATGTTTTTAGGTAGGAGTTTTCGTGCTTTCTTACTTGCCCTATACGAGTTGTTTATTTGTTATATACTTTGGATACTTTTTGGCGAATTGCTGTAAAGCTTGCTTGAAATGAAATGTATGCATAAAGTTTTTAGCTAAACGTAATTCATCCGAATAGAGAAGGATATGGCGAAAATGTTGTTGAATAAAGTTTCGGGCGTGTTTATAATGCTCGTTGATAGAGATAGCACCGTACATTTCTTGTTGATTGATAAGATAAATCAAATCACAAAGAACTTTTTGCCCACGATATTTCAGTAATATGGTCACATACAGAGTTTTTTCATCACAGCGTTGTAAATCAAAATGATGGAAAGCCACTTCTAATTGCTCAATGAAGCTAGAAACAGGAGAATACTTGTCTTTAACTAGAACCACTATCAACACCACCTTTTTTAAAAATTATAAGTAATAGTACTTAATATGTCTATCATTAGACGGAATATTCTGTTATTATGGCAGTTTTGCTTATCATTAATAAAATTTGTTAAACTATTGAGGCAATCCATTTATTGAACAAAGTACATTGGAATATTGAAAGAAGAGAGCGAATACGATGAAAATTATTCAAATAGATCAAAAGTATCCTGAAGATTGGATTCGCGTGTTAAATCATATTGCGAATTTATTTTTTGAGGATTCGAAGTTAAGTACAAATGCACAAGAAGCCGAGATGTCCGTTGCATTCAGTTACCGCGTTGATGCTAATTTTACTGTCTATACAAGCGCGGTATTAGAGGTTGATGGTAAACGCTATACAAATGATTACCATATTGAATATGCGACAGAAGCTGTTGGACGTGAGCAAAATATACGTATGAAACGTGCATTATCGCATGTATTTTTAGATGTGCTCGAGCAACATACGGGGATGCATCAACAATGGGGTATTTTAACAGGTGTCCGTCCGACAAAGCTCTATCATAAATTCCGTAAGGCTGGTATGGATGACGCAGCAATTGCGGAAGTGTTAATTCGTGATTTTCGATTGTCAGAGGAAAAGGTAGCATTGTTGAAAAACATTGTTGAACGACAGTTAGTCACAATTCCTGACTTAGATCATATCGGGAAAGAGATTAGCGTTTATATTGGCATTCCGTTCTGCCCAACCAAATGCGCTTATTGTACTTTCCCAGCCTATGCGATTGGTAGTAATCGTAAGCAGGGGCGTGTAACCACGTTTTTAGATGGACTACACATTGAATTACGTGAAATGGGTAGATGGCTGACAGAAAATAATATGACCATAACTTCTATTTATTGGGGCGGGGGTACACCAACTTCAATCGAAGCACATGAAATGGACGCATTATATCAAACGATGTATGACGCTTTCCCACATCCTGAAACGATTCGAGAGGTAACAGTTGAAGCTGGTCGCCCGGATACGATTACACCAGAAAAATTAGCTGTTTTAAAAAAATGGGGCATTGATCGAATTAGTGTTAATCCGCAGTCTTATACAGATGAAACACTGAAGGCAATCGGACGCCATCATACGGTACAAGAAACGGTTGATAAGTTTTGGTTAGCACGTGAATCCGGTATGAATAATATTAATATGGATTTAATTATTGGCTTGCCCAATGAAGGGACAGAGGAGTTCCAACATTCGTTAGAGGAATCCGCAAAAATGCAACCAGAGTCGTTAACTGTGCACACGCTATCCTTTAAGCGTGCTTCAGAAATGACGCGTAATAAAGATAAATATAAAGTAGCTGATCGCGATACGGTAGCAGAAATGATGCAGATGGCACAAGTATGGACGAAGGAAAATGATTATGTTCCCTATTATCTATACCGTCAAAAAAATATTTTAGGTAATTTAGAAAATGTAGGCTATAGTAAAGCAGGCGAAGAAAGCATTTATAATATTGTCATTATGGAGGAAGTGCAGACGATTTTAGGTATTGGCTGCGGAGCATCTTCTAAATTTGTTCACCCTGAGACAGGGAAGATTACACAGTTCCATAATCCAAAAGATCCGGCGGCTTATATCATGACGTTTGAAGAAGCCATAGGTAAAAAAATTGAGCTATTAAATGATTTATATCATGCATAAAGAGCAAAGTGTTAGATTGATTGTGACCAATCTAACACTTTTTGCTGTTTAAAAGTTTGTGAATCGCCACAAAGGCAGGACAAATCGCTGCACAACCTTCCCTTAGGAATCAACGAAATGTGCAGGTCATTTTAATGTTTTCTGAATTTATTATCATTATAATAATTTGTAAGCGCTTAATATTTTATAGGATTGTCTGATTGCTAACACGAAGGAAAATATGAACAGAGTGGGGGTATAAAATGAAAGTCATTATTTGTCCAGATTCTTATAAAGGTACATTATCTGCATTTGAGGTTGCAAATGCAATGCAGGCAGGCGTCTTGGATGTAGATCAAACAATTAAGACCGTTATTTTACCAATAGCGGATGGAGGAGAGGGTACATTAGAATCACTTATTGCTTCAACGGGCGGGAGATATATTTCAGCAAGTGTACTTGATCCGCTAGGTAGAATGATTAAAGCAAACTATGGAGTGCTTGGGGATGATGAAACCTGTGTTATTGAGATGGCACAAGCTTCGGGTATTCTGCTGTTGCAGGACAGCGAAAAAAACCCAGAGCTCGCATCAACGTATGGCACGGGGCAGTTAATTAAGGCTGCACTGGATAAAGGTTTTCGTCAGTTTATTATCGGTATTGGTGGCAGTGCTACTAACGATGCGGGTATTGGTCTATTAAAGGCACTTGGGCTGCAATTTAGGAAAGGTGATGGTTCATCCATTGCTAATGGCGTGTCGGGATTACTAGATTTAGCATCCATTGATAGTAGTCAACTCGATGCACGTCTGTCTGATGCAACATTTACTATTGCCTGTGATGTGGATAATCCTTTGGTTGGAGAGCGCGGAGCTACAGCAATTTTTGGTCCGCAAAAGGGTGTCAAAGAGCATGAAATTGCTTTGTTTGATGAGTGTTTGAAACGTTTTGCAGATATTGTAGAAAGACAATTTCACATTCGTTTACACGATTATAAAGGAGCTGGTGCGGCAGGAGGCGTTGGTGGCGCATTAATTGCCTTTTTAAATGGCACTTTCCAAGCAGGCATAGATATTGTGTTAGAGGCTGTACAGTTAAAAAGGCATCTACTAGACGCTCAAATAGTTTTTACTGGTGAGGGGAAATCGGATCGTCAAACATTACATGGAAAGGCGCCATTGGGGGTAGCACTAGCTGCAAAATCAACAAATGCACATGTCGTGCTATTGTCTGGTGCTATTGATGAAGAACATAAGCCTGCTTTGCTGGAGCATTTTACCGTTGTGGAATCACTAGTAGATGAATCGACTACTGTTGTGCAGGCAATGCAAGAACCATATCGTTTCATTCGCATGAAAACAAAACAACTAGTTGAGCATTACATGAAAAATGGCGGATGAGTAGATGTTGTATTTCAGTGTCAGTCACGCAAACAATTATGATGTTTGTAGGAGCGAGAACCTGCTCAAAAAGCTATGCTAACTATTTTGAAAATATGCTAAAATAAGCGATATGAATGCTTTTTGTTCAAGTAGAAAAGAAGCTAGGAGCTGACACTATGTCAATTAATACAATTATTTTTGATTTGGATGATACGTTGTTATGGGACAAAAAATCTGTTAAAACAGCTTTTGAAAAAACATGTGAATATGCAGCGACAATACATAATGTGGATTCAGCAGCATTAGAGGAAGCTGTGCGCAAAGAAGCACGTGCACTTTATGAGGGCTACGAAACATATGATTATACAGTGTTAATCGGTATTAACCCTTTTGAAGGGCTTTGGGGAACGTTTGATGACCCTACTGATTCTTTTCAAAAAATGAAAGAACTTGTGCCAGGTTATCGTACTGAAGCATGGACAAAGGGTTTAGCGGCACTTGGTATAGACGATGCAAAGTTAGGTGCTGAACTAGGAGAACGCTTTGTAGCTGAACGCAAAGTTTCACCTTTTTTATACGAAGATACGTTTGCAGTTTTAGATGAGCTAAAAGGCAAATATCAACTGATATTACTAACGAACGGTGCACCAAGTTTACAAAATTTAAAGCTTGAAATTACACCTGAAATCGCACCGTACTTCGACCATATCATTATTTCTGGTGACTTTGGTAAAGGAAAGCCTGATGCCTCTATTTTTGAGCATGTAATGGAAACGGCGGGCATTACTGCTAACGATGCTATTATGGTTGGCGATAACTTAAATACGGATATTTTAGGTTCTTCTCGAGTGGGCATGCGCAATGTGTGGATTAACCGTGAAAACAACAAACTAACTGGGAATGTAACACCAACCTTTGAGGTAGATTCGTTAACAGCCTTATTAAAGCTTGTACAAGAACTTTAATATCTTTACTATTTTTTAAGTACTGATTCTTAAATGGTCAGTACTTTTTTTATGCAAACATTTTGGCGTCTAGTAATTTAAATTGTCTGAAAACTAAAAATATACTATGATTGTTAGTAAACTTAAACACTTTAAATCTTCGAATTATCTATCTGGCAACGCTTTTGTGCTCTTCTTTGTTTAATGTCAAGAAAACGCTTACTTATTCGTATGGGAAATCGTAGTAGTAAGGGAAAATGTGTAGACAGTAAAAACATGATGGGAGAAAACAGCATGTTTATGGGGGTGCCTATTCATGAAAGCAAATCGTTTAGTGTTTGAAAATGCTATAGATATTAATCCACGCTCAGGCATTATAAAATTCAATGGGAATCGAATGATTTTAAAGTCAGCTGAAGCGCTTGGCTTTTTTAGACGTGATATTATTCAAACCTTGAATATGGAGCGTGCAAAAGGTTTTTTATTACGATATGGCTGGGCATGTGGCTACAGTGCTGGTGGCTCTATCGAGAAAATGTACAACTGGAAAGAGTTAAAAGAGTTAATTAGGGCTGGGGCTGCCATTCATACATTAGAGGGCGTTGTCAGTGTACAAATTGATGTATTGGAAATAACTAATGATAAGTTCGAAATGGAAGGGAAATGGTTTCATTCTTACGAGGCAGAGGAACATGTCCGCCATTTTGGTTTTAGTGATGAAAGTGTTTGTTGGACATTAATCGGTTATGTAGCAGGATTTTTAGCCAAAACGTATCCAAAAGAGATTGTCGTTTTTGAGGAGAAATGTCGAGGGAAATGCGATGATTATTGTAAATTTGTTGTACGGACAAAGGAGCACGCTACTGAAGAACAGTTGGAAATATTGCGCTACTTTCAAGATACTTCGTTAGCTGATGAATTAGATAATACATTTAATGAGTTAAAAAGTCTTAATAATTCCATTGTGCATTCAGACACAATTCATAAACAAATGACACATGCAATGCTTGAAGGATATACATTAAACCAGCTGTTATACCTGTTAAGTGATGCGTTACAATGCAGTGTAACTGTGGAACGAAGATACTTAATGAAACCAATTGGTTACTATTTTATGCATGAAGACGATGAACGAGTTTATATAGAAGCGAGTCGTAAGAAAAAAGAGTTTCGCCATGAATATGATATTATGACGATGAAAAAACAATTGGGTACATTGGTAATTTTAAGTCACAAAGCATTAACACGTGAACAGGAAATGATTATTGAACGTGCTGTAACGGTTTTTTCGATTTATTTATATACGCAAATACAAATTGCACAATCGCAGTGGAAGAAAAAATCGGATTTTTTAGATGAAGTTATGAGTCAACAAGCTCTCTCGGAGGAGCTTATTAAAAAAGCACGAAATATTTTTTATTTTGATCCGAGTAAAAATAATCGTGTTATCGTTATAACAATGGAACATGAAGAACCAGAAATAGTGCATAGCTTTTTAGCGACTGAGTATTTAAACGTGGAGTGCTTTATTAAAAATCAGGAAGTACTGCTTATTCTTGAAGACTGCAAGAAAGATGTTCAATATATGTCGAACTTCCTTAGTGCCTTATCGAAAAGGGTAATGGAGCGCTTTAAGCAAGCAACTTTCCAAATAGGCGTAGGAAAAAATGCAGAGAAGTTAGAAGAAATCGGGAATAGCTATAACGATGCGAAATTAATATGCCAATTTTTACGTTACGCAGCGCCACAACAGTCACAAGCGGCCATTTACGAAAACTTCCAACATATTATGTTATTTTTAAAAACGACAAATCCAAGAGAGCTTTTACAGTTTTACAAAGAGGTACTTGGTCAGTTATTAGAATATGATGAGCAAAATCATGCAACACTTGTCCATACGTTAGAAGTCTTTTTAAACCATAGCGGTAACGTCAATAAAACTGCAAAAGCTTTGAATCTATCAATCCCTGGTTTTCGTTATCGAATGGAAAAAATTGAATCATTATTGCAGGAAGACATGCGTACAGGGGATGGCCGTTTTCGCTGTCATTTGGCATTGAAAATTTATTATGCAATTAAAACTTTAGAAAATAAAAAGTGAGAAAAGTCAGCGATTTTGCTGGCTTTTTCTAGTTTATACGAAAATTTCTTTCAAATTTTAAAGAAAAAAAAGAGAAGACTATACTTTTTGTTAATTATCTAAAAATTCAAAAAGTATTAAATTGAAATAGACATGTCAAACAAGAAAAAAGATTTGTAGGAGGGAAGAGAATGGTTGTTCAACAAGGTACGAAGCCATTGACAGGGCAGGAATATTTAGAAAGTTTAAAGGATGGTCGGGAAATTTGGTTACATGGTGAACGTGTGAAGGATGTCACGACACATCCAGCTTTTCGAAATTCAGCACGATCGATTTCACGTTTATATGATGCCATGCATGACCCGCAATACAAAGATATTTTAACTTGTGAAACGGATACGGGGAGCGGGGGTTATACACATAAGTATTTCCGAGCAGCACGGAGCGCAGATGATTTAATTCAAGGGCGAGACGCAATTGTTGCTTGGGCAAAACTGACTTATGGACAAATGGGACGCACACCAGATTATAAAGCATCCTTCCTTGCAACGCTCGGAGGAAATCCCGAATACTATTCACCTTTTCAAGAAAATGCAAAGCGTTGGTATAAAGAGTCACAAGAGCGCAATTGGTTTTTCAATCATGCCATTGTCAATCCACCAGTGGACCGCCATAAAGACGTGCATGAAGTCGGCGATGTATTTATTCAAGTAGAGCGTGAAACGGATAAGGGCTTAATCGTCAGTGGTTCAAAAATGGTGGCTACTGGCTCTGCAATCACAAACTACAATTTCGTTGGTACGTATGGTTTACCTATCAAAGATAAAAAATTTGCGGTGGTTTTTATTGCACCTATGGATGCACCAGGAGTGAAGCTTATAAGCCGTGCTTCATATGAAATGACGTCTGCGATTATGGGAAGTCCGTTTGATTACCCATTAAGTAGCCGCTTCGATGAAAATGACGCAGTACTTGTATTCGAACAAGCTCTTATTCCGTGGGAAAATATTTTAATTTATGAAGATATGCAGAAGACGACTTCATTCTTTGTAGAAAGCGGTTTCATTAATCGCTTTACGTTCCAAGGTGTCACACGCTTAGCTGTGAAATTAGATTTTATTATCGGTGTCTTGCTAAAGGCATTAAAGACAGCAGGTACGGATCAATTCCGAGGTGTTCAAGTGCATATTGGTGAGATTATGGCATGGCGTCATATGTTCTGGTCATTAAGCGATGCGATGGCGCTGAATCCAGAGAAAAAAGAGAATGGCATTGTCATTCCAAATTTAAATGGTGGCTTAGCCTATCGCGTATTTTTGCAGGAAGGCTGGCCGAAGATTAAAGGCATCATCCAGCAAATCGTAGCAGGGAATTTAATTGTGCAGCCATCCAGTGCTAGAGACTTTTTAAATGAGGAATTCCGTCCAACATTGGATAAGCTTTATCGTGGTTCAAATGGTATTGAGGCTCTTGAAAAAATTAAAACAATCAAGCTACTGTGGGATGCCATTGGTACAGAATTCGGTGGTCGAAGTGAGCTATATGAACGAAATTACGCTGGAAACCATGAAGACATAAGATTACAAACGTTGTTTGGTGCACAGGGAAGCGGGAAAACAGACGAGTTTATCGCTTTTGCTGAGCAATGTATGGCTGATTATGATTTAACGGGTTGGACAGACCCGACTTGGGTAAATCCGGATGATGTGAATTACTTTACAAATAAATAAAAAATCAGGGGGAATGATGGATGACAAATTTTGATGTAGCACAATTAGCGCACGTGGAGCTTTTTACACCGAAACCAGAGGAATCTTTAAAATTTTTCACCGACTATATGGGCTTACAAATTACTGCGCGTGAGGGGCAATCGGTTTATTTACGAGGGTACGAGGATTTTTATCATCACACATTAAAGTTAACAGAAGGTAAAGAAGCAGGTCTTGGACATTCGGCATGGCGTGCGAGTTCACCTGAAGCGTTAGAACGAAGGGTTGCATCGTTAGAGAAAAGCGGCTATGGAAAAGGTTGGATTGATGGCGATTTAGGGCATGGTCGTGCTTATCAATTTGTTACACCTGATGGTCATAAACAAGAAATTTTGTGGGAAGTAGATTATTTCCAGCCAGCGGAAGATCAAAAAACATTATTAAAAAGCCGTCCACAAAAACGACCATTAATGGGTGTCCCTGCCCGACGTTTAGATCATATCAACTTAATGTGTAGAGATGTAGCAAAAAATCGTGAATTTATGTCTGAACATTTAGGCTTTAAGCTACGTGAACAAATTGTCTTGAATAATAATGAAGAAATTGGTGCGTGGATGAGTGTGAGCCCATTAGTACATGAAGTGGCATTAATGAACGATCAAACTGGTAATAGTGGTCGCTTCCATCATATTGCATTTTGGTATGGCTATCCACAGCATTTAATGGATACAGCGGATATTTTCGTAGAAAACGGAATTCAAATAGAAGCGGGCCCAGGAAAACATGGTGTAAGTCAAGCGTATTTCATGTATGTAATGGAGCCTGGTGGAAACCGAGTAGAATTATTTGGTGACTCTGGTTATCTTATTTTCGACCCTGACTGGAAGCCAATCACTTGGCGCGAAAATGAGTTAGACGAGGCGATTATTTGGTATGGCTCACCTCTACCTAATGAGTATTTCTTATATGGCACACCTGATCGTGCAGTGAAAGTTCCAGTGAAATAAATAGATGAGTAATAAATAGCGTGCCTAAATAGCTGTCTTAACTACTACTTTTTAGTATTTGAGACAGCACTAATTGATGAGGAGGTTATGTAATGGATGATCGTCTTTTTAGAAATGCAATGGGGAAATTTGCAACAGGTGTAACTGTCATTACAACAAATGTGAATGGCACTATTCATGGCATGACGGCAAATGCGTTCATGTCTGTTTCACTTAATCCAAAACTAGTAGTGATCTCGATTGGGGAGAAGGCTTCAATGCTGGAGCATATCAAGCAAAGTGGGACATTTACAGTCAATATATTATCTGCACAACAGCAAGAATTATCTATGTTATTTGCCGGCCAAATAAAAGAAAAGCGCGAGGTCCAATTCAGTGATTTACAAGGGGCCCCGACAATTGAGGGCGCGCTTGCACAAATTAGCTGTGAGGTAGCGAGCACATATGTTGAAGGCGACCACACTTTATTTATCGGCAGTGTAAAGGACATTCAACTAGAAGATGGAGAGCCGTTACTATTTTTCAATGGAAGATACGGCTCACTTGCAGTGGAAACAACAATGCAGGCTTAGGAGGTTGACAATGGATAGACAACTTTATGCAAAGAAGTTATTAGAAGCAGAAGAAGCAAAGCGACCTATTGCCCCATTAACGTCCACTGTACCAGATATTACTGTCGATGACGCTTATACGATTCAATTACTTCAAATTGCAGCAAAGCAACAAATGGGCAAACAAATTATCGGTAAAAAAATAGGTTTAACAAGCAAGGCGATGCAACAACAATTTCAAGTAACAGAACCAGATTACGGTCATATTTTATCGGATATGGTTGAGGTGGACGGTGCAACCATTTCTCTCAATCATTTTATTCAGCCAAAGTTGGAATTTGAAATAGCATTTATCTTGAAGAAGGATTTATATGGGCCCTCTATTACGGAGATGGATGTTATCGAAGCGACAGATTATATTGTGCCAGCTTTAGAAATTATTGATAGTCGTATTACCGATTGGAAAATTAATTTTGAAGATACAGTAGCAGATAACGGTTCTTCCGCAATGGTTATTATTGGCGGCACACCAACAAAATTGACTGAGGTAGATTTACCGCATATTGGTATGAATGTTTATCGCAATGGCGAGCTTTTTGATAGTGCAGCAGCGGCTGCTGTAATGGGAAATCCACTACGGGCAGTAGCATGGCTTGCTAATAAGCTAAGTAAATACCATATTGGCTTGCAAGCAGGGGAAATGGTTTTAGCAGGCGCATTAACATCAGCCGTAACGATAGAAGATGGAGATAGTTTTACAGCGGACTTTGCTCATCTTGGTGCTGTTTCCGCCACGTTTCGAAGAAAGGAGGAGAAATAAAAGTGGTCAAATTGAAAGTTGCCATTTTAGGCTCTGGAAATATTGGGACAGATTTAATGTACAAAATTGAGCGCAGTGAGTATTTAACGATGAGTGTAATGGTGGGAATAGACCCTACATCGGATGGCATTCAGCGTGCGAAGGATCGTGGCTATCATACCATTACAAATGGTATTGCGGGTTTAGTTGCATGCCCAGAGCTCTTCGATATTGTGTTTGATGCAACAACTGCTAATGCCCATACTGCGCACAGTGAACAAGTACTGGCACTTGGCAAAAAGATAGTCGATTTAACACCAGCGGCTATTGGTCCATTTGTTGTGCCGTGTGCAAACTTGGAAAAGTACGTGGCGGTTGACAATGTCAATATGGTGACTTGTGGGGGGCAAGCGACGATTCCTATTGTGTATGCCATTAATCAAGTGGTGGATGTTACGTATGCAGAAATTGTGGCAACGGTGGCGAGTAAAAGTGCAGGGCCTGGCACACGGGCTAACATTGATGAATTTACACGCACAACAGCTAGTGCGCTAGAGGAAGTAGGCGGTGCAAACAAAGGGAAAGCCATTATTATATTAAATCCCGCAGAGCCGCCAATTATGATGCGTGACACCGTACATGTATTAGTGAATGAAGGTGGCAAGGAAGAGGAAATTACAAAGGCTATTGAAGAGATTGTGAACGCTGTACAACAATATGTACCGGGTTATCGCATGACGAGTGCGCCTATTTTTGAAGGTCAACAAATATCAGTTTTTTTGGAAGTTGAGGGGGCGGGAGACTTTTTCCCACCGTATTCAGGAAACCTCGATATTATGACAGCGGCAGCAGTGCAAGTCGGAAATCAAATGGCTAAGCTGCAACATGGAACAGTCAAGTCGAACTAATTGGAGGTGAGGATGATGACAAAACAACTAACCGTTTTAGACGTGACATTGAGGGATGGCAGTCATTCAATGCGCCATGCATTTACGGAGCAGCAAGTGCGAGATGTTGCAAGAGGTTTAGGAGAAGCAAAAGTGAAATACTTTGAGGTTTCCCATGGGGATGGATTAGGTGGTTCCTCTTTGCAATACGGTTTTTCGAAAGTGGATGAACTGAAGTTAATAGCGGCGGCAAAAGAAGAATGTGGTGATTCGGCAATTTCAGTCTTAATATTACCTGGAATTGGTCTAAAGGAAGATTTAAAAAATGCTGTGAAGGTGGGCGCTACCATGGCGAGGGTTGCAACGCATGTCACGGAGGCAAATGTTGCTGGTCAACATATTTATTTAAGTCGAGAATTAGGATTGAAAACAGTCGGCTTTTTAATGATGGCACATATGGCTCCGACGTCAGTAATAGTGGAGCAGGCGAAATTATTTGAAAGTTATGGAGCTGAAATTATCTATGTGACAGATTCAGCAGGTGCCATGCTCCCCCATGAGGTGAAAGAGCGGGTAGCTGCACTAAAATCGCATGTTTCTTGCGAAATTGGCTTCCATGCCCATAATAATTTATCACTTGCTATGGCAAATACGATGGCTGCAGTCGAAGCAGGTGCTACGTATGTGGATGGTAGTTTACGCTGTTTAGGTGCTGGTAGTGGAAATACTCAAACAGAAGTAATGGTAGCGGTTTTCGACCGTCTAGGCTATGAAACAGGCATTGATTTATATCGAACAATCGACGTTGCCAATGAAGTCGTAGCGCCATTTATGCCACGACCACAGGAAATAACAGGGTCTAGCTTAATGATGGGCTATGCAGGCGTTTACTCAAGCTTTTTACTATTCACTCAAGAAGCAGCGAAAAAATATAACGTAGATGAACGCGAAATTTTAGTAGAACTTGGCAAAATGAAAGCAGTAGGTGGTCAGGAAGATTTAATAGCAGAGATTGCACGTAACATAGCAGATGTGAAACAGTCAGTATAAAGAGAATGGAGGAACGAGCGATGATGAAAACCGATACGCTAGATCAAATTGCATATGCGTTGTATTTAGCAGAGCGGGATGTGTATGAGGTTACGAAGTTTGTCGAGCGCTATCCAGAATTAACCGTTGAAACAGCTTATGATATTCAAGACAAACTTATTGAACTAAAGTGCAAACATGAGCAAACATCCATCTCGGGACTTAAGCTCGGTTTAACAAGCAAAGCTAAACAGCAAATGATGGGAGTGCATGAGCCTACTTATGGCGTGTTATTAGCGAATATGGCGGTCAATGCCCAACATCCAATATCATTAAAATCACTTATTCACCCCAAAATTGAGCCAGAGATTGCCTTCGTGTTTAAGGAAGATTTAGTCGGCCCAGTAGTGACTGTCGCGCACGTACTGATAGCAACTGCCTATGTTGCACCTGCCATGGAAATAATTGATAGTCGCTATTTAAACTTCCATTTTACATTGCCAGATGTAATCGCTGATAATTCCTCTTCCTCTCGCTACATAGTGGGTTCGCAAAAATATGCAGTGAATGAAGTGGATCTGGTTAATATGGGCTGTATTTTTACACAAAATGATGAAATGATTGCGACGAGTACAGCAGGTTCCGTTATGGGGCATCCAGCAAGAGCCATTGCATGGATGGCGAATAAATTAATTGCCCGTGGTCAGCATATTCGAGCAGGAGATATTGTACTTAGTGGCGCATTAACAGGTTCTGCCACAATGCATGCAGGAGATAGCTTTACTGTCAGTTTTGACGGAATGGAATCATTATCCGTTCAAGTAGAGCGATAAATAAGGAGGAGCCGAGATGCCATTTATTCAAGTAACGTTTATTGAGGGGCGAACGAAAGAACAGAAGGAACTATTAATAGAAGAAATGAGTAAAACCGTTTCTTCGGTACTTGATGCTCCACTGGAAACGGTTCGTGTATGTTTAAATGAAATCCCAAGTTCTCATTGGGGGATTGCAGGAAAGTCCATCCAACGTCGACAAAATGAAGAGTAAGGAGTGGTCTATCATGGCAAATACACAAACGAAATTGAAGGAAGTTAAACTATTCATAAATGGAGAATATGTAGAATCTTCTTCTCAAACATTGTTTGAGGTGAAAAATCCAGCGACTCAGGAAATTATTGCAAAAGTTCACGAAGCCAGTTTTGAAGATGTGGATCGTGCTTGTGAAGCTGCACGTCAAGCTTTTGAAGAAGGACCTTGGCGCACGATGCCACTATCGGAACGTTGTGCAAAAATTCGTCGGATGGCTGAAATCATCATCGAACGCAAAGAAGAGTTAGCTCGCTTAGAGGCATTAGACGTAGGGAAGCCTTACCAAGTAGCGTTAGAGCGTGAAATACCACGGGCAGCAGAAAATTTAAAGTTTTTTGCGGATTTTATGGAGCATCAAGGTGGTGAGGTATATCCAATGGACGATGCGTATTTAAATTATACGCGGTATGAGCCAGTTGGGGTGGCTGCATTAATTACTCCATGGAATTTACCTTTTATGCTGACAACATGGAAGCTTGGGCCTTGTTTAGCTTCAGGGAATACGGCAGTTATTAAACCAGCAGAAATTACTCCATTAACCGTATCGTTACTTGGAGAGATTGCACAACAGGCTGGTATTCCAGATGGGGTCGTTAATGTCGTGCATGGCTTTGGTGTTCAGTCAGCAGGAGAATTTATGACGACGCATCCTGAAGTTGATTTAATTTCTTTTACGGGGGAAACAACAACAGGGAAAGCTATAATGAAAAATGGTGCAGATTCATTAAAAAAGGTTTCGTTTGAATTAGGTGGAAAGGCAGCTAATATTATTTTTGAAGATGCGAATTTAGATAAGGCCATTCCTGTCTCCATTCAGGCAGCATTTATGAATTCGGGTCAAGTATGCTTAGCAGGATCACGTATTTTAGTGCAGCGTACTATTTTAGATGAATTTCTCACACGCTTTAAAGAAGCGGCTGCAGCATTAGTTGTTGGCGATCCGCAAGATGCTAAAACGAATATGGGGCCAGTCGTAAGTCAAGCCCATTACAACAAAGTAACTAGCTATTTAAGCATTGCTGAATATGAAAACTCGACGCTTATTTATGGCGGCAAACGTCCTGAATTACCAGTACATTTAAGCACGGGTTATTACCTACAACCGACTATATATTTGCAGGAAAATGCTCAAGCACGTATTTGCCAAGAGGAAATTTTCGGGCCAATCGTTACGATTATTCCATTTGACACAGAAGTGGAAGCATTAGCGATTGCAAATGGCACAGAATATGGATTGAATGCAGTGGTCTGGACGGAAAATTTACAACGTGCACATCGTATTTCACATGATGTGCGGGCGGGAACAATTTGGGTCAATTGCTGGTTTGTACGCGACTTACGTGCCCCGTTTGGCGGTTTTAAAAAGAGCGGCGTAGGGCGTGAAGGTGGTCACCATAGTCTAGAATTTTTCACCGAAGCAAAAAATATTTGTATTGCGTTAAAATAACATCCCAAACAAAAAGTAAGGCAGACAACAACGGCATAGCCAAAAGTGTTAGATTATCTAACACTTTTTCTTTTTGTCCAAACCTGTTCGCAACAATAAACGCTTTTTTGTGAATTAGAAAGAGGTTGGAACATAACTAAAATAATTTAAGGAACAGAGGAAAGGTGTTCATAAATTTTTGCTATTATGTAGAACTTAGCTATTCTTGCTTTTGCAATAAATAAAAAATTAGAAGTGTTCACTAGTTGTTGGTAGCGGAGGCGGTGACTCCTGTGGGAACAGCACGCAATGTAAGACGCAACAGACCGCGCGTTAGCGAGGGTTGCGGCTTACGGTGTGCCCGCGGAAAGCACCGTCGAAGCGGACAACAACGACATAGCAAAAAAGTGTTAGATTGATTGGGTTCAATCTAACACTTTTTCTCTTTTGTCCCAGCTTCTACGTATTTTAATGATTAAAGATCAATTGCTTTTACTTCGTCGATGTTTTCAAGTTGTGCAACGAATGCTAAATCTTCTTCTGTCACAACATTATCAATAGTAAGCATCATAACAGCTGTTCCGCCAATTTCAGCGCGTCCCACTTGCATCGTAGCGATGTTAATGTCTTTTTCAGCTAACTTCGTTGCCACACGTCCAATTGCACCTGGTTTATCTGTGTTTTTAATGTAAAGAAGGTGACCTTCTGGTACAACGTCTACTACGTAGTTTTCTACTTTTACAATACGTGCGCCAAGGCCATTTAGTAATGTACCAGCTACTGTATGTGTTTCATTTGCTGTTTTTACTTCAATCGTAATTAAGCTTGTGAAGCCTTTAGCAGTAGTAGTTTTATGTTCGTTAATTTTCATGCCGATACGTTCAGATAAGTAGCGAGCATTAACGTCATTGACGTGGTTACCATGGTTTTTAGCTAGTAATCCTTTTAAAGCATTAGAAGTTAATGGACGTACGTCGTAATTTGCTACTTCACCAGCATAAGATAAGTTAATCTCTTTTACTGGTTCTACTGTTACTTGTGATAAGAATGAACCAAGTTTTTCAGCTAATTCAAAGAAAGGTTCTACTTGTGCAAGAAGTTCTTTTGGAATTGAAGGCATATTAACTGGGTTTGTCACTGTACCTGTTTTGTAGAATTTAATAATGTCATTAGAAACGTCAACCGCTACAGATTCTTGCGCCTCAATTGTAGATGCACCTAAGTGAGGTGTTGCAATTACTTGTGGTAAAGTTAGTAATTTATGATCAGTTGCTGGTTCAGAAACGAATACGTCTAGTGCTGCACCTGCTACTTTGCCTTCTACAATCGCATCATATAAATCGTCTTCATTGATGATACCACCACGTGCGCAGTTAATGATGCGTACGCCATCTTTCATCATAGCGAATTTTTCTTTGTTAATAAGGTTACGTGTTTCAGGAAGTAATGGTGTGTGTACTGTAATGAAATCAGCAGCAGCACAAATTTCTTCTACAGTAGATTTTGTCACACCTAATTCAATTGCACGTTCATCAGTTAAGAATGGATCGTATGCCATAATATTCATACGTTGCCCTTTTGCACGGTAAGCTACCTCTACACCGATACGACCGAAACCAACAACACCTAATGTTTTATTTTTAAGCTCAACCCCAACATATGATTTACGGTCCCATTTACCGTTTTTCAGTGTGTTGAAAGCTTGTGGAATGTGACGAGCAAGAGAAGTCATCATGGCGATTGTATGTTCAGCTGCAGAGTTTGTGTTACCATCTGGAGCATTTACTACGATAATACCATGCTCTGTTGCAGCAGCTAGGTCAATGTTGTCAACGCCTACACCGGCACGTCCGATTAATTTTAAATTTTTTGCAGCTTCGATTACTTCACGTGTCACAGTAGTTTGAGAACGCACAAGTAATACGTCGATATCAGCGATTTTTGCAATTAATTCCTCTGGTGCTAGCCCAGTATCAATAATAACGTTTAAGTTTAAATCTTTCTCTTGGCGTAGTGGGAAAATACCATCTTCACTTAGTGGGTCAGCGATAAATACGTTAATAGTTTTTGTTGCAGTTGTCATTTGTAATTAGCTCCTTTTAAATAAAATTATTAGTGGTGTCTATATGGGACAGTCCGGATTTTGTAATATTGCGGCATCTTACAGCATGCAAACAATCTCCTTTCTTTATTCGAAACAATATAAAAGCCCTCCACGCCTTACAAACACAGGTATTGTGTCGTAAGGGGCGAAAGGCTGAATAAATATAGGTTCGCGGTACCACCCTTAATCACTGAACGAAAAGATTCCGTTGCAGTCTTAGCTATATGCGTAACGTGCATGTGACGGATAGGCTTACTTTGACAGTTTCGGCTTATCTATTCGGGAGTGGAACTATATCGTAGAAATCACTGATTTACACCAACCATCAGCTCTCTTTGGATTTTCTTTCGACTAGCGTGTCTCCGTCGTTATATTTTTGTGTGATTAAATTTGATAACATCATAATCCTTATTGTTCACCTTTGTCAACAATAAATCGAAAAAAGATTAAAATTCTTCACTTCAAAAGTCTGAAAAATACCTAAATGCGAACTATATTAACTTTTTAATTTAATAACGTTCGTCTTTTTGCGGAGGACAATGTAAGCGCTAACGAATCTGTCAAGACAGGTGACATGGGGATTTCTAGAGAATGAAATGATAAAAAAACAATAAATAATTATTGGAATATAATAGATTTTTTCCAATAAACTTTCTTTATTTTGATGCGGAAGGCGAACAATTTTGTGCTGAAACATTTTTTACAAACTAATAAAAAGTTAGGAGGTAAAGCAACCACAAGAGAAGAATGTATGTAAAGAAAGGTGGATTTAGATTTTAGGGGGTGTGGGCATGAAATACGATGTAGCGATTGTTGGTGCTGGACTGGCTGGACTTGTTGCCGCCTGTGAATTAATAGATGCGAAGAAGCGTGTACTGTTAGTAGATCAGGAGCCGGAAAATTCGATGGGGGGTCAGGCATTTTGGTCTTTTGGTGGCATCTTTTTAGTAAATTCACCAGAGCAAAAGAGGCTTGGCATTAAGGATAGTAAAGAACTTGCATGGCAGGATTGGCTAGGGACTGCTGGTTTCGACCGATTGGAAGATGAGGATGCATGGGCTTACAAATGGGCACGGGCGTATGTAGATTTTGCTGCCGGAGAAAAATACGCTTGGCTTAAATCGTTCGGAATAAAGTTTTTCCCTGTTGTTGGTTGGGCTGAACGTGGGGGCTCATTAGCAGGTGGTCACGGTAATTCAGTTCCGCGTTTTCATATTGTGTGGGGCACAGGTCCAGGGATTGTAAAGCCATTTGCCGATAAAGTGAAAAAAGCGATTAAGGTAGGCTTTGTAGACTTTAAGCCGAGGCACCGTGTCGATGAATTTATACAAAAAGGCGACAAAATTGCAGGGATAAGTGGCACAATTTTAGCAGAAAGCTTTGCCCAACGTGGAGAGCAAAGTTCGCGTCTTGGTATTGGTGCATTTTCCTATGAAGCAGATGCGGTTATTGTAGCAAGTGGTGGTATTGGTGCCAATGTTGACTTAGTGCGCAAAAATTGGCCAGCTCGACTTGGGGCACCACCAAAAAATATGGTATGTGGTGTGCCAGCATATGTAGACGGCCGAATGCTAGAAATTACTGAACATGTAGGTGGTCGTATCGTTAATCGTGATCGTATGTGGCATTATACAGAGGGATTGAAAAATTGGGATCCAATTTGGCCCAATCACGGTATTCGTATTTTACCAGGCCCATCTTCTTTGTGGTTTGATGCCGAGGGAAATCGCTTTGGGACACCCAACTTTCCAGGGTTTGATACATTAAGCACATTAGAGGCTATTCAAAAAACAGGTTATGATTATTCATGGTTTATTTTAACGGAGAAAATTATTGAAAAGGAGTTTGCTTTATCGGGTTCAGAGCAAAATCCAGATTTAACAAATAGAAGCATCCCGCAGTTGCTGAAACGTATATTGCCTGGTCCACCTGCGCCGATTCAAGCATTCAAAAATCATGGTGAGGACTTTGTTATAGCGAACGATTTAAAGCAACTCGTCGATGGTATGAATAAACTTGCAGGTAATGACTTGCTTGATTTTATAAAAATTAAGGAACAAATTCTAGCACGAGATCGCGAAATGGATAATAAATTTACGAAGGATGTACAAGTGAATGCTATTTACGGAGCGAGAAATTATATTGGTGATAAGATCGTGCGCGTTGCAAAGCCTCATAAAATGTTAGATACAAAAAATTGGCCACTAATTGCAGTGCGCTTAAATATTTTAACCCGTAAAACATTAGGGGGATTACAAACCAATTTAGATGGAGCTGTAATTGGTATGGACGGACTGCCAGTGCCAGGGTTATTTGCAGCTGGAGAAGTGAGTGGTTTCGGTGGCGGTGGGGTACACGGATACCGCGCGTTGGAAGGCACATTTGTTGGCGGATGTTTATTCACTGGACGGCAAGTAGGACGTTATTTAGCCGGTGCCAGTCACTCACACAATTAGGGCTTCTGCGGGAAGCACGAAATGTAAGTCGCTTGCCCGCAGTGCCAGTCACTCAAACAATTTAACGTTGAACTTGTGCAATTTTTGCGATTTGTTCTTCCACTTGCTCTTCTGTCCAGCCATTTTCTTCAACAAAGAAATTCCGTTTGGCGCGACGACAATCATCTGAACAGCTGCGCATATAAAATGCCTCATGCTTTTCCTCGCATAGCATTAATTTATGACATTCCGGATTAGCGCAATTTGTATAACGCTCTGTTGGCTCTCCTGTGAAATAGTCTTTGCCAACAATCACATGCTCTACCTGATTAATCGGCACACTGCGACGGCGGTCAAAAACAAACATCTGTCCATCCCATAATTGTCCCTGAACGTCAGGGTCTTTAGCATACGTGGCAATACCGCCATGTAATTGACCGACACTTTCACCGTAGCCCTCTCGCTTTAACCAACCAGAGAACTTTTCGCAGCGAATGCCACCTGTGCAATAAGTTAAAATGTCTTTACCAACAAAATCCTCTTTATGTTCCTCCATCCAAGCAGGAAGATCGCGGAAGTTTTCGATATCTGGACGCACAGCATTGCGGAAATGTCCTAAATCAAATTCATAATCATTTCGTGCATCGATAATAACGGTATTATCTTTCTGCATACGCGTCATAAATTCCTTAGGTGTTAAATAATCGCCCGTTATTTCTAATGGGTTAATATCCTGTTCTAGCCCTAGGTGGACAATCTCTTTGCGAGGACGTACATGCATTTTTTTAAAGGTATGTCCTTCTGCTTCATCGATTTTCCACATAATATCTTTAAAACGAGGGTCCGCCTCCATATGATTCATATACTGTTCCGTTTGTTCAACCGTACCAGAAACTGTCCCGTTAATGCCCTCTAATCCTACTAAAATACGACCGAGTAATCCAAGTTCTTTACAGAATGCTAAATGCTCTGCTGCAAATGCTTCAGGATCCTCGATAGCAACATATTTATAATAAAGTAATACACGAAAGTCCTTTTGTGTCACAAAAATACCCACCTTTAATTTCATTATTCGACATTAAATATAGCATAACAACCGCTATTTTGCGTAGAACAGAAGGAGTTTTCCAAAAAAAGCCGAATAGTACATAGTGAATGACTATTCATATTTGGGGGTGTGGACATGGAATTTTCAACAATTACATTAGAAAAATTAGAGCGTCGTGCAACATTAACGCTCAATCGACCACAAGCGATGAATGCAATGGATGATGTGATGATGCGTGAATTAGCAGAGTGTTTTGAAGCATTACAGCAAGAACAGGAAATACAGGTTTTGGTTATTCGCGGGGAAGGTAAAGTTTTTTCTGCGGGCGGGGATATTAAGGCAATGCTTGATCCTCATAAGCCGTTAAATATTGATGAGGCAATGGGCTATTTAACCCGAATTGTTAAGGCTTATTACCAACTACCAATGATTGTGATAGCTGCAGTTCATGGTGCTTCAGCGGGGTTAGGATTTAGTTTAACACTTGGTGCAGATATTATCGTTGCTTGTGAAAATAGCAAGCTGGCGATGAACTTTATCGGGATTGGCTTAATACCAGATGGTGGAGGTCATTTCTTTATGAAGGAAAGAATTGGCACTGTAAAGGCAAAACAAATGATTTGGGAAGGAAAAGTGCTAACAGCCGAGGAAGCACATAGTGTAGGCTTAATTGATTATGTTGCACCTGAAGGGTCGGTTTTTGCAGTGGCTGATCAGTTAGTAGGAAAGATGCTTGCTTCACCAATTGCGTCAATGATTATGACAAAAAGAATTTTGCATAGTCAGAATATGCCTCAATTAGAGAGCGTTTTAGCGATGGAAGCTCAAGGGCAATCTGCTATGCGAAAAACGGCAGATCATTTAGAAGGCATTCATGCATTTGTTGAAAAAAGAACACCTGTCTTTGTAGGACAATAAGGCATTTATGTAATCAAAGATATAGGTCACAGCTTAACATTTTCGAAAAGAATAAATGATACAACGTAAGCCCCGCCACGAACATTTCTGTAGCGAGACAACGAGATTCCATTGCATGCATGATGCAAGGAGAGAATGCTCGTTGCTCGACCACAAAAAGCGAAGTGGCGGGGCTTACCTATTTTCACAAATATAGCTGATTACAATGTGACATGCGTCATCAATTAAACATGGAATAATATTAATTTTCCTGAAGAGTTCACAAGGCGGTGTGTTTTTTCCGCAACTCCCTTTTCTTCGATTTGCTGTTGACCGTTTACTTTTGCTGCTTCATCGTTTTCAAATGTCCAAGTTTCATCATACAAAGTTTCCCCAGTTTTCTCAAAAGCTGTAAAACGATAATTATTCATACACAAACCCCACCCTTTACTAAATTATATCTCTATTATACATAGAAGAAATATAAACTTCACGGTATATCTAGCGAATATTTCGATAATTTACGAAAATTGTGGAAAATTTAGTACAACCTCAAGAAGGGCTGTTACATGAATTCGTTTCTCATATTGTAGGAAGTATGATAAAATAGAACAAATATTCGCTTTTGATTCATCCTTTCTGTAGATAGCACAAATCTACAAGCAAAATCAAAATCTAGACTTAATTATGAGATTCCATTTATTTATAGAGGTGATTAGATGTCCGCAATTCGTTTTTTCCATATGGCAGATTTACATTTAGATAGTCCTTTTAAAGGCTTATTTGGATTACCTGACAATAATCTTAAGAAAATTAGAGCAAGTACCTTTGAAGCATTTAATAAAATTATTCATAGGGCAATCGAAGAAAGACCGGATTTCTTGCTTATTGTTGGTGATATTTATGATGGAGAAAATCGCAGTTTACAGGCACAAAGACGTTTTCAATCAGCAATGGAAACACTTTTTGAGCATAACATCCCTGTTATTGTCAGCTATGGCAATCACGATCATTTAAACGGTTCTTGGACACGCTTTGCCTTGCCGAGCAATGTTTACGAATTACCAGCAGATACGAGTGTTGTGCAATTAAAAATTCGTGGTCAGCAGGTAAATATTTATGGCTTCAGCTATGGTCAGCGTCATGTAAAGGAAGCGATGATCCACCATTATCCAGTTGCGCAGGATCAGCATGCTATCCATATAGGTATGTTGCATGGCAGTGAAGCTAGTGATTCAACTCACGCGGTCTATGCACCATTTAAAAAAGAGCAACTTCTTGCAAAAGGATATCATTATTGGGCGCTTGGGCATATTCATAAACGACAGTTATTACACAAAGAACCGCCAATAGTTTATCCGGGCAATATTCAAAGCCGCCATCGTAATGAACAAGGCATAAAAGGATTTTACGATGTAACCTTGTCACAAACCTCTGCTAATTTAACATTTGTACCAACCTCTGCTGTTGTTTATAACGTCGTAGAAGTGGATTGTACAAATGTAATGCATGCCAACGAGTTACTGCAAAAATGCGAGGAGGCCATCGCCATTAATCGTATGGAATATGGTGCCTCTGTTATTGACTTGCACCTAAACCATATAGATGATGAGGCTGAAGCATTATTTGAACATGCCACAATAGATGAATGGCTAGAAACCATTCGCGAAGCAGAGGATGGCATTGAACCGATGGGGTGGGTGCAAAAACTATTTATCCATAAGAGTACAGCATCTTCTGAACCGACAGCTATAACAGAATCGGTAATAAGTGTTATGGATCAATGGGACATTACGGAGTGGAAGGATATTTTAAAGGATTTGTACCAACATGCGAGTGGTGCGAGATTTGTTGAACCTTTAACGGAACGAGAAATTAAGCATTTGAAGCTTGAGGCGCAGGCGTTATTAGCGGATGAAATTCAAAGGGTGTGAGAACTTTGTTAACGATACAGAAAATCCACATTTACGGCTTTGGTAAACATGAAAATATCACCATCTCTCTCCAAGACGGTGTGACCATTTTTTACGGTATGAATGAAGCAGGGAAAACGACAATCCAGCAATTTATACTGCAGATGCTTTTTGGTTTTCCAACAAAGCAGCAAAGCCAGCGGAAATATGAGCCGAAAACATCACCGAAATTTGGCGGTCAGTTGACCATTCAACACCCAATCTATGGTCAGTGTACAATTGAACGTGTAAAAGGAAAGGCAACGGGCGATGTCACAGTTTATACAGCAGATGGTACAAAGGGGCATGAGGAACTGTTAGCGAAGCTTTTATATGGCTATTCACGCGCATCATTCGAAGCTATTTTCTCTTTTTCCATTCATGAACTACAAGGCATTGAAAAAATGTCGGAGGATGAACTGACGCATTTATTGCTCGCATCGGGAACGACCGGTATTCATCAACTATCTGCACTTGAAAAGAAAGTAGACAAAGATGCTGGCGAGCTTTTTAAAAAATCTGGTAAGCTGCCACTTATAAATCAAAAGATTGAGCATTTAAAGCAGCTTGAAAAGACCATTAAAAAAGAACAGGCGACCATTCAGACCTTTGAAGCTAAATCGCTTAAATTACAGCACCTCGAACACCAGCTAAAGGATTTATACGGCCAGCAAAAAACTTTGCAACATCAATGGCAACAACTCACTATCATGAAACAAGCGCTGCCACTGATTGAACAGCAAGATAAGCTACAGCAGTCACTGAATAGCAATGCACCTGTTCAATTCCCTCCAGAAGGAATTAGACGCTATGAACAGTTAAAAGATCGACTGACGCATGAAACGTTGCAACTGACGCAACTAGAGGACCAATATCAAGCACTACAAAGTAAGCTACAATTGACCGCAGATGAACAGACCATTGAAGAAATAACAAGGCTGATGCATAAAGAAGCAACGTGGAATCAGCTTGTTGTTAAAGAACAGAACTTAAAGGACGAGCTATTTGTCCTACAGCAAGACATCGAAGCCCAGTTTCGTTTATTAGGTGTGCAAGAAAAAGAGGCGCAAGCAATACTTCTGGAGGGAACTGTATCATTACAACAAGAGGAACAATTTCAACGACAATTGACCGTCTTAAATACAACAGAAGAAGAGCTGAAGTTTTATTTACAATCATTAGAGCAAATACATGCGGAATTAGATAACATTGCTCGACAGAAAAAGCAGCTTCAACAGGAGGCATTAACCGCTGAAGAAGAACATATTTTAGCACAGTGGCCCCAGAAAAAAAGGCGCTTGGAACAATTACGGCATGTTCAGTTACAACGCTCGAAACCGAAGCAACCAATACTTTTTATTTATCTCGTGTTAGCTATAAGTATTGTGGCAGTTGTTTATGGTGTTGTTGAAAAGAATTGGGCGGTCATTGTAATAGGAGCCATCTTAGGCTTATTATTCTTATTGTTTTTAAACCATGCTAAACAAGTGGAAGAAGAGCCGCTAGAGCGTAATAGCCACTTACTAAAGGAATTAGAGCAAGAAGAACACGTAGTTCAACAGTTGCTTGTGAACAAACAGCGTCTTGAGGATCGGTGGATAGTAGCTAATGAACAACAACGCGATAAAGAACGTCAGTATGCACAGCTCGAACATAAAATTCAACAAGCTGAACAAACAAGCGCTGAAGCAAATCAAATGCTGGAAAACTTTTTGCGGCGTTTTCATTTAGAAGGAAATGTGCCAAGGACTTTATTGCCGGAGTTGTTTATGCGCATTCGCGCTGTACAGGAAATGGACGTAAAGCAAAGGAGCACATTCAAGCTTTTGCATGCGATACAAAATGAAAAAAACGAGCTTTATGAAGCGGTACAGCAAGTTTTAAAAAATGAATATAGTGAGCAGGAAATTTTTATGCATCTGCGCACAAGCTACTTAGCGATTCAGCAGGCACAACAACAAATGTTACAAACAACAGAACAAGTTGCCCATCTACTTTCAAAAAAGCAAGAGACACAATCACTTTTGCAAAACTATGAATCGCAAATAAAACAGTTATTTACTAGCGCAAACGTCAATTCAGAACATGCTTTTTATGAGACGTTTGAGCTCTTTCAGCAGCAACAAAAGCTACAAGGACAATTACAAACGATTCAAAATCAGTTAACTTCTCTAGAGATACAGCAGCAAGAGCATTTGCTAAATGGGGAACAACTTCATGAAAAAATACAAGCTGTAGAAGAAGAGCGCAATGCCCTTCAAGTGACAATTGATCAATGTCTAGAAGAGCGAGCTACATTGCAGATTGAAAAAGAACAATTGCTCAACGACGAAAAATATGGACTATTGCTGCAACAATTTGAGCAAGAAAAAGCACTATTGCAACAACTGATAGAACAATGGGCTAGTAAAAAAATGTTAGCAACCGCAATTCATGAAACATTATTCCGCCTACGTGAGGAGAAATTGCCACATGTCCTTACGCAGGTAAATGCTATTTTCAATTCCTTAACAGCTGGCCGTTACGATAAGCTCTTTATTCATGAAGAAGGCTATTTTGAAGCACAAGCCGTTTCTGGCTTACGCTATCATGTAGCAGAATTATCACAAGCTACAAAGGAGCAAGCTTATATTTCACTGCGAATGGCACTTGCGAAAACCCTTGCAACTTCAGCACCATTTCCGTTTATAATGGATGACCCTTTTGTCCATTTTGATCGAAACCGTACAAACAAAATGGTACAATTAATGAAAGAAGTAGGATATGAACGTCAAATTTTATATTTTACTTGCCATGAAGGGATGCTCGAACTTTGGCAAAAAGAACAAATTGTCGATCTAGGAGCACTAGCAAATGAAAGGGGAGTGACGTCCACATGAAAGGTATTACGACGCTCCAAGTAGGAGAATCAGTTGATCAATTTTTATTAATTAAACAGTCGACAAAAGGGGTTACTACTGTAGGTAAGCCATTTATGTCACTATTACTACAAGATAAAAGTGGAGATATTGAGGCGAAACTATGGGACACAAACGAAGAGCATGAAAAAATGTATCATGCAGAGGCGATTGTTCATGTAGGTGGAGAAATTCACGACTATCGTGGTAAAAATCAATTACGTATTAAAACGATTCGTGTGGCAAAACCAGAGGAGGGAATTGCAGTTAATGATTTAGTTCCTTCGGCAGCTACTCCAAAAGAACAGCTTTACGAAGAATTAACACAATTTTTCTTTGATATTAAAAACCCGAATATTTCCCGTATTACACGTGCAGCTATTAAAAAGCACCAGGATGCTATTTTAGTATATCCTGCAGCAACAAAAAACCATCATGATTATGCTTCTGGCTTGCTGGATCATATGGTATCGATGCTGAGACTAGGAAAAGCAATTGCTGATTTATATCCAACGTTAAATCGAGATTTATTATACGCGGGTATTATTTTACACGATATAGGAAAAGTTGTTGAATTATCTGGACCTGTGGCAACAATGTACACAGTGGAAGGGAATTTACTTGGTCATATTACCATTATGGTCAATGAAATAGCTAAAATTGCAAGTGAGCTTGGAATCGAAGGCGAAGAAGTGATGCTTTTACAACATTTAGTGCTTTCACATCACGGGAAAGAAGAATGGGGCAGTCCGAAAAAACCGATGATTCAAGAAGCAGAAATCTTACATTATATTGATAATATTGATGCGAAAATGAATATGCTTACGCGAGCATTGGGTAAAACGGCTCCTGGAGAATTTACAGAGCGACTATTCCCGCTCGATAATCGTTCGTTTTACAAGCCAAGTATTCAGTAAACAAAAAGGGTTACGCTTTATCAGCGTAACCCTTTTTTCTATCGTAAATCCATGATTATTTAGACTCTTTATCAGTAGACTCGTCTTTGCTTTTTTCTTCAGCTTTTTTAGCAGCTTCTTCAGCCGCTTTTGCTTGTTCTTCCGATGTTGTTGTAAATGATTGTAATGCATCTTTTAATTCTTTATCAGAAGTTTTAAAGTCTGCATCTTTTGCCATTTTTGCAACAATGTCTTTTAGCAATGTTTGAGCTTCACCAGATTGTGTTAATTTGTTAATCATTGTTGTACGAATTTTATCTTCTTCGTCTTTAAATGAGCCAACACCTTTTACATCGCGCTTTTCCGTAATTTCAATTACGTGATAGCCGTAGCTTGATTTAACTGGTTCGCTTAATGTATTTAATGGAAGTGCATAAGCAGCATCGTTGAACTCATCTACCATAGAGCCAACAGTAAACCAACCTAACTCGCCGCCTTTTGCTGCAGAACCAGTATCAGTTGAGTATTCTTTTGCAACATCAGCAAAAGATGCGCCACCTTTGATTTTCTCAATAGCTTCTTTCGCAGTTTTTTCATCTGCTACAAGGATATGACGACCATTTAATTCTGTTTTCATTTGTTCATAATATTTTTTTACGTCTTCTTCTTTAATCGCTTTGTCTTTTAAAGCTTTTTCTTGAAGCAGTTGTACACGTAAAGAATCTTTAAAGCCTTGTTCTGTTAAGCCGTTTTCAGCAAGTGCTTGTGCGAAGCTATCACCAAACTGTGATGCTGTTGCGTCGTATTGTTCTTTAATTTCTTTATCAGTCACTTCATATTTGTCGGCTAATACTTTTTCTGTCACCATCTGTTGTAATACATAAGAGCCTGTTAAAGTCTTTGCTTTGTCGTTAAAATCAGATACTGAAATATCGCCTACTTTAGATGTAACTAACGCTTTATCAGCTCCACTACAAGCACCAAGAGCTAAAATTGAGGCTGCTAATGTTAAAGATAATACAGTCTTTTTCATATGGATATTCTCTCCTTATTTCGTTTCGTCCATTTTTTACTATAACATAAACGTTTTAAAAACAAAATGGTTCCCCCTTGAGTATAGCCTAAATTTCAAATTTCAACGCGCATAGGATATAGAAAAGAAAGGGGGTGAAGTTATGAGCAACGGAGGATACGGTGGTGGCGGTGGCTACGGCTCAGGCTTTGCTTTATTAGTTGTGCTATTTATTTTATTAATTATTGTTGGTGCAGCGTTCCTATACTAATTAATAAAATGCCAAAAAGCTAAGGATATATTTTTCCTTAGCTTTTCTTAGCAATATCTAGGCATTCGCACCGCACGCTTGGGTCGAGGCCAAAAGAATTTTGGCGTCACTTAAAACCGATAGCTGTTTCACTATTTTAAAAATAAAGACCCGCGTGCGGACGGGCGCGGATGCGTCTTCATTAGACAGCAAATAAAATTTCAACATAAAATGATACAAGTAAAATTGTAATAAGTATATTGATAGTTCGGAATATCTTTGGTTGGTTTTCTTCGGGAATTTCACGTCGCATGCACAGTGCGTATGTCATGCGGTTAATTTGAAATAAATAGAATACCGAGAATAGAACTACAATCATTAATAGCAAGTCTATTCCTCCCCTCTTTCAGTATTATTAGCATATCAAAAAACTTCAATAAAACACAAGTACAAGCGAATCAATGAATCGTAGGTGGTACTAAAATTTCATAGCCCTTCGGTGTTTCTTCGATTTGGGCATCTTTAGGTGAATTCAATAAATATTTCACGTAAAGAATATCAATTAAACATAAACTGCAATGATACGCTAAAAGTAATGTTCCATAATGTGTATAGGCAGGTAATAGCCATGTACCGATAACGATACTTGTATTTAACACAATAAAGGGTGCAAGCAATGCAAAAATATATCTAGTTTTTGATAAGGGCTCTCGAATACGCATGTGTAGTACAGGAATAACGTAAAATTGGGTACGGACACGTAATTTGAGATGCTGGCGTAAGTCAAATAATGCGAGAAAGTGTATATATTTATGGATAGGGTAAAGAGCAAGTACAGCAACCACAAATAGCCAGAATAAATGGTCAGTATAGTACTCATCATTGAATAAATTAAATGTCACATAGGACACTGAAAAGACAGATAGAAAGACGATTACAGCCATCATGATGATACGTGTCGTGCCATAATGATGTTCGAGGTTTAAAATTTTCCAGCAATGCATGTTCAATATCAACTCCATAATAGGGAAGGGTCCTATTTAATGTAAATTGATTTCTAACAGAATGCAAGAGAAAGGAGGTATTTCAGAAATGTTTCTGAAACGCCTCCTTTTTAACATACATTTATCCTTTTACAGTTGAACGTTCTTCTAACGTGTCAAAGGAATCACGGAAGTGTTGAAATGAGCGTTCAAAAATATCGATAAAGTCTTCACCATAAATATTACGAATAACAGCCATCACATCTAAAAATTCCGGGAAGCGACCATATAAGTCTTTTAACGCTAACGAGCCCTCAAGTACAGAATGATATGTGTTATGATAATTGCTATTCATTTCAATAATAAGGTCTGTCCCTGTTTCAGTGAGCTCTACATAAGTATTACGTTTGTCATCATCACGTTTCGAAAACTTTAGTAATCCACGTTCTTCTAGTTTTTTAGAGAAGTTAAAAGCGGTTGAAACGTGCATTACGCCAAATTTTGCTACATCTGAAATGGAAGCCCCTTTTAAATGATAGGAAATCCACAGTATATGGTGCTCGTTAATGTTTAGATCATAAGGTTTAATCCACTGTTGCCAATCCTTTTCAACTGCTTTCCATAAGGCCTTTGATAACTGTGCAATTCTTTGACTGTAAAGCATCGCTTCTTTTTGCGTGTATAATTCCTCTGACAAAGCCATCACCTGCTGCTTTCTTTAACGTTTTAAAATTATTATAGCAATAAAGAAAAAAAGTTTAAAGTTAGAAAAATTAAAAAATTGAAAAGTGGTTAAAAAATAATATTTTGATGAATATTTTTGATAAAAAAATGCGGTTTTATTTCGGCTTATGAAACTTTATGCCTGCACTTTTTCTTGTGGTTTTTTCTTTTTGTCGGTAAATTGTGCAATGTTTTTCTCGATTTCGTTAATTGAATTCTGTAATGCTTCTATTTCTTGTTGTAAATTATTCTTTGTCGGTTCGATTTCCTGTGAGAAAGTAGTAATCGACTGTTTTAGATCATTTATTATTTGTGGTATATTATTTTTCGCTTCATTTGTTAATGTGCTAACAGATTGTTTCACGTTGTTGACTTGATATTTTACATCTTGAAGCTTTTCTTTTGCACTATCTGTGTTGGACAGTAAAGTAGTGCGTAATTGTTGGCCTGATTGAGGTGTTGAAAAAAGGACCGCAATGGCGCCACCAATAATGCCTGTTGTTAATCCGAGTAAAAATGGTCTTGCTTTCATAATTAAGTACCCTCATTTCTATATTTGTTATCTTTTCCTCTATTAAACCATGAAATCTATAGATTCAAAAAGAAAAAAGAAGCTAAACGAGTGATTTTGCTTCACATTTTAGCTTCTTCCCTTATATTTAGGCTTGAAACGTCTTACGTTCGTACCTGTATTCATTGTTCGTTTAAAAAGTGTAGCAACAAGCAATAGCTGCTGCTGTTATAAAGCTTGTGAAATGGCCGTGTTGAATTTAGAGCGTTTCACTAATTTTGCAACGATTGGATAGATAATCACAAAAGCTACAACGTTAAATGCAACAGCTGGTATGACAACACCAACAAATAACATTGTGAATGTTGCGCCGACGTTTGCGTTAAACACAAAAAGGGCAACGGATAAAAAGACTGTACCTGATAAAATGGTACCTAACCCAACTAAAATAGCTGATACAGCAAAATGACTCACGACTTTTTTCAGCACGATCAGTATTGCTAAAAACGCAAATCCAGTAACTGCTTTATCAATAATATTTGGGATAAAGCCTGCTGGGAAAGTTGTAAACAAACCTGATAGTACCCCTGTTGACAAGGAAAGTAAAAACGTTTCTTTTATTGTAGGGAACAATAAAATACCGATAAACATCATTGTTAACATGAAGTCAGGTTTCATGCCATTAACCATACCTGGTGTGACCACATAAAGGGCAGCACCGACACCAACTAAGAGTGCCATTAACACTAAATTTTTTGTATTCATTTCTAATCTCTCCTCAACTATGCTAATCTAGTCATCTCCTAACGTGTCCTCTTGACCGTTAGCGAAACTTACTAGTGATTGTACGCTAAAATTGTTCGTTTGACAATAGCGTTTCATGTCCAATTGTAACCAGCATTCATGTATGCAAATTGTTTGCGTGCCTGGCACCAAAGAATGCATTAAAGATTCGCTTTAATGCTGTCGGCAACTTCTGTCAATTGCGCTGGGGTATATTTTTGTGTTTGCCAAATTAAGCCTAAGCCTTCTTTTTCGTCATAACGCGGAATAAAATGTAAGTGGTAGTGGAAAACAGTTTGTCCAGCTGCTGCACCATTGTTATTAATAGTATTCATGCCAATTGGGTTAAATGCTGCTTTAATGGCATTGGCTAGCTTAGGTGCGACCGCATATAAATTACGCGCTACATCTTCAGGCATTTCAAATAGGTCTTGGCAGTGCTGTTTAGGTATTAATAAAGTATGACCTTTTGCAACAGGTGCAATGTCCGTGAATGCATAGACCTGTTCATCTTCATATACTTTTGTGCTTGGAATTGTTCCATCAATGATTTTGCAAAATAGGCAATCGCTCATTCGTAAAATCCCCCTTATTTAATATGTAAGTTTATTCTATCATACTCATAACTGAATCATTTGCTAATTTTTGATAAAATAATAACTAGAAGAGGAGTGAGGGTATGTCGGTATTAGAAGTGCAACATGTGACAGGTGGTTATACGAAAAAGCCTGTTATTAAAGATTTGTCATTTACAATAGGTAAAGGAGAACTTGTCGGGCTAATAGGTTTAAATGGTGCAGGTAAAAGTACGACCATTAAACATATCATAGGTACAATGCTTCCAAAAGAAGGCGACATTCGTCTAAATGGCGTAACGTTAAAAGAAAACACGGACAAGTATCGAACAGCATTTTCATATATTCCTGAAACACCAGTTTTATATGATGAGTTAACATTGCGTGAACATCTGGCATTAACAGCAATGGCCTATGGTTTAGATGAGGCTACACTCGCGGCCCGTTCTGAACTATTGTTAAAAGAATTTCGAATGGAAAAGCGTTTAAACTGGTTTCCATCGCATTTCTCTAAAGGGATGCGTCAAAAAGTAATGATCATGTGTGCGTTTTTAGTTAATCCAAGCCTCTATATTATAGACGAGCCGTTTGTTGGGCTCGACCCGCTTGGTATTCAATCATTGCTAGATCAAATGGATACAAAGAAAAAAGAGGGGGCATCGATTTTAATGTCTACGCACATTTTATCGACGGCCGAAAAACATTGTGACCGCATTATTTTATTGCATGAAGGAAGAGTGCGAGCGCAAGGAACGATGGCTGATTTACGTAAAGCATTTGCAATGCCTCATGCAACGTTAGATGACCTCTATATTGCTATGACGAAGGAGCGGGACCATGAAGAACATGCGTGATGTATGGTCCTCGCGCTTCATGCACTATATCAGTGAAGTACAAAAATATATGCAGTTTATTTTCACTGGACATATAGCGATTGTACTTGTATTTCTTGTTGGAGCCGGGGGCTATCAATATAGTGAATGGTTGAAAATCGTAGAAACAGATTTTCCGGCGGAAGGGCTCATTGCTTTAATAATCGGTATACTATTAGCATTTAGCCGCCCAACAACATTATTGCGCGAGCCAGACCAAGTATATTTATTGCCATTAGAATCAAAAATGTCACAGTATTTTAAAAAGGCGCTAGCGTGGACATTTTGGTCACAAGTTTGGATTGTGGCAATTGTTTATATCATTAGTATTCCGTTAATAAAAGCTGTCACAGAGTTAACAACTTTTAATATTTGGTCCATATTTTTTATTGTCATCGCCTTGAAATTTGTAAGTGTACAGGGAGAATTTAGTTATCGTTATAGTGAACGTGGTCACTATGTATGGGTCGATCGATTAGTACGCGCGATCGTATTTGGTGTAACCGTTTATATGGGGCTTCAAATGCAGCTTCTTTTAGCACTCGTTGTGGCGGTCATCGGATGTATCTATGTATTGGTGTTTCGCAAAAAATGTGCGAATGAGCCTGTACCGTATGAACATTTTGTAAAACTAGAACAAAATCGCATGATGAGTTTCTACCGTTTTGCAAATTATTTCACAGATGTACCCCATCTGCATGGAAGTATTCGACGGAGAGCGTGGCTTGACTGGTTTTACAATTTTATTCCCTACCAAAAGGGCAATGCTCAAAAGTATTTAGTGTTCCGTACGTTTATTCGTACAGACGATCATTTTTATTTATGGCTTCGATTAACGGTTATCTCAGCCGTAATTGCAGCCTTTGTCAATATCCCATTGGTAACATGGATTGTGGCGGGTGCACTTAGCTTTGCGACGACGATTCAGTTAAAGCAAGCTTTAATAGCTAGCGGAGAATTCCGTATGGACATGCTTTATCCATTGCCAGAAAATGCACGTAAAGTTGCCGTTCAGCAACTAGTGCGCCTGACTATGATTGCTCAAGCTGTCATTGTTGGTCTTTGTGGCGTGACACAGCCGATGTTTTATGTGACACCAATCATTATCTTTGTAATAAGTGAATTGACTGCCAAGATGTCTAAGTCTTAAAAAGGATGTTTGTTTGTGGCAATGTTAAAAAGCTCATTTTCCCTATTTTTCGTAGGTAAAATGAGCTTTTTGTTTATTTTACATATTGATATTCGAGCGCAGCGTTTAACATAACTTTTGCTGCGACAAGCATACCTTTTTCATCAATATCAAATTTTGGATGATGATGTGGTGCATATTCAGTAGGAGCAGCTCCTGTGAAGAAAAATGTCCCTGGCTTTTCCTCTAAATAGTACGCGAAATCTTCTCCGCCCATTGTAGCTGGTATTTCAACAACATCGCAAATATCTTGCGCGATATCTCGAACAAAACATGTTTCTTTTTCATGATTGACAATGGCTGGATAGCCTCGACGGTAATCAAGTTCTATCGTGCAATCTTGAGCAATTTCAGTACCATGTACAACCCGTTTAAATTCACGCTCCATCGTTTCACGTACCTCTTTGTCAAAAGTACGGATTGTTCCATTTAAATAGGCTGTATCTGCAATAATGTTATCAGCATTCGAAGCAACGAATGAGCCAACTGTAAGAACTGCTGACTCAGTTGGCGCTACACGGCGTGCCACAAGTTGTTGCAAGTTCATAACAAGTTGTGAGCCAATCACAATAGCGTCTTTTGTTTGATGAGGGTGTGCGCCATGTCCACCTTTACCTTGAATTTTCAGTTCAAAACTATCAACTGCCGCCATTAATGGACCAACCCTGTAGCCAATCATACCCGTTGGATGATTTGATGATAGGTGTGTTCCAAATATAGCATCAACCCCGTTCAGTGCACCTGCTTGTACCATACCGATAGCACCACCTGGATCGGCTTCTTCAGCATGTTGATGAATCAGCACATA
This sequence comes from Lysinibacillus sp. FSL M8-0337, assembly GCF_038593855.1. Classification (NCBI taxonomy): domain Bacteria; kingdom Bacillati; phylum Bacillota; class Bacilli; order Caryophanales; family Bacillaceae; genus Lysinibacillus; species Lysinibacillus sp. FSL M8-0337. The sequence goes on along the minus strand of NZ_CP151996.1, from coordinate 3,790,590 downwards.
TTCTCCTGCTAAGTCATCGCGCATTTCCCATAAAAGTTTCCCTATGATTAATAATGTAGCGGTATGCCCATCATGACCACAAGCATGCATAACACCAGCTACTGTCGATTTGTAAGGAACGTCCTTTTCATCTTGGATAGGAAGTGCATCAAAATCTGCACGTAAGGCAATTCTTTTACCAGGTTTGTTCCCTTTAATGCGCGCGATTAGTCCGTAACCGCTAACATTTGGTTCAACAGGGACACCGAGCTTTTGATAATATTGCATAATATAATTGGCTGTTTCTTGTTCTTGGAAGCTTAGTTCTGGATGCATATGTAGATGGCGGCGAATCGCCACCATTTCTTCAAAATGAGCATCAATTTTTTCGAGTAATTGTTGATTCATAAATAAGTGCTCCTTTTAAAAATTAAGCCTCTTCTTCTTGAGGGGCAACGCTATATGTTGAAACATAGGAAGCGGCAGAAAAAATATTTTGTTGTCGCACGCCAGTCGGCTCTTCACGTTGGGCATGAGCTGTTTTATAAGCTTGTGAGCTTTTCCATGCTTCGAATGAGTGTGGTCCATTCCATTGTGTCATGACAATATACGTGTCACCATTTAATGGGCGTAGTAGGCGGAATGCCACAAAACCAGGCTCGTCCTCAATTGCACGTGCGCGATTTAAAAAACGATGTTCAAAAACAGGACGACCTTCATCAGTAACAGGAATATTGTTGAAGACAAAGAAGCCGCGTTCTTCTAATTTGTTTACAGAATCCAATACTTCGAATTTACGTGGCGTTGCAAAAACAGATTTTCCTTCTGTTTCATGTATAAGCACAGAATTTCCTTCTCCGTGCAATAAAATCATTTGCTCATCAAGGTACTTATTTTTCACCTGTTCCATAAATTCTCCTGTGCCAGAAGTTAAATAAATATACATTATTTTGCCCTCCTTATAAATAGCTAAAATTACGTGATTAACTCCATTTAAGTGCAAGTCGAACGCTTTGTCAAAAAAGAAGGCGCGTAGAAAGAACAATTTTATGACATTTCATGAGGAAAACTATACAATAGCAGAGGAAGCGTTTACTATTGAAAACGGATATCAATAATAATGGAATAAACAAGTGATTTTTTAAGATTTGAATTTCATCGAGGGGAAGGAAATAATCAATGACAACACATTTTAATGATACACTTTTACGTGCTGCAAAAGGAGAAAGGACTGAACATACACCAGTCTGGTATATGCGACAAGCAGGTCGTTCTCAGCCAGAATATCGTGCAATTAAAGAAAAATATTCATTAGAAGAAATTACACATCAACCTGAGCTTTGTGCGTATGTAACACGTTTGCCGGTAGAAAACTACAATGTGGACGCTGCAATTTTATATAAAGATATCGTAACGCCACTACCAGGTATCGGTATAGATGTGAAAATTAAAGCGGGTGTAGGCCCAGTTATTTCTAATCCAATTCGCTCAGTAGCAGATGTAGAAAAATTAGGTGAGTTCAATGCAAAGGAACATACACCTTTCGTATTAGAGACAATAAAATTACTAACAGAAGAACAACTTCATGTGCCATTAATATGTTTTGCAGGAGCGCCATTTACATTAGCGAGCTATATGATTGAAGGCGGACCTTCTAAAAACTATAATAAAACAAAATCATTTATGGTTTCAGAACCACAAGCATGGTTTGCGCTAATGGATAAATTAGCAGATATGATTATTGCGGACGTTTCTGCACAAGTAGAAGCAGGTGCTAAAGCGATCCAAATATTTGACTCATGGGTAGGTGCTTTAAGTGTTGAAGACTATCGTGTCTTTATTAAACCTGTAATGACACGTATTTTCGGCGAGTTAAAAAAAGAAAATGTACCACTTATTCAATTCGGTGTAGGTGCAAGCCATTTAGTAAAAGAATGGCATGATTTACCAATCGACGTAGTAGGCTTAGATTGGCGCTTACCGATTAAAGAAGCGCGCGCAAAAGGTATAACAAAACCAGTACAAGGAAACTTAGATCCTTCATTATTACTGGCTGATTGGTCAGTAATTGAAAAACGAACAAAAGATATTATCGATCAAGGCTTAGAGGTGCCAGGTCATATCTTTAATTTAGGCCATGGTGTATTCCCAGAGGTTGATCCAGCCGTATTAAAACGTTTAACAACACTTATTCATGAATATAGTGCCCAACAAATTCAAGCACATTCGTAAAGTAGTGTAAGTAAAAAGCAAATTTAACTAAACGATTACACTTCTTTTGATGTAGTTGTTGTTAACGTATAGAAACCATACAAAAAATATAGCTTAACAATTATTTAGAGGTGAAAAGGACTATGAAAAAAGTTAAAGGTTTATTAGTGATGGCATATGGTACACCCTATAAAGAAGAAGATATTGAACCGTACTACACACATATTCGTCATGGACGTAAACCATCTGACGAGCATTTAGAAGATTTACGCAGTCGCTATGAGGCAATTGGTGGTTTATCACCACTGGCTGCTGCAACAGAAGCACAGGCTGAAGCTTTATGTGCACGTTTAAATGAAGTGCAAGATGAGGTAGAATACAAGCTATTTATTGGTTTAAAGCATATTCATCCATTTATTGAGGATGCTGTGGAGGAAATGGTCGCTGCGGGCATTAAAGAAGCCGTATCAATCGTCTTAGCACCACATTTTTCAACATTCTCTATTAAATCATACAATGGCCGCGCAGCGGAAACAGCAGGTGAACGCCTAACAATTACGTCTGTTGAGTCTTGGTATGATGAGCCTAAGTTTATTGAATATTGGAAGGAGAAAGTGAACGAAACATTCGATGCTATGTCTGCTGAAGAACGCGAGAAGGCTTGCTTAATCGTATCAGCGCATTCACTTCCAGTAAAAATTAAAGAACTAGGCGATCCTTACGAAGACCAATTAATAGAAACAGCTCGCTTAATTCAAGAAGCTACGGGTGTGAAAAATGTAGAAGTGGGCTGGCAATCAGCAGGACAAACACCAGAGCCATGGTTTGGTCCAGATGTACAAGATTTAACACGTGATCTTTATGAGCAAAAGGGGTACCGTTCATTTGTTTACACACCAGTAGGATTTGTAACAGAACATTTAGAGGTACTTTACGATAACGATTATGAATGTAAAGTTGTTTGCGATGAGTTAGGTGCTAACTATTATCGTCCTGCAATGCCAAATACACATCCATTATTTATTGATGCGATGGTAGATGCCATTCATAAAAAATTAAGCTAAGCGAAAAGAAAGTGATGATGTTGGTGACTCAAAAAAGACGAAAGGTAGTTGTTGTTGGCGGTGGCATTACAGGCCTTACAGCTGCGTTCTATATGCAAAAACAAGCGCGTACAAAAGAATTGCCGGTAGATATCGTACTTGTCGAGTCGTCATTACGTCTTGGCGGAAAAATCCAAACGCTTAGAAAAGACGGCTTTATTATCGAGCGTGGACCAGAATCCTTTTTCGATCGTGAAAATCATGTGCAAGCATTGGCAAAAGAGCTTAGTATTGAACATGAGATGATTACCGGAGATTCGGGACCTACTTATGTAGCTGTAGGAAGTAAATTGTACCCTATTCCGAGCAGTCTGATGTCAGGAGCAACGCCACATATCTCGTCATTCATTACATCTGGCTTGTTTTCACTTAGTGGAAAAATTCGTGCAGCGGGAGATTTTATTCTCCCGCGTTCTGCACGGGATGACGACCAGCCATTAGGGGAATTTTTTCGAAGAAGATTTGGCGCAGAGGTTGTAGAAAACCTAGTGGAACCTTTACTTGCAGGAACCTTTGCGGGGGATATTGAACAATTAAGTATGCGCTCTATATTTCCACAGCTTTACGAATTGGAGCAAAAATATCGTAGTTTGCTTTTAGGTATGAAGAAATCAGGGACAAATTTTCTAAGTTACAATCAGATAACGAAGGATAAGGGAATTTTTCAAACCTTTGAAAATGGACTTGAGACACTTATCGAAAAGTTAGAAGAATCTCTACTTCCAGGGACAGTTATGAAGGGTGCGAAAGTAGAACAAATTGATCATGGTAAAGATGGTGCTGTGCAAGTCGTACTAAATAATTTTTCGCATATAACAGCAGATGCAATTATTATCGCAACACCATTTAATGTTGCACAAAAGATGTTTAATAAGCATCAGCTTTTGACAGAGTTAAATACGATGAAAGCCGCAACTATTGCTACAGTGACAATGGCATTTAAAAAAGAGCAGCTTGGAGACTTAGATGCACTTTCGTTTTTTGTCTCTAGAAATAGTGATTTTTCAATAACATCTTGTACGTGGATTAACCGAAAATGGCCGAATGCTACCCCTGAAGGCTATGTATTATTACGTAGTTATATTGGTCGTGTCGGTGATGAAACAATAGTTGCCTTATCTGATTCAGAGATTGAAAAGACAGTATTACAAGATTTAAAGAATACAATAGGGCTAGACGGTGAACCCGTGACAACCGTTGTCTCTCGTTGGAAAAACGCTATGCCACAATATACTGTTGGACATGAAGCGAAAATTGCTCGTGTAAAGGAAGAACTTTATGAACACTTTCCAACAGTTAAACTTGCAGGTAGCTCTTTTGAGGGAATTTCAATTCCGGAATGTGTTGAGCAAGGCTGTAAAGTGGCAAATGAAGTTTTAAGTAATATGTTTAAACAGGAACAGTAAAAGAGTAGTGCAAATTTACATTTGTACTACTTTTTTTGATAGGATGTTTTTTTAAGTATTTGTTTAAATAATCATAGTAGCAATCATTGAAAGCATTTCTTTTGTTCTTCACAGTGTTGGATTACTTAAATGTTGAAATAAAGAAAGGCGCCTTAAAATTAGCATGGCAATTTTAAGGCGCCAAAAAATTAGTATCTATTGAAAAGAAACTGAATGTTAATCAGGATGGGAGCACGATGGATTAGTATATTTCCATCTTTCTTAAAAGTGATAGGAGTTGTTGAACATAGAATAGACTATGTCTAGCAATTAAGAAATTCTGTGGCATGACCAAACAATACCACCTGAGTTAGCGCCCCCTAAGGTCAATGCAATGCTTAATCCATTTGCATCATAAAATAGATCAATCAAATCGCCTGCATTCAAATTGACTTCTCCAGCTAATGTAACAGTACCATTACCGAGAACTGCTCTAATAGTTAAAAGGGTAACAGCTAAATTTAATACTGGGAATAAACCACTTATTAAATTAGTTGTTGTATTTCTACGAATTGTAAATGAGGGGTTAACACCTGCGCCAATGCCCAGACTGATGGCAGCTACTGTTGAGTAGTTAATTGTTGCTTCAAAGCAATACCTTCCAGTTGTTGGAACCGTGAATATACCAGTTGTTGGGTTAAATGCAGGTGTTGTGAAATAAGGTGAGGCTACACTCCAATTAGTTAAGGTAGCAGAGTTACTAACAGATAGAGTATTTAAAAATGCAGAGAAACCTTCTGTAAAAGCAGGCCCTGTAGGTCCCGTCGCCCCCGTAGCGTCAGTGTCGCCCGTAGGACCAGTCGGCCCAATAGAGACTTTCTTATAAAACTAGAAATCCCCTGAATTTGGTATATACTTCTGAATTAATAGTTAATCTAATTGTTATCATGTATCTTTTTAAACATCTGCTCAAAATAGTTTTTGTTGTGTAGGATTTTTTCATCGTTCGGTAAGTAGGCTCGTGCTAATTCATTATGGATATTGGCTAATTCGTATTGTTGTAAACGGTCATAGAGGACACAAAGTTGTATATGAGGTAACCACGTGGTAAAAGTTGTATTTAGAAATGGAGCGTTTGGTTTTGTTTTTATTGTCAATGCTTGTTCATACCAAAAGATTGCCTCCTGATTTTTCGCTTGTTCCATAAAATGATGGCCAAGCCTACAGCATGCCTCTGGACGTGGGATATCATATTCAAAGCTTCTTAAAATAGAACTTACATTATTTTCTTTATCATTTAAAGTCGTGTAACAGTCTGCTAGTTTAAAACAAGATTGAATATTATCTTCTACCCAACCACGTTTTGATGTTAAAAAAAGTTCATAGTAAAAGATTGCATCCTCAATTTCATTATGATCTAGTAATTCATTGGCATAATAAAATGTGTCACGTGGAGTTAATGCTTCACCTGATTCAAGGAGTTTCTTATAAATAGTAATATTCCGCTGGTGGTCATGATGAAGTGGTAAGTGGCTAACAGCGACATCACTTTCGTAAAGATGTCCACTAACCTCTAAATATTCATGAACTGCTCCAATCCATTTAAATTGCTTATCTCTTTTAACTAATCGATATCTTCTTAAAAAAGAATTCACTTTTCCTTCGGCATCAAAGCTTAAATAATAATTCATCGAGACAGCATCAATTTCAGGTGTTAAAGATTCCTTTAAGGCTTTAAATTTCTCTTGATCTTCCGCTAATAACACATCATCAGCGTCTAACCAAAGAATATAGTCCTGTGTAGCTTGTTGGAATGAAAAATTTCGCGCTTGGGCAAAATGATGCACCCACTCAAATTCAAAAATACGATTAGTAAACTGTTTTACAATTTTCTTTGTATTGTCGGTGGAGCCAGTATCTACTATATTTATTTCATCAACTAAATCCTTTACTGATTCAAGACATCTGGCAATAACATCTTCTTCATTTTTCACAATCATACATAAACTAATGGTTACCATAATGTGATTCCTCCTTACGATAATCTTTGTAGTATATGTGTGAATAGGCTTTTTTGCGATGCTTAAGTCTTTTGCTATTGATAGGAAACACGCGCTGTTATCAGCTGGGAATGTGTCATAAATTTACCTTCCAAGTTTCACGCGGATTTCACAAATGTGAAGTATAGTTAGAGGGCAGAGGTGATGATTTTGAAAAAATGGGCATTCTTCATTTTTTCTTTTATACAAATTATTTGGTTAGCAGGGTGTACAGAGATATCTTTTGAGCCAATTGAACGTAATCAGCATTTTATTGCGTCTCTCAATATTCAAGAACCATCGCTTGATTTTATTGATGATCAGGGTGGAGTTTTTGCATCTTGGACATTTGACAAAGCCTATACAGGCGCAATACTCCTCGATAAGGACCGAGTTTTACTATATGGTCATCAATTAGATGAAATAGATGTTTTTGCACTTTCGACAGGTAAAAAGCTCTATTCAAAAAAAGTAGAAATTGGCACGACCAATGTGTATTATGCGCCGAAGTTCAAACAATTTTTTATTACGAATAGTAAGATGAATACAGTGACAAGCTTTGATGTGGAAGGCAATGAACTTGCTTCACAGCGACTTGGCAACTATCCGATGTCGATGGCAACGTATAAAGATAAGCTTTATGTCGTGAACTATAAAGACACCAAACTATCCGTGTTATCCATTAAGGATTTAACGATAGAACAACAGTGGCCAATAGAAAAATCGTCACATGGGATTGTCATTATTGAAGAGACAAATGAGTTATGGATTGGTGGACATGGTGAAGGCAGCAAACCGAATAGTTCGGTGAAGCGTTATGATCTTACAACGGGTGCTGTTCATGGTGAAATAGAAATGCCTTTAATGCCAGTAGGTTTAACAAAGACGAAAGATAATGTGTTAGTGGTCAGCCATGGTCATAATGAATTATATGTCGTTGATTTTAATGGAACGGTAAAATGGCATAAAGAGGTAGGGGCTAATCCATTTGTTGTAAATCAATTTAAGAATTATATTGTTGTAGCTGGCTATGACGACCACACATTATATTTTATAAAAGACGGTCAGGTACAAAAAACAGTTGATGTTGGTAAAGGTGCATTTCAACTGTTAGTAAGGGAGGAAGAAAAGTGACAACGGTATTAATTGTTGATGATGAGCAAGATATGCGTAATTTAATCGAGATGATGCTCAATAATTCCAAGTTCGAGACCTTTACAGCTGCAAATGGAACTGAGGCGTACGATATTATTGTGCGGGAAAAAATTGACTTAGTTCTATTAGATGTAATGATGCCGCATGAAGATGGTTTTACAGTTTGTCAAAGTATTCGTGCGATGTCGAATGTCCCTGTGATTTTCTTAACGGCAAGAGATGCGAATGAGGATAAAGTAAAGGGTCTGACACTCGGTGGAGATGATTATATCGTAAAGCCGTTTACAAATGATGAACTAGTGGCACGAATGCATGCTGTATTAAGAAGAAGTGGTTCGAATATAACCGATTTGCAGCAAAAAATTATTGTCTTTGGGTCCATTAAATTAGATGAAATTTCTCGGAAAGTTTCTGTTGAAGGAAAAGTGATTCCGTTAACTTTAAAGGAATTTGAATTATTACATTTATTTATGAAAAATCCAGGCAATGCCTATTCACGTGAACAATTGTTAGAGCGTATTTGGGATATAGATTATTTAGGGGGAACAAGAACGGTTGATACCCATATTAAAACATTACGCTTGAAGCTTGGAAAGGAAGCGGCAGGGTATATTCAAACCGTTTGGGGAGTAGGCTACCGCTTTGACCCTGGCGAATGAAAAAGATTTCCACACGTATTTGGCTACTAATATTTGCATTTTTGATTATTACAGTTGTTTTTATGTATGTTCTGACTGATTTTTTATATGAACAGCTTTATGTGGAAGATACAGAAAGCATGATGATCGAGGTCGGTACAAAGTTACAAACAATGTATACGAGTGGCAAAGTGACAGATGAATTTATTGCTGATATTGAACATTATAATAATTATTCTAATTTAAATATTTTTGCTGTTAGAAATCCACGTGAACTTAGTGCATGTGTTCCGTTTGATATTGATTATGAAACATTGATAGGCGCAGAAGAACGGCAACAATTGCTAGAAGGTAATTATGTGCAAAAGATTGGCTATGAGCCTCGGTTCGATCGGCAACTTATTTCAGTTGTACTACCTTTAGTAGATCAAAACAGGCTAGAGGGCATTATTTATATTTACTTCCCATTAGCAAAAATCAGTGAGTTAGCAAGCCAAGAAGTCATTTTCTTATTTTTGAGCGCATTTGTCTTTTTGATTGTGATGAGCTTCTTTGTATTTAAAGGAATTCAACGTATTATGCGCCCATTAAATAACTTGCAAACAGCAGTGGAGCAAATGTCGTATGGACATTATGAAACACGAGTGCCTGTTAAATCTAGTGATGAAATAGGTAAACTATCCAGCACTTTTAATGGCATGGCGGAGGCTATACAACGTGAAGATGAAGTACAAAAAACATTTTTAGCAACTGTTTCTCATGAATTACGAACACCTATTAGCTATGTAAAAGGGTATAGTGAAGCAATGCAAAATGGTATTATTGCAGAAGAGCAAAAACAAGAGACCATTCAGTTAATCGTGCGAGAAGCAAATCGTATGGAACGTTTAACAAATGAGCTTCTTCAACTTGCTCGAATGGAAAATGAACAAAAGGATATTGCCCTTTATCCGATTCCACTTGCAGAAACATTACGGGAAGTACGAAAAATTTTAATGCATCAAGCTCAAAAAAAGAATATTACGTTGCATCTTAATGTAGATGATGAACTAATTGTCAAAGCGGATGAAGTGAAGCTTAAGCAAATATTTATTAACATTATCGAAAATGCTATTAATTACTCTTATGAACAGTCAAAAGTGGACATTGTCTCAGTCGAAAATAATGGGAATGCACTTATTACGATAAAGGATGATGGCATTGGTATACCGCTGGAAGATTTATCACATGTGACAGAGCGTTTCTATCGTGTTAATAAAGCGCGCAGTCGTGCAGATGGTGGTAGTGGTTTAGGCCTATCTATAGTGGAACAATTATTAAAGCAGTTACATGGTAAAATTGAAATCGAAAGTGAATTAGATAAAGGTACAACAGTAAAGATTACGATGCCGTTAATGGAGGAATAGAACATGAAGAAATGGATTTTGACATTGTTAGCTGTACCCGCATTATTAGTTGGGTGTGGGGATAAGAAAGAACCGGCTTCACCTGCCGCATTAGAGGAGCCTCAAATGTTGGAAGTAGACATTTTAACGTCAAAAGAAGTAGCAATTAATGCTCCGATAGAGCTTGCTGCTCACGTTACGCAAGGTGATAAAAATATTGATGATGCAATCGTAGAATTCGAAGTGTGGGAATCAGGTAAACGCGATGAAGGTCAAATGTTAGAAGGTAAATTAGAGAAAGATGGCGTCTATAAAGCCCAGACAACATTCGATCATGACGGCGTATATTATATGTTTGCACATACTACAGCTAATGGCATTCATAATATGCCGAAACAGCAAATTACTGCTGGTACACCTGATATGACAAAAGTAATTCAAGAAGATGAAAAAGCCAATATGAACATGCCAAATCAAGGTACAGATTCATCAGAGGGCACAGAGCAACAAGAAAATGAAAAAAATCATCATTAAAAGCTTGCATTATTTTTAAAATAGGAATATTATAATGACCAGATGACCGAAATGGTTTTCTGGTCATTATTTAATTTCAGTGTACAAAAGGTGTACATAACTTAACAGGAAAGGATGTCACAAATGGATCGTAGGCAGGAAATTATTGAAGCAGCTGCAAAATCATTTACGTTGTTTGGCTACAAAGCAACGACGATGGAACAAGTGGCGAAAATTGCGAATGTCGGTAAAGGAACGATTTATACATTCTTTGCAAATAAAGAAATTTTATTTCAAGAGATTGCGATGTCACTTGTACGTGAGATGAAGGCGGAAGCGGATGCAGTGTTGGATGTATCAGCAAGCTTTATGGATAATGCGCATCATGCTTTGATGAAAATGCTACAGTTCCGTGAGAAGCATCTTTTATTTGCAAAGTTAATAGAAGAAGAAAAAGAATTACGTACGCCAGCGGTCAAACAAGTTCTAATTCGCATTGAGTCTGAAATATTATCTTATGTAGCAACATTAATTCAACGACGAATTGATAAAGGTGAAATTCGAGATTGTGATGCAGAGTTAGTAAGTTACCTGTTATTAAAAGCGTATTTAGCGTTCGTAGTAGATTGGCATGAGCTACATGGCGACATGATTCCAGAAGAAAAGATACTCAATCTTTTCAAGGAGACAATCTTTCGAGGGCTCGTTCTTTAAGAAAAAATCTACAAATTTTACACATGATGAAGTTTGCGATTTTTTTGCAGTAAAATGACCAAATGACGTTTTCGGTCAACAAGTATAGGAGTGAGAAAAAATATGATTAAAGCTGAATGGCTGAAAATCCTTAAAACAAGAAAAATGCTTGTTTCAATAATCGCTGTCCTATTTATTCCGGTCATGTATGCAGGCATGTTTTTATGGGCGTTTTGGGATCCATATGCAGGTATGTCTAATTTGCCGGTAGCGATTGTTAATGATGATAAGGGTGCAGAAATGGATGGAGTGAAGTTAGACTTAGGAAATACCTTAGTCGACAAACTCGTCGATAGTAAGCAATTTGACTTTATAGAAGTGTCAAAAGAAGAAGCAGAAAAAGGTTTAAATGGTCGAGACTATTACATGATTTTAGAAATCCCAACAAATTTCTCAGAACATGCTACGACTTTACTTGATGATAAACCTTCTAAATTAGTAATGAATTATATTCCGAATGAAGGCTTGAACTTCTTAGGAGCACAAATTGGCGAGACAGCAATGGATCGCATTCGTGCGGAAGTAAATACGCAAGTTTCTGCTACGTATGCAGAAAAATTATTTGATTCTATTGCCACAATGGGAGATGGCTTTACAGAAGCAGCTGATGGTTCTGTTAAGTTAGACGAAGGCGCTCAAAAAGTAGCAAATGGAGCAAAAGATTTAAAAGGATACTTAGAGCAGTTAGCTTCTAGCACAATCGAACTTTCTGATGGGACAGATAAAATTACCAAAGGTGCAGCGAAAGCGGCTACTGGTGCTAACGACTTATCAAGTGGTCTTGTGAAATTAGAAAACGGTACAGTGCAGTTACAGCAAGGTGCACAGCAGGCGGCTGACGGTGCAACAAGTCTTCAACAAGGTCTATCTCAATACACACAAGGTGTAGCGAAAGTAGAAGCAGGTCTTACAACAATAACTGAAAAACAACAGCAAATCATTGCCGGTGCAACATCAGTTGCTGAAAATGCTGGTAAGCTAAACAGTTCAGCAAATCAGTTATCTACTGGTTCTGCACAAGTGGAAGCGGGTATTGCGGCTTTAACAGCACAGTTAAAAAGTACAATTGATGCAATGCCAGCAGAGCAAGCCGCTGCTTTAAAACAAACGTTAGCTGAGCTACAAGCTGGTAGTACCAATGTGCATAATGGTTTAAATGCATTAGCAGCAGGTACTGAAAAATTACAAGCTGGTGCTAACCAAGTTAGCGGTGGTTCATCACAAATAGCAGCAGGTCAAAAAGATGTTTTAGCTGGTGCAAATGCATTAGCAGCAAAAAGCAATGAACTAGTGCAAGGTGCACAAAGCCTTCAAGCTGGTAATGCAACTCTTGCTAGTAAACTAGGTGAATTACATGCAGGTGTAAACACAGCTGTTGCTGGTTCACAAACATTAGCTTCAGGATTAAATGACTTAGCGAGTGGTACAACAACATTGAATAAAGGTACTTCAACACTTGCTTCAAAATCTGGCGAGTTAGCAGAAGGCTCTGCAACACTTGCTGATGGTTCAACTGAACTTGCCGATGGTACAGCGACATTATCTAGCAAATTAGGTGAAGCTAGTGAAAAAGCAAACGAAGTACATGCAAATAATGACACATATGATATGGTCGGTAGTCCGGTTGAAGTAGAAAAAGAATCAATCAACCATGTTCCAAACTATGGTACAGGTTTCGCACCTTACTTTATTTCACTTGGATTATTTGTTGGAGCATTGCTAATTTCAATCGTATTCCCACTTGTAGAACCAGCAATTCGTCCGAAAAATGGCGCATCATGGTTTACAAGTAAAGTGACAGTCCTTGCATTCGTAGGTTTAGTGCAAACTTTATTAACAGTTGCCATTGTAAAATGGGGATTAGGTCTTGAAGTACAAAATTTAGGTTACTTTGTATTAACGGCGTTACTAACAAGTTATGTGTTCTTAGCTCTAATTCAAATGTTAGTTTCTATTTTCGGTGATCCAGGTCGTTTCATTGCCATTGTTGTACTGATTTTACAGCTTACAACAAGCGCGGGTACATTCCCACTTGAACTGATTCCATCACCATTGCAAGTATTCAATAAATTATTGCCAATGACATATACTGTTCAAGCGTTTAAAGCAAGCATCTCAACAGGCGACATGACATATTTATGGCAAAACTACGGTATGTTATTTGGCTACCTAATTGTGTTCTTAGTCATTACTTTTGGTTATTTCATGTTATTACACACAAAACGTTACTCAAAAGTAGCGGAAGATTAACAACACTTTGCACCCACCATTTACTTGGTGGGTGTTTTTTAGTGCCAGTCACTCAAACAATTTGGCACCTAGCATAATATAGGCTCCTAAATCGTAAAAATCCACGAAGACTCCTGTGGGAACGCACGAAATGTAAGACGCAACAAACCGCGCGATAGCGAAGGTTGCGGCTTACAACGTACCCACGGAAAATGTAAAAGCGCCAGTCACTCAAACAATTTCATTTTAAAGTAAAACAGCAGCTGATATGAGCGTATCAGCTGCTGTTTTGTGTAAGTGTAAGAGATTTAATTAATGGTTCATCATAAATGTATGATGAGTGGTGTCATTATTAGTTCGTGTGGGGCACGAAATGACGTTACAGCATAGGCAAATGCTTATAGGCAGTTACATTTTTCACAAGTGTTGCTGTAGCATTCGCTTTGTTCTTCGATCTTTTCACCGCATTCTGTGCATTGTTTTGCAGGTAAGTTCTTGAAAAATTCAACTACGTTTTCTAACATTGTGGACTCCTCCTTTAAGTTCATCTGTACTATTACTGTTTTATTATTTTCTAGTGTATTATAACAGATGCGTTTCGTCAACACAAAATGCCTAATTTACGTTAAAATAAAATATGGATATTTTGTGAAGGAGGAAACGACTATGATTTTCGTTGATAATAAAGGGATTCATGATCCACGCATTAACCTTGCCATTGAGGAGTATTTACTAAAGACAATGGATGTAGAGAAGGAACCGGTGCTGTTATTTTACATAAATCAGCCATCTATTATTATTGGGAAGAACCAAAATACGATTGAAGAGATTAATACAGATTATGTTGAAGATAATGGTATCATCGTTGTGCGCCGCCTTTCTGGTGGTGGTGCGGTGTATCATGACCTTGGAAACTTGAACTATAGCTTTATTACAAAGGACGATGGCGATAGCTTTATGAATTATAAGAAATTCACACAGCCAGTTGTCGACGCGCTTGCAAAAATGGGCGTAAATGCTGAACTATCAGGTCGTAATGATATTTTAGCTGAAGGACGTAAAGTATCTGGTAATGCGCAGTTTTCTACTAAAGGCCGTATGTTTAGTCATGGGACATTACTGTTTGATACAGAAATAGATGCAGTTGTATCTGCATTGAAAGTAAAGAAAGATAAAATTGAATCAAAGGGTATTAAATCCATTCGTTCACGTGTAGCCAATATTTCCGAGTTTTTAGAGGACAAAATGACGGTTGAAGCATTCCGCTTAGAAATTTTAAAATCCATTTTCGGTGGAGAAGAAAACATTCGCTATTATGAGCTTTCAGAGGAAGACTGGGCAAATATTCATCAATTATCTGCTGAACGCTATCAAACTTGGGAATGGAACTACGGTAAATCTCCTCGCTTTAATATTCAAAAAACACATCGTTTCCCTTCAGGTGGGATTGACATTCGCTTAGAAGTGAATCACGGTGTAATTGAAGAAGCACATATATTCGGTGATTTCTTCGGTGTAGGCGATATTGCAGATGTTGAGCAACGCTTAGTTGGTACAAACTATGATCGTGCTGCGATTGCGAAGTCTTTAGCGGATATTAATATCCCAACATACTTTGGTGGCATTGCTACAGAAGAGTTTTTACAGTTAATTTATTAAACAGTAGACAAAAAATAGTTGGCGAATGCCTTTTCCTAAAAAAGATATTTTAGCCTAACTTGGCGTATGTGATGGCAGTTATATTGCTGAAAAATTTCAAGGCTAAATATAATGAAATCACTGAAAATGATGTTACCAATATATTCACAATAAATAGGGCACGCGCAATTAGGGCGCGTAGCCTTTTTTTGGTACAATATATGATAGAAAGGAGTGTCATTATGGAGAAGCATCGAATATTTATTGTCGAGGATGATGTGAAGATTGCATCATTGCTTGCAGAAACACTAAGAAAATATCAATACGAAGTGGAAACGATTCAAGAATTTGACCACTTAATAGAAGAATTTACAGCTTTTAATCCACATATGGTATTGCTTGATATAAATTTACCTGCGTATGACGGCTATTATTGGTGTCGTCAGCTACGTCAACATACAACATGTCCCATCATTTTCATTTCAGCGCGCTCTGGCGAAATGGATCAAATTTTTGCGCTTGAAAATGGGGGTGACGATTTTATTACAAAGCCATTTAATTACGAAATCGTTCTCGCTAAAATCCGTAGTCACTTGCGTCGTACATATGGAGAATATGCCGCTAGACAAGAAGAACGGACGATTAAACAAGGACAGCTTATACTGCATTTAGAGCGAATGGAGCTGCACAAAAATGAGTTAGAAATTCCATTACAGAAAAAAGAATGTATTATTTTAGAATTGTTAATGGGCCATGCACCTAAAGTAGTTACGCGTGAGCAACTGTTAGAGGAGCTATGGGACGATCAAGCATTTGTCGATGAAAATACGTTAAATGTGAACATGACACGTGTTCGCAAGAAGCTAGCTGATTATCATATTTCGTCAACAATTGAGACGGTTCGCGGAGCAGGCTATCGTTTTATATTAAGTGCGGGTGAGTTGTAATGGGCTGGAAATTATTTTTACGTGATTATGCAACATTTTTTATTTTTCAACTGATTTTAGTCGGTTTTATTATGGTGTTGTACTGGCTCGATGGCTTTCGTAACGTCGATACGGCTATCTATTCTGTAAGTATAAGCTTGGTATTACTATGCTCATTTTTACTTATTCGTTATTTAATGCGCCAAAGTTATTTGGGTAAAATATTACATCTTCCGAAATCAATGGAAGATGTATTACAAAAAAATGCCAAGACACCAGAAGCCGTGCAAGTTGAAAAATATATGCATGAACTGTACCGACTCTATCAGCATGAGCTTCATTCCTTGTATGCTAGTCAAAAGCGCCACGATCAATTTATGAATCAATGGGTACACCAAATGAAAACGCCTATTTCTGTCATTGAGATGCTGTTGCAGGATGAGCGCCCTCTCGATAAAAAGAATGTGCAAGAGGAAATAGATCGTTTACGTAGAGGATTGGATATGGTGCTTGTTAACGCACGTCTAGAAAACTTTGAAGAGGATATGCAAGTCGAACAAATTCCGTTAAAAACAATTGTCACTGCAACTGTTAATGAAAATAAACGTTTATTTATTACGAATCGTGTTTTTCCGGAAATCCATATTGAGGACGACATTATCGTAGCAAGTGATTCAAAGTGGCTTCGATTTATCATCGGGCAATTTGTAACAAATGCAGTGAAATATACATTTGAAGAGAATAAAAAAATCGTAATGTCTGCCATTAAACAAGATGATCATATTCAGTTAGCGATTTGTGATGAAGGAATTGGTATTCCTGCTTCTGACCTTTCACGTGTGACCAAAGCTTTTTTTACGGGTGAAAATGGGCGTAAAACTGGGGAATCCACAGGTATGGGCTTATATTTAGCAAAGGAAATCTGCGGAAAATTAGGGCATCAATTGGACATTACATCAGAAGTAGGCAAAGGTACGATTGTCACCGTGACATTTACAAATTAGGGGGAGCAGAAATGGGAGAAGTACGGATTGAAGACTGGGTATTAAATATTGAATTAGAAAAAACGAAGGAGTTGTACGCGTCACACACAGAACTTTGTGACTGTTTGTTTTGTGAAAATTTCCGTCAGGCTAGCTTATTCCTACAAGATGAAGTTGTGCATTTTTGCGATGCACTTGGGCTAAACTTACATAAACCAAGTCTCCTAAATGCTTTTCCAGTTGAAGGCGAGCAAGTGATGTATAGTGGGCACTATTCAGTTTATGGTGAAATAATTGAAGGTGAGTTAGATGCATGGGATGTCGTAGTTGGAGAACATTGTTTTAGTCTAGTGCAAGAAGAAGGAAAGAATGCTTCAGCCGTAATAGAACCGCACTTTCAAATTGGCTTTGAGGTGGTATTCAATTGGCTTTTACCAAAATCTATGGAATTAATCGAGAAATAAGGTGAACAAAGTATGCCTATTTTAGAAATAAAGGATGTTACGAAAGTATATGAGGGCAAGGTGACGCATCGTGCACTCAATCAATTAAGCTTTGAAGTTGAACAAGGCGAGTTTTTAGCGGTAATGGGTCCATCAGGAAGCGGCAAGACGACGTTATTAAATTTGATTTCTACAATTGATGAACCAACAAGTGGGGAAATCATCTTAGATGGCATGAACCCGCATAAGTTAAATGCGACAGAGCTTGCCTATTTTAGAAGAAGACAGCTCGGCTTTGTATTTCAAGATTTTAATCTATTGCATATGCTTACGGTTGAAGAAAATATTGTATTGCCGTTAACGCTCGATCAGCAACCATTAGAAGTAATGGAGGAGCGTCTTGCAGGTATTGTAGAAAAGCTTGATTTAACGTCCTTTTTGCATAAGCGTCCAAATGAAATTTCAGGTGGACAAGCACAGAGAACCGCTATTGGACGGGCGCTGATTCACAACCCAAGCCTTATTTTAGCGGATGAACCAACAGGGAATTTAGATTCGAATTCGTCTCGTGATGTCCTTGAAATATTAACCAAAATTAATAAGGAAAAACAAACGACAATCGTAATGGTGACACATGATCCCATCGCCGCAAGTTATTGTGATCGTGTGCTCTTTATTAAGGATGGAGAATTTTTCAATGAGATTTATCGGGATGATCGACGTCAAATGTTTTTCCAACGGATTTTAAATGTATTGAGCTTACTAGGAGGAGGGCAAGTAGGTGACCTTTCGACAATTCGCTTACCGTAATGTCGTACGGAACAGCCGTATTTACGGTGCCTTTTTTATGGCAAGCTTTTTTTCTGTGGCTGTATTTTTTATCTATTCAATGCTGATGTTTCATCCAGATATTGAACGAGGTATTTTAGGAGAAGTATCGTTAGTCGGCATGATTGGTGCAGAAATCGTACTTGTCCTCTTTACTTTGTTCTTTTTATATTATTCCATGAGTGCCTTTTTAGAGGCGAGATCCCATGAGTTTGCTATTTTATTGCATCTTGGTATGGAAAAGCGCCAAATGAACAAACTTGTCTTTTTAGAAACAATGATTATTGGCTCTGGTTCGATTATTGTGGGCATTATTTTTGGCTTCTCATTTTCTAAGTTTTTCTTTATGATTGTTCGAGAAATTTTACATTTAGAGAATTTGCCGCTCTATGTATCTTGGCAACCTTTTTTACTAACGATAGGGGTCTTCACTAGTGCTTTTGTGGTTATTTCGTTTATTAGCGTATATTTTACACGTGAGAGAAAATTGCGAGATCTTATCAAAGGAAATGATTATTTAACTAGTGTAGCTAGTTATTCAAAGATTCGCGCAGCATATGGAGTTGTTTTGATTTTAGCAACGTATGCATTGGCAGTTATCGTTTCCCATACAACGATGATAGGTTTAACGTTATTGATACCTTTCTCGGCAACTTTTGGAACGTATTATTTTTTTAGTGATTCAGTACCGTTCTTTTTAGAAATTGCACGAGGGAAACGTAAATTTCATTGGCGACGTTATCGCTTATTATCGTTAGCCGAGCAGACACATATTATGATGGATAATGTGAAAATGTTTTTCGTTGTCACAATGGTTTCGACACTAGCATTTTTATCAGTCGGTGTTTTAGCTACAATGTCTTCTTATACGACGCAATATGACCGATTAAATCCATTGGGGCTTATTTATAAAGGGGATATTAATAATCCGTTTGAGGCTGAACATATTAATTCTTTGCGTATGCAGTTAGAAGATAAGGGCTTATCCTATCATTTATCCCGTTTTCTTGTTGTGAAGCAAACATCCTCCTTTACACATAATGAGGTAGAAGTGTTTCGCGAATCTGATATGAATGTCTTGTTGTCTTCTTTTAACTATCCGTTAATTGATTTGGCGTCTGGTGAGGCAGTGTTTATACCATATTCCGAAGAGTCTTTGAAAAAACTTAAAAATATAGTAGTCCATACAATTTTAGAAGAAAACGACATTCCTATTACCATTGATAGTGTTTATCCTAAAATCGTATTCCCAGGTTCCATTGTTAGTGTAAACTCGATTGTGATTAGTGATGAAGACTTTGTGAAGCTTGTAAAGCCGATTACTAGTAAGGGCGTTGTCCAACCAGTCTATCATTTATTTACATTTGATATTCCACAGTGGATGGAGACGAAGGAAATTGGCAAGGACATAGTGGATGTTGCCTCAACGGAATATTTTTATAGTATAAAGAAGGGCAAGCATAGTCCATTTTATTTTGAAAATGCAGGATTAAATTATTCTTATATATTAGCTACCTACTCATTATTTACATTAGTTGGTGTTTTAGTGGCCACTGTATTTTTATTAGCTGCTGGTAGTTTTATTTACTTTAAATTGCATACCTCACTTGAACGAGAAAAGCGGAAATTTGATGTGTTAAAACGCATGGGCTTAACAGATATTGAGTTGAAAAAGCTAGTCAACCGTCATTTATTCCCACAATTTTTCTTACCTTGGGGCGTTGCTATGATGCACAGTGGCTTTGCTTTCTTTATGGTGCAGGGCATTTTAAAGGACATTGCCAATATTTCAATTGTGAAAGAAGTGTTCTTTGCATTTGGCTTCTTTGTCCTAATACAAGTTATCTATTTTTACTTAATTCGTTGGCGTTACATCTCCCATATCCGTTCTTAAAAATACGTACAAAAGAGAAAAAAATGATTTTTTTAAAGGTAATATTGACACGAAATAAAAAGTTTCATTGTTTTTTAGATATATTTCTTATATAATATTACTGAATAACGATTCATTTTATACGATAAGGGGATGGTGTAATTGAATTTAGTTTCATGTGTTCGTCAACAAGCAGTAGAGCAGCCGGAAAAAATTGCGTATCATTTTATGGGGAAAGATACCTCCTATGGGGAATTTGAGCACACAGTTGGTCGCTTTGCACAGGGGTTACAAGATTTAGGGGTACAAAAAGGGGACCATGTGGCGTTTTTACTCGGCAATACGCCACATTATTTAATCGCTTTATATGCAACGCTGCGTCTAGGAGCAACAGCAATTCCTGTGAATCCAATCTATACGCCAGATGAGATATCTTATATTTTACGAAATGGCGATGTTAAAGCGGTTATTGCACTCGATGCACTGCTTCCATTAGTAGAAGTAGGTGTACAGGCATTCCCAGAAGTAGTGACATTTGTCGTTTGTGAAACAACAGCAGATGTAGCTGAAAAAATAGCTGCTTTATCGGAAGCGGCAAAAGCGAAAACACATTTATTTTCACATATTATTGCAAGTGCTTCGGGATCGTTAGAACCGGCAGACGTAGCACCAGATGACACGGCCATTATATTATACACTTCGGGAACAACAGGCAATCCAAAAGGAGCCATGCTGACTCACGGAAATGTTTATTCAAATGCACGTGATGTCTCAACGTATTTAGGGTATCGAGCAGATGATCGGATTATTGCAACATTACCAGTTTTCCATGTGTTTGCATTAACAGTTGTAGTCAATGCACCATTAATTAGTGGAGCAACCGTTTTGCTTACACCTCGCTTTAGCCCAAGTGAAATTTTCACATTGGCCAGAGAGCAACAGGCAACTGTCTTTGCGGGTGTGCCTACGATGTATAACTTTTTGTATTTATTACCAGAAGGCAAGCCGGAAGATTTTTCAACCATTCGTTTAGCCATTTCAGGAGGCGCATCATTACCTGTTGCACTATTACATAATTTCGAGAAGAAATTTAATGTACGTGTATCAGAGGGCTATGGCTTATCAGAAGCTTCACCAGTTACATGTTTTAATCCATTAGACCGTGAACGAAAAGCTGGCTCTATCGGTACATCTATTAATAACGTTGAAAATAGAGTGGTCGATGTTAATGGCATAGATGTTCCTGTCGGTGAAGTTGGTGAGTTAGTCGTTCGTGGTCCAAATGTCATGAAAGGCTATTATAAAATGCCTGAAGAAACGGCGATGGCCATTCGTGATGGTTGGCTTTATACAGGGGATCTTGCAAAAGTGGATGACGAAGGTTATTTCTATATCGTCGATCGTAAAAAGGATATGATTATTGTTGGCGGTTATAATGTCTATCCGAGAGAAGTAGAGGAAGTATTGTTTGCACATGATAATATCGTAGAGGCGGCAGTTGTTGGCTATCCAGACCCTAATTTTGGTGAAGCAGTACATGCGTATATAGTACTCAAAGAAGTAGCGGCAACGACAACAGATGATATTTTGGCATATTGTGCAAAGCATATGGTGAAATATAAAGTACCAAAAGTTGTAGAAATATTGGATGAGCTACCGAAAAATACAACAGGTAAAATTTTGCGTCGTACTTTAAAAGAAAAAGTATAAACGAATTGATAAGTCAGGCCCACCACAGAAAGTTTGTGGTGGGCTTGTTGGTTTTGGAACAGCTACCATTTTGAATTGTCAGAATTGTTTGGGTGTCTGGCACTTACGGCGAAATAAGTTGAGTGCATAGAGCCGTAGTGATAAAATCAGTCATGTGTAATACTTCTACATACTTTAAAAGGGCTTGTCATATAGTAGGGGAGTAGTAACTTGTATACTTTGTTGTATTGTTTTGGAACCCTTTTGTGCGCAACAACGTCCAAGCTATTAAGAAAAATTAAATTGAAAGAGAGCATACAAAACCAATGATAGGACTCATTCAAGAGTTAATAAGTTTTATAATGCATATTGATGTGCATTTGGAAGAAATCATTCGTGATTTTGGTAATTGGAGTTATCTTATTTTATTTGCCATTGTCTTTGTTGAAACAGGTGTTGTCATTTTCCCATTTTTACCGGGTGACTCATTACTTTTCGCCAGTGGAACATTAACAGCCGCAATGGGCGCCTTTGACTTATGGATACTAATTCCTGTATTTTTGGCAGCAGCAATTTTAGGCGATACAATGAATTACCATATCGGTCATAAAGTTGGGACATCAATTCCTCCGAAAAGTTTTTTAGGCCGTATCGTTAAAAAAGAACGTATGGAAGCAGCGGAGAAATTTTTTAACACGCATGGTGGCAAAACAATTGTAATTGCTCGTTTCATGCCTTTCATTCGTACGTTTATTCCGTTTGTTGCAGGGGCAAGTAAGATGCATTATAGCTACTTTTTACTGTACAACATTGTAGGAGCTGTTTTATGGGTATTCAGCTGTACACTCCTTGGGTATTTCTTTGGGAATATTCCAATTATTAAAGATAACTTCTCGGTAGTTCTTATTTTAATCATAGTTATCTCAGTCGTACCGGCTGTTATTGGTGCTCTTAAATCTAAATTTGGTGGAAAATAAAAAGATGCCTCAGATAACAATTGCGAGCTGACACTAAAAGAAATTTATGTGAAGCATTATTTACACCGGCTAGCCCTACCACTATTTTGGATGGTAGGGCTTTTTGTTATATTCCATAGCAGGAGGAAAAATGAAGTTAGTTACATAAAGGGTGCATCTTCTTAGAACCAATATAAAAAAATACATTATCTTAAAAATTTACTATAACAATGCAAAATAGTAGTGGTATGCAAGTGAAAAGTGAAAGCAAATTTTTAATATAAATGCATAAATTAGTACTGCTTTATCTTTTTAAGTAATAAAATTCCAATTTTATAGGTAAATGCTAGTTTATCGATAAGAAAAATTTATTATAGTGTTGAAAAAATAAGCGTAAGGTAATGAAAAGTGCTATAATAATTACTAGAAAATGGTGAATTGGGGGCAACGAAATGGAAGTATTCATCGGAAGACAGCCAATCTTTAATCTTCACGAACAGGTCGTTGCATATGAGTTGTTATATCGAAACAAAAATGTAAATTCATTTCCTGATGTCGATTCAGATGCTGCAACAGTGGATGTGTTAGTGAACTCATTTTTATCAATTGGTATTGATGAGGTGACGAAAGGTAAGCCTTGTTTTGTTAATTTTACGGAAAACTTGCTTATGAGTTCCATCGATGAATTTTTAGATCCTTCACAAGTAGTAATCGAGATTTTAGAAGATGTACCACTAACACCAAATCTAGTTAAGCGTGTCATTGAGCTGAAGTCGCATGGGTTTAAAATAGCGTTAGATGATTTTATTTTAAAAGAAAATGCACCAATATATGATAAGCTTTTCCCGCATATTGATTTAATTAAAGTGGATTTTTTAATATCTTCTTTAGTTGAAAGAATGGAAATTGAAAATATGGTAAAGGAAAATTTCCCCCATATTAAATTGCTTGCGGAAAAAGTGGAAACACAAGAGCAATATAGAGTCGCCAAGCATTCAGGCTATGAGTTTTTTCAAGGTTACTTTTTTGAGCAACCTCAAATCATTAAAGCGATGGATATTCCCGCAAATGCTATCCAATATTTTCATATAATTTCGCTCTTAAAGGAAGAAGAGCCGAACGTTCATCTGTTAGCAGAAAATATTGAACGGGATATATCGTTGACGTATAAATTATTACAAATGATCAATAATTCTAGTAAACGTTCAAAATCGAAAATACGCTCCATTAAGCAAGCCATTTTATTACTTGGCTTAGCAAATCTTCGAAAGTGGATTTATTTACTAGCTCTGCGTGAATTCGATGACAGGGCGGATACAGATCTTTTTCAAGAGTTGATGCGAACATCTTTGTTCAGAGCAAAGGTTTGTGAAAAATTAGCAAAGCGATCCTATAAGCAAAACTTTTCTGAATACTTTTTAGTTGGGATGTTTTCATTGATCGATGCGATTTTACAAAGACCGATGAATGTTATTTTGCAACAATTACCTTTTTCAGAGGCGATTACAGAAACAATATTAGGTGGTCAAACAGAGATGACACCTTATCTTGAATTTAGTATTGCACTAGGAAAATTAGATTGGCAACGATTAGAAGAATTAGCACCACAAATCAATATTGAAATGGCAAGCATCGATCTTTTATATAATGAAGCACTAGAATGGGCTGAAACATCATTATAATTAGGGCAAACTACAGAAAAAACATTCTTCCTTATAGGAGTTACTTGTAGCAAAGAGTTGACTCCTGTTGGAAGGTATTGCGCCACAAGAAGGGATTACGGTGCGGAGCGGAAAGTGCACCTGTAACGGACATCGACGGCTTAGAAAAAGTGTTGGATTGATTGGAATCAATCTAGCACTTTTTCTCATTTATTCCAACTACTTTCTCTTTATCATGATGAAGTTCTCAACGTTAAAACTATTTGCTATAATCATGTCGTCATCTTTAGAAAAATCTGATAGTTGAGTGGGCGTGAGGAAATGAATCAAACACAAGATGTAAGGGCAAGTATTGTGGAATATGTTTATGTGATTGTTGGTGCCGCAGTTGTGGCGATAGGTTTTAATGTCTTTTTACTACCAAATCAAGTAGCGTCAGGTGGAGTTAGTGGCATAAGTACCATATTACATGGTTTATTTGGTTGGAATCCTGGCCTTGTACAATATGCATTTAATATCCCATTGTTTCTAGCAGGAGTAATAATACTGGGTAAAAAGTTTGGCGTAAAATCTTTTATTGGGACAATAACATTACCGTTTATTGTGTTATTGACAAATCACTGGGAGCCGTGGACAGATAATCCTTTACTTGGTGCGCTTTTTGGCGGAATTGTAGTTGGCTTAGGAATAGGACTTGTCTTTAAGGGGAATGCTTCTACTGGTGGCACTGATTTACTAGCCCAAATTATTACAAAGTATACCGGATTATCGCTTGGTACAAGTGTACTGTTAATTGATGGAATTATCGCAATTAGTGCGGCAATTGTTTTTGACTTAGAAAAAGGGCTCTATGCGTTAATCGGACTGTATGTCACAACGAAGACGATTGATATTATCCAGCTAGGTTTTAGTCAATCGAAAATGGTTTATATTATTACGTTAAAACAAGATGAAGTGCGTGATGCGATATATGCCGAAATTGATCGTGGTGTGACAAAGTTACCTGCAATTGGCGGTTATACAGGAGAAGCACGACCAGTTCTGATGGTCGTTGTCTATCAAACAGAGTTCACAAAGCTGAAACAACTCATTAAAAACGTTGATCCATCAGCGTTTGTCATTGTTTCTGATGCTTATGAGGTGTTAGGCGAAGGTTTCAAACGTGCATAATTTTGGTATAATAGCTTGGAAAGATATTCATTTACTTAGGAGGGGTACTAATGAAAAAAGCAATGTTAACATTAGTGTTCGGTTCAGCGATTTTCTTAGCAGCATGTGGTGGTGGCGGAGATAAAGCAGCTACAGGTAACAAAGATACTGCTGCTGAACCAGACGGTAAAGCAATCGCAATGAAATCATGTGTTTCTTGT
The DNA here is from genome assembly GCF_038593855.1 of Lysinibacillus sp. FSL M8-0337. NCBI lineage: Bacteria > Bacillati > Bacillota > Bacilli > Caryophanales > Bacillaceae > Lysinibacillus > Lysinibacillus sp. FSL M8-0337. The sequence goes on along the minus strand of NZ_CP151996.1, from coordinate 3,764,833 downwards.
CACGGTGGCGAGCTACAAGGTATGGGTAATACACCTGCACTAAACAATGTAGGTTCTCGTTTATCTGAGCAAGAAATTTTAGACGTAATTAACAATGGCCGTGGGGCTATGCCAGCTGGACTTATTAAAGGTGCAGATGCTGAAGCCGTTGCAAAATGGTTAGCTACACAAAAATAATAGAATGAAAAAAACTAGCGGTTCTGGAGACCGCTAGTTTTTCTATTTTTATCATGTGCATAAGCTTTCTGAAATAGTTTTACATTTGTTATGTACCACCTTTAACTAGAACTAAGTATAATAGTGTTACTAATAATCATGCACGCAAGTGTAAATTCATTTCTTTTATACATAGGCATGCTAAAATAAAACAATATTCAATTCGTTTGAATGGAGGCTGCAAATATTGGTCGTAGTATTGACAAGGGATGTAATGGAAAAATTTAAGCTAGAGTTATTAGGCGGCGAGGAAGGTATAGGAAGAACAATTACCACAAGTGATATTTCTAGACCGGGGCTTGAAATGGCTGGGTATTTTACGCATTATCCTGCTAATCGAGTACAGCTACTAGGGAAAACAGAGCTTTCCTTTTTTGAAATGTTACCAGCGAATGTTAAACTTGAACGCATGCGTTTGCTATGTTCACAGGATACGCCTGCTATTATTATTTCGCGTGATTTAGAAGTACCGGAGGAGCTTATACAAGCATCAAACGAAAAGCATGTACCCGTATTTAAAACTCACATGACAACAACGAAATTTTCGAGTAGGTTAACCAATTATTTAGAGGGACGTTTAGCACCTATGACAGCGGCACACGGTGTGTTAGTCGATGTATATGGCATTGGTGTGCTCATTATCGGAAAAAGCGGGGTTGGGAAAAGTGAAACAGCTCTCGAACTTGTAAAAAAAGGGCATCGATTAGTTGCAGATGATTGTGTGGAGATCCGTCAAGAGTCGGAGAACTTTTTAATAGGGAGTCCGCCACCGCTATTAGAACATTTATTGGAAATACGAGGTATTGGTATTATCGATATCATGACACTTTTTGGGGCAAGTGCCGTACGACCATATAAACGTATTACCTTAATTATTGAGTTAGAAATATGGGATCCAGACAAGGTTTATGATCGTTTAGGTTTAGAAGAAGAAAAAATGAAAATCATTGATACGGAACTAACAAAACTCACAATCCCAGTACGACCTGGACGAAATGTATCCGTAATTATCGAAGTAGCGGCGATGAATTACCGTTTGAAGAAAATGGGTGTCAATGCAGCGGAAGAGTTTTCAAGACGCTTAGATGAAGTTATTGCTTCATCAGATGAGTTAGATGATTAATCGGAAATGGATTGTAACATATTGAGAGGAGCATAAGATGGATTTATTACTATTAGATATTAACCCGATCGCCTTTCATTTAGGGCCAATTCCTGTGCGTTGGTACGGACTTTTAATTGTATCGGGGATAATATTAGCATATTTTGTTGGACAAAGAGAGGCGGTAAAACGCGGATTACCTGAGGATTTTCTAGCTGACTTATTATTATGGGCAGTACCAATTTCCATCGTCTGCGCGCGCATCTATTATGTTTCTATGCGTTGGGATTATTATAGTGAAAATCCAGGCAATATTATTGAAATTTGGAATGGCGGTATTGCGATTCATGGTGCGCTATTAGGTGCATTTGCGACGGCTTACATATTTACGCGGATAAAAGGGGTAAGCTTTTTACGAGTGGCTGATATTGCAGCACCGAGTATTTTGATTGGTCAAATTATTGGTCGTTGGGGCAACTTTATGAATCAAGAAGCATTTGGCGGACCTGTATCACGTTCATTTTTAGAAAACCTGATGCTACCTGATTGGATTATTAATCAAATGTACATTGAAGAACTAGGCACATATGTACATCCTACATTTTTATATGAATCTGTTTGGAATTTCATCGGTTTATTAATATTACTGGTATTACGAAAAGTGAATTTAAATCGTGGTGAAATTTTCTTTAGCTATTTAATATGGTATTCAATTGGTCGTTTCTATATAGAAGGTTTACGTACGGATAGTCTTTATTTAGTAGGAGACTTACGTTCAGCACAAGTTGTTTCCATTATCGGCATTGTGATAGGTCTTGGGGCAATTATTTACCGAAGATTGAAAGTAAAGCCTGCTGTGAAATATTTGGACAATAAGTAAGGAGTGTGTCATATGGCTGTAAAAGCATTACTTTTTGATTTTGATGGTACATTGTTAAATACAAATGACTTAATCATTCAATCATTTATGCACGTGTTAGAAGAACGATTTCCCGGGCAATATTCGCCAAAAGATTGCTTGAAATTCATGGGTCCGTCATTAAAACAGACATTTAGTGTTTTAACGCCAGGAGAAGAAGATGAAATGATAGCAAAATACCGCGCTTGGAATGAACCGCATCATGATGAGCTTGTCACAGAGTTTCCTGATGTTGTGTCAACTTTAGAGCAATTAAAGTCAATGGGGATTAAATTAGCCATCGTCTCAACAAAGCGCAATGCGATGATTGATCGAGGGTTAAACATCCTAGGTGCTAGTCATCTATTTGAGGTGATAGTGGGAACCGATGATGTCCAACATGTGAAGCCTGATCCAGAGCCAGTTTTACTTGCTCTTACACGTCTTGGTGTCGCAAAGGAAGACGCCATTATGATTGGTGATAATTCGCATGATATTGAAGCTGCACACAATGCGGGTGTAAGAGCTGCGGGTGTCGCATGGTCCATTAAAGGGGAGCAATATTTACAGCAGTTTAAGCCAGAATATCTATTGCACCATATGAAGGATTTACTTGCTATTGTGAAAGAGGGGTAATGGCATGGCGCGTAAAACGGAAAGATATCGTGTCGAAGGAGCAAACTCGCTATGGAATGTATATGATACGGTGTCCTTTTGGAAGGTGATGAAGTGCTTCATTGTCATTCAAATTGGACGCTTCACACCTTTTTTACGCGTGAAGAACTGGCTGTATCGTACTTTTTTAAAAATGAAAATTGGTGACCAAACGTCTTTCGCTTTAATGGTCATGCCAGATACGATGTTTCCAGAGCGTATTCATGTCGGCAATAATACAGTCATTGGCTTTAATACGACAATTTTAGCGCATGAATACTTAATTGAAGAGTATCGTTTAGGAGATGTCCATATTGGCAATGAAGTAATGGTTGGTGCCAATTCGACCATTTTACCAGGAGTGACAATAGGGGACGGTGCTATTGTGTCTGCGGCAACACTCGTACATAAGGATGTACCAGCTGGTTGTCTAGCAGGTGGCAACCCGATGCAAATTATTTACACTGCGGAACAGATGGCGGAGCGCAAACGAAGTGAAGTTGTTCAATGGTGCACGCCGAAAAAGTAAAATAATGAAGATGAAAAGTGTTAGATTGACTGCAAATCAATCTAACACTTTTTTGCTATGCCGTTCGTTGTTGTCCGCTACGGCGGTGCTTTCCGCGGGCACACACGTAAGCCGCAACCCTCGCTAACGCGCGGAATGCCAGCGTCTTACGCTGTGCGCGTTCTGAGCAGGAGTCAACGCCTTCGCTACCAACAACTAGTGAACACTTCTAATTTTTTATTTATTGCAAAAGCAAGAAAAGCTAAGTTCTCCATATCGCAAAAATTTATGAACACCTTTCCTCTGTTCTTTAAATTTTTTTAGTAATGTCCCAACCTCTTTTTTTGCTATGCCGTTATTGTCCGCTATGGCGGTGCTTTCTGTTCAGCACAATAAGGCTGCAACCCTCAACTCGTTTCGCCTCCAATTATTATATTTTTGCCAAAGCAAGATGAGCTAAATTTACAGTGATGTCCGCACTTTGATGTCCCCCTAAATAAGTGAGGCAATAGTCTCGATAAAAGTTCCACTTTATATAAATAGGTGTATAATTAACAGAAGTATTGAAATTATTTGTGAATTTAATGTGTAAAACATTGACTGAACTGAAGGAATGAGTTAAAATACTTTCATATTCTAATTCTCTAATACTCTAGTGAATTAAAGTGAAACGTAAGGAAGTGTCCACATGTCGTCGATTAAAATGTTCGAAAAGCCACTTGGTATGCGTGATAAATTTCCGCAAATTTATGAAAAAGTAGAAGCTGTAAGACATACAGGTCGAAATTTTTTACGCTCAAGAGGCTATGAATTTATTAAAACGCCTACAGTAGAGTATTTCGATACGGTAGGGAAAGCATCTGCAATTTCCGATGCGCATTTATTTAAGCTTGTAGATAGTCAGGGCAATACGCTCGTCCTACGTCCTGATATGACAACACCGATTGCTCGAGTAGCCACTTCAAAATTATTAAAAGAAATGATACCGCTGCGCTTAGCTTACTTTGCAAGTGTATTTCGTGCACAGGAAACAGAAGGTGGACGTCCCGCAGAATTTGAGCAAATGGGCATTGAGTTAATAGGTGATCATTCCGTGTTTGCGGATGCTGAAGTAATCGTTACAGCAATGGAGTTATTAAAACAATTTGGATTAGAAAATTTCAAAGTCACAATAGGCCATGCAGGTGTCTTGAATTGTATTTTGCAGGACTATACAGAAAGCATCGAACAAGAAGATGTTCTGCGTACACTGCTTGTACAACGAAATTATGTAGGCTTTGAGGAGGCGGTTGCATCATTTGATTTACCAAAAACAAAATCAGATGCATTGTTACAGTTTATTGAAGAGGCAATGACCTTAAAGGAAATTCGCGATATTGAAAAATATGTGCGTAAAAATGACGCATTAGAATATATGCAACAACTTGCAAAACTATTAGAAGTCGCTGATCTTGCACAGTATGTCGCATTTGATTTTACTCTTTCAAGCCATATGAGCTATTACACAGGTATGTTATTTGAAGTATTTGCTTCAGGCAGTGGTTTCCCATTAGGAAATGGTGGCCGTTACGACGGTTTGCTTGAAGTATTTGGTTCAAAGGTCGGTGCTACAGGCTTTAGCATTCGTGTAGATAGATTATTAGAAACGATTACTGCACAAGCTTCGGACAAGGAAGAAGCCATTGTGGTGCTATTCGAGGAAGAAAATTTTGAAGAGGCTCTAGAAAAAATACAAGCTTTAAGAGCAGTGGGTACACAAGCGACTTTACAGTTGAGAAGTAGTTTAGTTGATGAAGCAGCCTTTTTAACGCATTTTACAAAGGTAGTTGTTGTTGGACAGGAGGAAATTCGCGGTGAATGAATTAACCATTGCTATGCCGAAAGGGCGCATTTTTGAAGAGGCATACCAAATGCTTATTGAAGCGGGCTTTAATTTACCAGAAGAGGTTGAAATGTCGCGTAAATTAATGATCGAAATCCCAGAAGAGAAAATTCGTTTTATTCTAGCGAAACCTATGGATGTGCCTGTTTATGTTGAGCACGGTGTAGCCGATATTGGAATTGCTGGCAAAGATGTTTTACTGGAGCAACAGCGCGTGGTACATGAGCTTCTTGATTTGAAAATAAGTACTTGCTATATTGCTTCAGCTGGCTTACCGAATACGACGATGAACGAACTTGCGCCACGCATTGCGACGAAGTATCCGAACATTGCCATGAAGTATTATAAAGGAATTGGCGAACAAGTAGAAATTATTGAATTGAATGGGTCGATTGAGCTTGCGCCAATGATTGGTTTAGCGGACCGTATTGTGGATATCGTATCAACTGGACGTACGTTGAAAGAAAATGGCTTAGTTGAGTATGAGTATATTACGGAAGTGTCATCACGCTTAATTGCCAATCCAGTAAGTTACCGCATGAAAGGTGATCGCATAATCGATTTGGTGAAACGTTTAAAGAAGTGTGTCGACTAATGAATGTTGTTTCATCGTAATAACTGCAAAGACGCAAGTTGCGAAAAGGAACTGCACGAATAGCTAGAAATTTAAAGGAGACTTTTTCCATGAAAATCACAAAGTTAGCAAAAGGTATTTCCTTGAAACGACCACTTGAAGGTGGCAACGAAGAACAATTAAAAATTGTACGACAAGTATTGGCAGATGTTCGAGCACAAGGTGACAGCGCAATACGTACATATACAGAAAAATGGGATGGCTTTGCTCCAGACAATTTACGTGTTACAAAGGCAGAGATTGAAGAGGGAGTAGGGGCAATCGACGCGCAATTATTTGCAGATTTAACAGAAGCTGCCCACAATATTCGCGTTTATCATGAGCAACAAAAACGTTCTGGCTATCGTTTGGAATTAGCGGATGGCTCTTGGCTTGGGCAACGAATTACTGCACTCGATGCAGTAGGTCTTTACGTTCCAGGAGGAACAGCGGCCTATCCTTCTTCCGTGTTGATGAACGTTATTCCTGCTCAAGTAGCTGGGGTTAAGCGAATTGTTATCACATCACCTGCGGGGCGTGACGGGAAATTACCTGCTGGTGTACTGGCCGCAGCTCATATTTTAGGTGTGGAAGAAGTATATAAAATTGGCGGGGCACAGGCAATTGCAGCACTTGCCTATGGAACGGAAACAATTCAAGCCGTCGATAAAATAACGGGTCCAGGTAATATTTACGTTGCACTTGCTAAACGCGAAGTATTTGGTGAGGTCGCGATTGATATGATTGCCGGACCAAGTGAAATTGCCGTAATCGCAGATGAAACAGCTTTTGCAGATGAGGTAGCTGCAGACCTATTATCACAGGCAGAACACGATAAGATGGCCTGCGCCATTTTAGTGACAACGTCTGAGCAACTTGCTCACGATGTAGCACTTGAAGTGGAAAGACAATTAGCGACTTTACCACGTGAAGAAGTAGCGCGTGCCTCAATCGAAAATTTTGGCGCGATTTATATTGCTGAAACGATGTCAGATGCAGTGGAGGCAATTAATTCATTAGCCCCTGAACATTTAGAAATCGTGACTAAAAATGCCGAAGCGGTGGCAGAGCAAGTGCGCCATGCAGGTGGTATTTTCATCGGTCGATATAGCTCCGAGCCTGTTGGAGATTATTTTGCTGGCACAAACCATGTGCTACCAACAAACAGCACAGCGCGTTTTGCAAGTGGCTTAAATGTAGATGACTTCGTAAAAAAATCGAGCATCGTTTATTATACTGAAAAAACTTGGGCAATGAACGCCCCGAAAATTGCACGCTTAGCTCGGATGGAAGGCTTAGAGGGCCATGCTCGTGCTGTAGAATCTCGTGGATGGGAAAAGGAGTAATACGATGACAGAACAGAAACGCTACGCAAAGGTAGAACGCAAAACAAATGAAACGCAAATTTCAGTTGCCATTGACTTAGATGGCGAGGGCAAAGCGGATATCAAAACTGGTGTTGGTTTTATGGATCACATGCTGGATTTATTTATTAAACATGGTCTATTTAATGGCACAATTCAAGCGAACGGTGATACGCATATTGACGATCACCATACAACGGAAGACCTTGGCATTGTATTAGGACAAGCCATTCGTCAAGCGCTCGGCGATAAGAAAGGCATTAAACGTTATGGTAATGCCTTTGTACCAATGGATGATGCACTGGCACAAGTTGTTGTCGATTGTTCAAATCGTCCACATTTAGAGTATCGTGTGCCTGAACTAAAAGAGAAAGTAGGAACTTTTGATACTGAGCTAGTGCATGAGTTTTTATGGAAATTCGCACTTGAAGCAAGAATGAATGTCCACGTTATCGTACCGTATGGTCATAATACACACCACATTATCGAAGCTATTTTTAAAGCATTAGCTCGTGCCATTGATGCGGCAGTTGAAATTGATCCTCGCGTTAAAGGTGTACCTTCTACAAAGGGGCTGTTAACGTGAAAATAGGTGTCATTGACTATGGGATGGGTAATTTATTTAGTGTTGAACAAGCACTAAAACGACTTGGCTGTGAAGTCATTGTAACAGCACAAGAACAGGAACTAGATAAAGCTGATGCCCTGTTACTGCCAGGTGTGGGCGCTTTCCCCGATGCTATGAAACGTTTAGCTGAAACAAAATTAGATTGCTATTTACAAAAAGTACAAGCAGAAAGTCGACCATTGCTCGGTATTTGTTTAGGTATGCAGTTATTATTTGAGGAAAGCGTAGAGGTGACACCTACGAAGGGACTAGGTTTCTTCAAAGGTAGCATTCAACGTTTTAGCGGCATTCAGGGGGAGCAGTCTTATCGAGTGCCTCATATGGGGTGGAATGAATTAATTGTGACAAATCGACCAGCATGGCTCAAAGACGAGGCACCTGCCGAGCACGTTTATTTTGTTCATTCTTTTTATGCGACGAATATTGAACCGACAGAACTAGTGGCCTATGCTGACTACCATGGCATTGAAGTCCCAGGGATTGTTGCCAAAGGCTCGATCACAGGTATGCAATTCCATCCTGAAAAATCGGGTGAGTTAGGCGTGTACTTATTAGAACAATGGTTAAAAGGGGTGGCGGCGTGCTAACGAAACGTATTATTCCATGTCTTGATGTGAAGGAAGGACGAGTTGTTAAAGGTGTACAGTTCGTATCATTACGTGATGCAGGAGATCCGGTAGAACTTGCAAAGTTTTATGATGAACAAGGTGCAGATGAGCTTGTTTTCCTAGATATCTCCGCATCGCATGAAGGCCGTGAAACAATGGTCGATGTAGTGCGCCAAACTGCGGCGACACTAGCTATACCATTTACTGTTGGTGGCGGTATTCGCTCGTTAGAGGATATGAAGCGTATTTTACGCGCTGGAGCTGACAAAGTATCTGTTAATACTTCTGCCTTAGAACGCCCAGCGCTGATTAAAGAAGGTTCTGACTATTTCGGTGCACAATGTATTGTTGTTGCCATTGATGCGCGCTATAGTGAAGAAGATGGCACGTGGATGGTCTATACACACGGTGGTCGCAACAAAACATCTTGGCAAGTAATAGAGTGGGCAAAAGAAGCTGTCCGTTTAGGTGCTGGTGAGATTTTATTAACAAGTATGAATCAAGACGGTGAAAAATCTGGCTTTGATTTAGCTTTAACGAAGGCTGTACGACAGGCCGTGACAGTCCCAGTCATTGCAAGTGGTGGTGCAGGGAATGCCGAACATTTTTACGAAGTATTAGCGGACGATGTTGATGCTGATGCAGCACTTGCAGCATCCATTTTTCATTACAAAGAAACGAGTGTAGCGCAAGTAAAACAATACTTACGTGAAAAAGGAGTGGCAGTAAGATGATAGAGAACATTAAATTTGACGATAAAGGTCTTGTGACAGCAGTTGTGCAAGATGCCAATACAAAAGAAGTATTAACTGTAGCCTATATGAATAAAGAATCATTAGAAAAAACATTAGAATCAGGCGAAACATGGTTTTACTCACGTTCTCGTGAAGCGCTTTGGCATAAAGGAGAGACGAGTGGTAACGTACAAAAAGTAGTGTCCATTAAAGCAGACTGTGATGGCGATGCATTAGTTGTAGAAGTACTTCCTGCTGGTCCTGCATGCCACAATGGCACAACATCTTGCTTTACGAAGGTACTGCAAGAAAAAGCAAAAGTTGGTTCGGTTAGTATTATCCCTGAGCTAGTTAAAGTAATTGAAAAACGTGAGCAAGAAATGCCAGAGGGTGCATATACTACATATTTATTCGATAAAGGCATCGATAAAATTTGTAAAAAAGTTGGGGAAGAAGCTACAGAGGTAGTTATTGGTGCAAAAAATCGTGATGCAGAAGAAGTGAAATGGGAAGCGGCTGATTTAATTTACCACTTATTAGTTTTACTGCAAGAACAAAAAGTAAATGTTTTTGACGTATTACATGTGTTGGAAAAACGTCACGAGGAGAAATAACAGCATATCGCTTATTGTATGGTATAATATAAGTTACTGTAAAAAGGAACGTATAATGCGTTCCTTATTTCTTGTTTCGGAGGAAATATTTTGGAAAAGAAACGTCAAAAAGAGAAGCAAACGAATGTCGTATCGTTCATTCCAACAGGCGACTATTATTATAAAAAATCAATTCAAGCAATGAATAGTGGTCAAATGGACAAAGCCTATAAATACTTACAACGTGCTGTAGATTTAAGTCCAGATGATCCAATGATTTTATTGCAATTAGCGATTGTAGAGTTAGAAGGTCAAGGTTTTGAGGAAGCCTATGATCTGCTTCGTCGTGCCTATCAATTAGACCCAAATGAGCCGGAAATTATTTTTTATATGGCTGAGGTATCAGGATGTGTGGGCATTATTCAAGATGCCAAACGCTTTGCAGAGCAATACTTAGAAATGGAACCTGAGGGTGCATATGCGGATGAAGCGGCAGAGATATTAGACTTTGTTGCTTTTGAGCACAATGAATATGAAGAGCTTGAGGGCAGTGGCGAGGATTTATATCGTCAGGAGCAAGCACGTCGTTGCATGGAAAAGGGTGACTTTCCAGAAGCAATCAATATTTTAGAACAATTAGTAGAAGATAGACCGGAATTTTGGTCAGCGTACAATAATTTAGCTTTAGCTTATTTTTATGTAGGTGAAGCGGAACAGGCTAAAGCGATTTTGAACACGGTTTTGCGTGAGAATAAAGGGAATCTCCATGCATTGTGTAATCTAACGGTTATTGCCTACTATGAGAAAAATGATGAGGAATTAAATGCTCTTTTAGAAGTATTGGTGAAAATTCAACCTTATGCTTGGGATCATCGTTACAAATTGGGCGCAACGCTTGCACTGATTGGTCAATATGAAACTGCATTTAAATGGCTACGAAGCATGCAGAAGCGTGGTTATTTAGGTGATCCAGGGTTTTACTTTTGGTTATCTCATGCGGCCTACTTTTCTGGTTACGATGATATTGCCAAAAATGCTTGGGAGCAGTTGCTTGAGTTAGATCCAGATAAAGAAGGTTTTGAACCTTGGCGTCAGCAGGAAAATACATATGAGCTTGACGCATTAGAGCATGATCGTGACTTCATTGTAGCGAAGCTTGAAAGTGAGTATATAAGTGATCGTTTATTTGGCTTATTTTTATTACGAGGAACAGCGCATAAGCAGGAAATCATTGCGCATCCTAAATGGATAGATGTAGAGCAATTTGGTGCTTTTGAAAAGCTTTTTTTAGCTTATGCACTAGGCCATCAGTTTGATGAGAAAAACAAAGTAGAGGCAAGTTTTTTAAGAGCCGTACGTGTACCCGAGATTTTGTTGGAGCACTATGGAAAATTGACGACAATCGTCGCACCGATGTTCCAAATGTGGTTCGTGCTTTGTGAACAAGCACTTAGTCAAAATTATCGCTTTACAAATCCGGCTGCTATTGCAGGTGCAAATGACTTTTTATTCCGCTCATCTCGCATGCTGAAGGTGACGAAAAAAGAAATCGCAGAGCAATATGGCATATCTGTAGCAACATTATCGAAATATATAGATGAAATATTAATGTACTTACCAACGAGTTAAATTGAAGTTGTGAGCAACTTAGTTGAATAACTTCAAGCTTTCACATACGATGAACATACTGAACGTTATTATAAAAAAGTATTACAAGTTTAGGAGGAAGTAAGTATGTCAGAAGAAAAAATTTATGATGTTGTAATTATTGGTGCAGGTCCTGCCGGAATGACTGCGGCTGTTTATACATCACGTGCAAATCTTTCAACATTAATGATTGAACGTGGTATCCCTGGTGGACAAATGGCGAATACGGAAGAAGTAGAAAACTATCCAGGATTTGATACTATTTTAGGGCCTGAGCTATCTACTAAAATGTTCGAACATGCGAAAAAATTTGGTGCTGAATATGCTTACGGTGATGTCTCAGAAATCATTGATGGTGAAGAATATAAAACGATAAAATCTGGTGCTAAGGAATATAAAACACGCTCAATTATCCTTTCTACTGGTGCAGAATATAAAAAAATGGGTGTACCTGGCGAAAAAGAGCTTGGTGGACGTGGTGTCAGCTACTGTGCCGTATGTGATGGTGCATTCTTTAAACAAAAAAATCTCGTTGTCGTAGGTGGCGGAGATTCTGCTGTTGAAGAAGGTGTGTATTTAACGCGTTTTGCTGATAAAGTAACAATTGTTCACCGTCGTGATAAATTACGTGCACAAAAAATTCTACAAGATCGTGCATTTGCAAACGACAAAATTGATTTCATTTGGAATGCAACAGTGAAAGAAATTAACGAAGCTGATGGTAAAGTAGGCAGCGTTACATTGCAATCAACTGTCGATGGCACAGAATCTGAATTTGCGGCTGATGGCGTATTTATTTACATTGGGATGTTGCCATTAACAAAACCTTTTGAATCTCTAGGCATTTTAAATGAAGCTGGTTATATTGTGACTAACGACAATATGGAAACAAATGTACCAGGTATTTTTGCTGCTGGGGATGTGCGTGAAAAAACGCTTCGTCAAATCGTTACTGCGACTGGCGATGGCAGTATTGCAGCGCAAGCAGCACAACATTATGTTGAAGAGTTATTAGAAAAAATTAACGCATAATAAGTTATACCAAGTGACGGTCTAAACAATTGTGAAAGTGTATTGTAATTGGCCGTTATTACCGGAAAAAAATACAAATTTTTAATACGGTTTTAATATTGCTGTAACTTGAATGACATATAAAAGGTGTAATATAAATACTGTAATTAGCAATCCCCCTTTTATTTTTTTAGTAGGTTGTTTCCGCCTAAATCAGGTGGGAGCAACCTATTTTTAGTGCCAGACACCCAAACAATTCTGAATTCTTAAAGCGTTGCAAGTAGCTAAATCCACTTAGACTCCTGTGGCTTAGGTCGTACCCGCGGGAAGCGAAGTGGTTTTTTACGCAATAGTAATGCTTATTATTTTTGGATATGTCATGTCTTACAGTAGAAAACTGTATACTAGTTGTATAAGGGGTAGTGTAAAATAATGGTTATTGAAAGATGTGTTTACCTTTTCTGCATGAATTCAAAACCCTTTGGATTAAGTTGATATAATCATTTTTTTGCGCAAGATTCCATAGTTGTGAAATGAGGACAAACTCTGATAGGTCTTGCTATAATAAAAAATAGAATGCAAAAGAGATTAGAGGTGTGCCTATGCAAAGAATTGCAAACTTGATCGCCGTAAAAGACGGCCAAGTATTATTACTTCAAAAGCCGAGACGTGGCTGGTATGTAGCACCAGGCGGAAAAATGGAGAGCGGTGAGTCTATTTATGAGGCCGCATTACGTGAGTTTCAGGAAGAAACAAATGTAATCCCATTGAAAGCGCATTTAAAAGGTGTCTATACGATGGTTATTAAAGAAGATAACGTTAAGGTAGATGAATGGATGTTGTATACTTTTGTAGCGAAGGATATAGAAGGTGTACCATTCGAAGAAACAAGAGAAGGTAAGCTTGCATGGCACCCAATTGAGGATTTGAAACATTTGCCAATGGCTGAAGGTGACCGAACAAATTTACAATTTGCTGTATCACAATCAGGCATTCAGTACGGTACATTCGAATACACGAAGGATTTTGAATTACTTTATGAAAAAATACAAATATCAATAGAACAATAAAGGAGCTGCATGACAGTGGTGGTTGAAAGTCAACAATGTACACATGAATTGGTCATTATTACAGGAATGTCTGGAGCTGGAAAAACCGTAGCTATTCAAAGCTTTGAGGATTTAGGGTATTACTGTATTGATAATTTACCACCAGCGTTACTCACAACTTTTTTAACTTTACTTAGAGATTCAGGTAAAAATATTACACGTATTGCCGCGGTCATGGATATGCGTGGCGGTGACTTTTTCGATTCGCTCATTGGTGCGCTTGACCATATATTAAAAGAAGGCGATATTGTTGCGCGGATTTTATTTTTAGATGCTGATGATCAGACGCTTGTAAGACGATATAAGGAAACAAGACGTGCACACCCATTAGCTGTAACCGGTTTACCTTTAGATGGTATTAAACAAGAACGTATACTTCTATCTGAAGTGAAGGGCCGCGCTAAATTTGTTTATAATACCTCCAACATGAAACCAAAAGAGTTACGCGAGAAAATTGTCAATGAATTTGCAAGCGATGCAGATCATACTTTTTCAATTAATATTATGTCCTTTGGATTTAAACATGGTATGCCAATAGATGCAGATTTAGTATTTGATGTGCGCTTTTTAAAAAATCCATATTATGTGGAGGAATTGCGCCATAAAACAGGTTTGCAAACAGAAGTTTCTTCTTATGTATTAGCGTTAGAGGATACACAAATCCTAATTCAAAAACTAACGGATTTGTTTGAATTTATGGTACCGCTTTATAAACAAGAGGGGAAATCACAACTTGTCATTGCTTTTGGTTGTACAGGAGGACAGCATCGTTCGGTGACGTTGGCAGAATATTTTGGTGCTTGCTTAGCCAAAAATGAAAATGCTGTGATATCGCACCGTGACATCAATCGAAGAAAGGATTGAGTGAATGGGGAAAAAGCATACAAGGCTAGTTGTAATAGGTGGTGGTACTGGCCTTTCCACGTTACTGCGTGGTTTAAAGCATCACCCGTTTGATATCACTGCAATCGTAACAGTTGCGGATGATGGTGGTTCCTCAGGACGTCTACGTGATGACTATGATATTCCCCCACCTGGGGATGTCCGCAATGTCATCGCTGCATTATCAGACGTGGAGCCACTTGTTGAGCAAATGTTTCAATATCGTTTTTCAGTATCAGATGATTTGAACGGTCATTCTTTAGGTAATTTAATGTTAACGGCTTTAACAGATATCACTGGGGATTTTAGCCATGCTATTAGTGAGATGGGAAAAGTGCTAAAAGTACATGGGCGAGTGATTCCAGCTGCTAATAAAAAGATTACTTTACATGCCGAGTTAGAAGATGGCGTAATAATTGAAGGTGAGTCTAAAATCCCGACAGCATCAAAACGCATTAACCGCGTTTTTTTAGTGCCTGAAAATGTGCAACCGCTACCAGAAGCAATACGGGCAATTCATCGGGCAGACTATATTTTAATAGGACCTGGAAGCTTATATACGAGTATTATTCCGAATTTGCTTGTGAAAGCAATTGGGGAGGCTGTTGTAAAAGCAAGGGGCCGCAAAATTTATGTATGTAATTTAATGACTCAAAAAGGTGAGACAATTTCCTATACAGCAGGGGACCATGTGCAAGCAATACACAAGCATGTTGGTAATTCTTTTATCGATTCTATTTTAGTCAATGATGAGCAACTGCCACATCCTGTTAAAGAACTGTATAAAGAAGAATGTGCAGAGCCCGTAACATTTGATGTTGGAAAGCTTGAAAGTATGGGATTAGAAGTTATTAAACGAGATATTGCAACCATTCGACCTGATGGGACAGTTCGCCATAATGCGGCAAATGTTGCAAAATGGCTTGTGGATTATGCAAAAATCTTACCCAAAAAGTAAGGAAGCCTACAATAGAGTCCTAAAGAATGCTTGTTGTATATGGTAAGATGAACATATACATAGAAATAAAGGTCGAAAGGGGGGCGTGCTATGTCATTTGCTTCAGAAACAAAAAAAGAGCTTACACAGGTAGAAGCGGACGATTACTGTATGAAAGCGGAAGTATCCGCGTTAATTCGTATGAATGGTTCGTTATCTTTTGCTAACAAACAACTTAGCTTAGACGTGCAAACCGAAAACGCTGCAATCGCACGAAGGCTTTATACGATAATGAAGAAGTTGTATCCATATAATGTGGAGCTACTTGTACGTAAGAAAATGCGATTGAAAAAAAATAATGTATATATATGTCGTGTACGTGAGGGTGCACGTGAATTGCTCATTAATTTAGCTATTATTTCAGATGATTTTCAATTTAATCATACGATTTCTAAAGAGCTGATTAAAAAGAGTGGTCATAAAAGAGCCTACTTACGTGGAGCGTTTTTAGCAGGTGGCTCGGTAAATAATCCAGAAACGTCTGCCTATCATTTAGAAATTTATTCTTTGTATAAAGAGCATGGTGAGGCATTAATGGATTTAATGAACGAATTTGAATTGAATGCAAAAACCATTGAACGCAAGAAGGGCTTTGTGACATACTTAAAGGAAGCGGAAAAGATTTCCGACTTTTTAAATATTGTCGGAGCCCATCAAGCCATGATGAAATTTGAAGATGTTCGTATATTACGCGATATGCGCAATAGTGTGAATCGGATTGTCAACTGTGAAACAGCAAACTTGAATAAAACGATAGGTGCTGCACTGCGTCAGGTAGAAAATATTCGATTTATCGAAAATTCCATTGGCTTGGATCAGTTGCCAGAAAAACTGCGCGAAATTGCACGCCTACGTGTGGAATACCAAGATGTGACGTTAAAAGAACTTGGTGAAATGGTATCAAGTGGAACGGTTAGTAAATCAGGAGTCAATCATCGATTGCGTAAAATAGACGAAATAGCAGATGCATTAAGAAGAGGTGAAAAGATAGGCGGTTAAGTTTTCATGCGTATTTGATATGAAAGCAAGCACAATCGCTTATTGTTCTTCTGCTGTTAAGTGAGGTAATATAATACTAATAGATGAACGGTAGTGAAGGGGAGTATTGCGAATGACTGAAAAAACAGTCCAGGTAAAATTAAAATTAGGACTTCAAGCTAGACAAGCAGCGTTGTTTGTACAGGAAGCAAATCGTTTCAGCGCTGATATTTTTCTTGAGAAAGACGATAAAAAAGTAAATGCCAAATCCATTATGGGTGTAATGAGCTTAGCCATTGCAAAAGGCACGAAGGTTGTTTTAAGCAGTGAAGGTAGCGATGCAGAGCAAGCGGTTTCATCCTTAGCTGCGCTTATTGAAAAGGAAGACTAATCAAAAACCTCTAAGTCATAAGAGCTTAGAGGTTTTTGATATTGCCGTTGGGCGGACACAAATGAAAGTTGCGACTCTCGCTAGTGAGCGGATGTTTTATGTCTTACGTGAGAGCCTAGCACCCATTAAAAAAACCGCTAAGTCATTTGAGCTTAGCGGTTTTTCTAATTAGCGTTCGTTACGTACAAAAATATGGTCGATTAAGCCGTATTCTTTCGCACGTTCAGCTGTCATGAAGTTATCACGGTCAGTATCTCTTGAAATGACTTCTAATGGCTGACCTGTACGTTCAGATAAAATACCATTTAATTTTTCGCGAAGGAATAAAATGCGTTTTGCCGCAATTTCAATTTCAGTCGCTTGACCTTGTGCACCACCAAGTGGTTGGTGAATCATTACTTCTGCATTTGGTAATGCATAACGTTTACCAGGTTCACCAGCAGCAAGCAGGAAAGCACCCATAGATGCAGCCATACCAATACAAATTGTTTGTACTTTTGGCTTGATGAATTGCATTGTATCGTAGATTGCCATACCAGCTGTAATCGAACCACCTGGTGAGTTAATATAAAGAGAAATATCTTTATCTGGATCTTCTGCTTCTAAGAATAGAAGCTGTGCAACGATTGAGTTTGCAACGTTGTCATCAATCGCACTACCTAATAGGATAATACGGTCTTTTAGTAGTCGTGAATAAATGTCATAAGCACGTTCACCACGACTTGTTTGTTCAATAACTGTAGGAATTAAATTCATGTTAAATCCTCCTTAAAAAGCTAAATTCGAATACTTTTACTGAAATCATCCATTATATTTCAGTTGTAACCTTATCATACACATTATAGTCAGGGAAGGTCAAATATTAACGCTGATATTAAAAAATAAAATACATAACAAAAATAATAATTTATAGTTGAAAAATGGGCAAGACGTTTGTATAATGGAAAGGTCGTAAGTTAAAGTACAGTACACTATTTTGCAGGTATGCTTCTGAAATGAGGGTTATCTACATGATGCTTTACCGTAAAGCCTTAGAGTGAGTACTTTTTTTTTATGTTCAATTGCCCTCGTGGTGTAATGGATAACACGTAAGATTCCGGTTCTTGCACTGGGGGTTCGATTCCCTCCGAGGGCGCCATTTTACTGATTATTTGATATACTTTTATAGCTCGTTCTCCTATAAGTAGTTTAGCAGCCTGCTTAGGGGAGAAAGAGAGGAATAGGAGGGAATATTGTCCCGTAGGCATTATTCCCAGATTTATTCCTTTCTAAACCTTCAAAAAGCAACAACTCCAAAAAGTTTTTTAGTGAACATACCGAACGTGAGGCTAGCACGCTAGCCCAAAAGAAGAATCCTATCTGAGGGGATTCTTTTTTTGTGCTCCAAAATATCTAAAATCTGTATAAAAACAATCTTAAAATTGCATAAGTATACATTTTACGACGAACATCTTGTTTTTATTACATAATTTTTCTTCATTATGTTTAGTAAAATTCATTTTTATGAAAAAATAATCACTTTTATACGAAATCGTATTGTATATCAACTCTATTGACACTATAATTGACCTAATAGTCTAACATTTCCGAATTGAGAAAAATGAAGTGATCGGAAAATCATTAAATGTTTAGGGGGAAAAACTATGAAAAAACGTTTTTGGACGTTATTGATGATCGTGGCGGCATTTACGCTTGTGCTAGCGGGCTGCGGTGCTAAAGAAGACACATCTACTGGCGATGCACCGGCTGATGGTGGCGCGAAGGACAAGGTGTATAAGGTAGGAACAGAGGCTACATTTGCACCGTTCGAGTCAATTGACGATAAAGGGAATATTGTGGGATTAGATGTCGATATTTTGCAAGCGATTGCGGATGAAATGGGCTTTAAAGTAGAATGGGAAAACATTGGCTGGGAGCCAGTATTCCAAACAATTAAAAATGGTGAAACACATATCGGTGCTTCTGGTATTACGATCAATGAAGAACGTAAAGCATCATTTGATTTTACAGAACCATATTATGAATCTCAATTATTAATCGTTGTAAAAGAAGATTCTAATATTAAGTCTTTAGCAGATTTAAAAGATAAAAAGATTTCTGTACAAATTAATGCAACGGGTCATATGGCAGCAAAAAAATTACAAGGTGATGCAAGTACAAACATCATGGCATTTGAAAACCAACCTGTTGCTATTCAAGAAATGTTAAACGGTAACGTAGATGCAACAATTGGCGACAATGCAGTTATTTATGAATATATCAAGGCGAATCCAAATGCAAAACTTAAAGTAATTGAAGATGATGCATTTGAAAAAGAATACTATGGCTTTATGGTGAAAAAAGGCAATACGGAGTTATTAAAACTATTAAATGAAGGTCTACAAAAAATTAAAGACAATGGTAAATTAGCAGAAATTACTGGTCAGGACTTTAAGTAATAAATGATGCCGTTAGCCCTAATCATGCTAGCGGCTCATTTGATTTATTAGGGGATTTAATAGTAGAGAATTTGAATGGGAAAGTAGGGGTTCTGATGGACATCTTTGATTTACAATGGGACATAGTTTGGAACTACCGTGATATGTTTATACGTGGTATAGGTATAACAATCATTTTAACACTCAGCGGTTATTTTGGTGGTATTATTTTAGGCTTACTATTAGGTTTAGGAAAACTATCGCAAAATAAATTAATTTACTGGCCATCTAAACTATATGTGGATTTATTCCGTGGAACACCAATGCTTGTGCAAATTTTACTAATTCATTTAGCGGTTATTCCAACAATTTTTGGTCATTCATTAGGTTATATGGTTTCTGGTATTACAGCACTTGTATTAAACTGTGCTGCTTATAATGCAGAAATTTTTCGTGCGGGTATTCAGAGCATTGATAAAGGGCAAATGGAAGCAGCACGTTCACTTGGCTTAACACACAATCAAGCGATGAAAAAAGTAATTTTACCACAAGCTTTTAGACGTATGATTCCACCACTTGGTAACGAATTTATTGCGTTACTAAAAGATTCTTCTCTAGTAACGGTTATTGCAGCACCAGATATTTTATATGCAAGTAAAGTAGTAGCGGGTGCGAGCTTCCGTTTCTGGGAACCGTATATTGTCGCTGCCCTACTATACTTGGTTTTAACATATGTTGTAACAAAGGTAGTCGCATTTATAGAGAAGCGATTTAGCAATAGTTATGTCCCTCGTAAAGCAGAAGGGAGAGAAGCAAGATGATTAAAATTGAAAACCTACACAAATACTTTGGGAAGCTAGAAGTATTGAAGGGTATTGATTACGAAATACAAGAAAAGCAAGTGGTTTGTGTCATTGGTCCTTCAGGGTCAGGGAAAAGTACTTTTTTACGTTGCATCAATATGCTCGAAGAAGTAACGGACGGTGCCATTTATATAGAAGATATCAAGATAAATGCACCAAAAACAAATATTAATGCCATCCGAGCAGAAGTCGGGATGGTGTTCCAACAATTTAATTTGTTCCCTCATATGAATGTCATTGATAATGTTACAATGGCGCCAATGCAAATTCGTAAAATGAGTCGTGCGGATGCAGAGCAATTAGGTCATGAGCTTTTGAAAAAGGTCGGTCTTGATAGCAAAGCTTATAGCTATCCAGAACAGCTTTCAGGTGGACAACAACAACGAGTAGCGATTGCTAGAGCGTTAGCGATGAAACCAAAGGCTATATTATTCGATGAACCAACTTCTGCACTTGACCCAGAAATGGTGAAAGAAGTATTAGATGTTATGAAAAATCTAGCATCTGAAGGGATGACAATGATTGTAGTCACACATGAAATGGGCTTTGCGCGAGAAGTGGGCGATCGTGTTGTGTTCATGGATGGTGGTTTTATTGTAGAGGAAGGTACGCCAGAAGAGATTTTTGGTAATCCACAAAATGAGCGAACAAAAGCCTTTTTAGGGAAAGTTCTTTAATATTAGGAAAAACCATTCATCGCATTTCGCAATGAATGGTTTTTTGTTATTAATGGAGGGGATTTGTAGTAGTAGCGAACGAATCAAGCATTGCACGCATATCTTGTTGCGAGTATTGCGGCACTTGATAATAGCCATGCTTATTTTGGTAAATAGAAAGTTCGTATGCCATTTCGATACAGTTGGGAATACTATCTGCAACAACACGACGCACAACTGGATTTGTTGTTTCTGTCGCTGCTGCCGTTAAACATTTAGCAGACCCTTTATGTGCACCAAGCAAGAAGCCAGAAATGATTTCATCATTGATTTCACTTACATTTTGCATTGGCTTTTTCGGCTGTGAAGGTGTAATGCCGTATTGGAAGTTGTTTCCTGTTTGCATTTCATAACGACCTGTTGGCACAGATGGATCATGCCCTGTTTTAAATGACTCCACAATCGTATTGTACATACCGAGTGTGAAATTATATTGATTGTCCAAAATGCTAAGTAATTCTGGATCTTTTACTTGCGGACGTAAAAGCATGGATTGATTCAGACATGCAATAATTTCGCCAATTGCTTCATGCATGTCCATTACTTCATGTCCACCGTGATTTAGGCTTTGTTGTTGGTTTGATGATGTTACATCATTTGATTCATTATAAAAAGATTGTGACAAAAAAAACGCCTCCTGAATGTATAGTTTGTTGCAGTAATTAGTATGTCTTGTTCACCATATTTCATACGACATAAATCTGTTTGCATATATTTAGCATAGCGATGTTTTTTTGCAACACATTAGAGGTATAAGAAAAGAAAGTAAGGAGGCTGTAAAATTGAAAAAAGTACTTGGACCTGTCGCAATAATTATCATTATTTTAGGTGTATGCGCTTTATTATTTATTCCAAAATATAATAGCCTTGTGACGGCAGAGGAAAATGTGGATTCAAAATGGGCTCAAGTCGAAAATCAGCTACAACGCCGCTATGATCTAATTCCGAATTTAGTGGAATCGGTCAAAGGATACGCAAAACATGAGCAAGAAGTCATTGCCAGCATAACAGAGGCACGTGCGCAGTTAGGTAATGCACAAACACCAGAGCAACAAGCAATGGCCAATGATGCGTTAAATGGTGCGCTTAGTCGATTGCTGGTAGTGGTAGAAAATTATCCGAATTTAAAAGCAGATGCGAATTTCCGCCAATTAATGGATGAGCTTGCAGGCACGGAAAATCGTTTAGCAGTAGCACGAGAAGATTACAATAATGAAGTGCAAGGCTTTAATAAAATAGTAAAACGCTTCCCAGGTAATATAGTAGCAAGTATGTTTGGCTTCGAGCAAAAGGAATACTTTAAGGCAGCAGCTGGGGCTGAAAAAGCGCCGGCAGTAGATTTTAGTGATTCAGGTAAACAATAATGAAGCGTTTGACCGTAATACTTGCTTGTTTCATATTTCTTGTAACAGTCAACAATGCATATGCTCAATTCCCAACACCGATGAAAAATACGTACATTCATGATTTTGCCAATGTACTATCAACGCCTGTAAAGGAAGAACTCAATTCTTATTCAGAGCAGTTAGATAAAGGCACTGGTGCTGAAATTATGATTGTAACGGTGGATAGTATTCATGGGCAAGAGGCTAAAATGTATGCCACCCAATTGATTCGTGCTTGGGGCATTGGTGATGCACAGAAAAACAACGGCGTTTTGCTATTGGCTACATTTGGGCAAGGGCAAGGAAAAAATGATGTGGTGATCGCGGTGGGCCAAGGTCTTGAGGGAGCGTTACCAGATGGGAAATTAGGACGGATATTGGATTCTGCTTTTTATCCTTCTGCAAGTAATGGTGAAATTGACCAAGCATTTCAAGCGACGTATACAGCATTGTATCAAACTGTAGCACAAGAATATCATTGGGAAGGTCAAATGCCAACTCAAACAGTAGAGGATGAATCGATGCCCACTTGGATGTTTGTACTAATCGTGATTCTCGTCCTCGTCGTCATTATCTTCTCCAATGGAGGAGGCGGACCACGTTCAAGAGGACGGGGAAGAGGAGGGTATCCAGGTGGTT
This sequence comes from Lysinibacillus sp. FSL M8-0337, assembly GCF_038593855.1. Lineage (NCBI taxonomy): Bacteria > Bacillati > Bacillota > Bacilli > Caryophanales > Bacillaceae > Lysinibacillus > Lysinibacillus sp. FSL M8-0337. The sequence goes on along the minus strand of NZ_CP151996.1, from coordinate 3,741,998 downwards.
TTGGTGGTGGTTTTGGCAGAGGCGGCTCCGGTAGCGGAGGATTTGGCGGCTTTGGCGGTGGATCATCTGCTGGTGGCGGCGCTAGCCGAAAATGGTGACGAAAATGGTGACAGGCACCCAAACAATTTTGTCACTAGAACCGCAGTGGATTGACACGTTTTCGTAATAAAATAATTTACTAGCTAAAAGACTCTTCTTCATACGAAGAGTCTTTTTAATTTGGATAAAGAGGATAATTAAATAAGTTTTATCATTTATTGACAAAAAAACTAGATTTGTTATAATTTCTTTGTATCGACTAACGATATAACGCACACTGATATAAGGAGGAATCATTTTGAAAAAAAGATTTTTGTCAGCATCTTTAGCGGTCATTTTAACAGCTTCTGTTGTCTATCCTGTTTCCATTCAGGAAGTACGAGCTGCAAATGAAACGAGCAATGTGATTGTTGCACAAGAGGAGCGCCTAACAGCAAAAGAATTTCTTGAATTGGCTGTGACTTCTTTAACATTCCAACATGGGTCAGAGGCAATGCGTCAAGAAATCATGGATAAGTGGGTTAAAGAGGGAGAATTACAAAATTTAAGTACGGCCATTAAACGTGATGAAGTTGCTCGAATTTTAGTAAGAGCTCTTGATAAAGAGGAAAAAGAAGCATCATTAGCAGATTATTTGGAAAAAGCGAATAAGCTAGGCTTATTTAAAGGTATCTCTGAAAATAGTGAAACCATTTCAAAACAAGATGCTACTAAAATCTTTTCAACTTTTAAGACGATCAAAAACGGAACGAATAACGAAGGGGTAAAAGAAATTTCTGTAGAGGATTTTATGAAAAATCCAGGAAACTTCGGTTACCAATTGTCGCCAGATGGTAATTACATTACATTTGCTTCAGCATGGGAATCTCGTTCGAATGTATTTGTAAAGAAAATGAATGACGATAGTGAACCTGTTCGTGTATCAAGTTCAAAAGATCGTGATATTTCAGGATTCTTCTGGAAAGACGATACATTGCTTTATGCCAAAGATAAAGGCGGCGATGAGAACTTCCATATCTATTCATCTTCATTTAATGGGAAAGAAGAAAAAGATTTAACACCTTATCCTGGGGTAACTGTAGGCGTATTAAGTAATTTACAAGGTGTTAAAGATGAAATATTAATTATGATGAATAAAGAAGATGCGAAAGTTTTCGATGTGTACAAGCTTAATGTCAAAACAGGCGAAACAAAACATGTTGCAAAAAATCCTGGGAACGTATCGAATTGGGTAGCGGACCGTGATGGCAATATTCGTATCGCTGTCGTTTCAGATGGTGTAGAAGGTACAATTTTATACCGAGAAACAGAAAAAGATGAATTCAAACCATTTATTGAAATGGCGGCAGGAGATGAAGTAAATCCACTTGCCTTCTCTAAAGATAATAAATATATTTACGCAACTTCAAATAAAGGTCGAGATAAAGTACAAGCAGTGAAATACGATCTTGAAGGTAAAGAAGAAGTGATTATGTCGAACGATGAAGTAGACGTTGCAGGCGTATTATATAATAGTGAAAAAGATAAAATTTTATACGGTGCTTATATGACTGATAAAGCACATTACCAATTCTTTGATGAAGATTTTGAGAAACTATTCCGCAAAATTCAAAACAAACTAGGTGTTGAAGAAAGCGAACTAGGTATCAATGACTACAATAAAGAAATGACTAAGTTTATCGTCAGCGTGTCAAGTGACACTGTGTACGGCAAATATTATTACTATGACTCAACAACAAATGAAATGACAGAACTAGCAACATTAAGTCCTTGGTTAAAGTCAGAAGAACTTGCTGAAATGCATCCAATTTCGTATAAGAGCCGAGATGGACTGACAATTAACGGTTATTTAACATTACCGAAAAACAAAGAAGCAAAAGACTTACCACTTATCGTGAATCCACACGGCGGTCCATGGGCACGTGATATGTGGGGCTTTAACCCAGAAGTACAGCTTCTTGCAAACCGAGGATATGCTGTGCTGCAAGTGAATTTCCGTTCTTCAACTGGATACGGAAAAGAATTTTTACAAGCTGGTAATAAGCAATGGGGTCTAAAAATTCAAGATGATATTACAGATGGCGTGCAATGGGCAATCGATCAAGGCATCGCGGACCCTGAGCGCATCGGTATTTATGGTGCATCATTCGGTGGTTATGCTACATTAGCTGGTATTACGAAGACACCTGATTTATATGCTGCGGCAGTTGACTATGTTGGTGTATCAAATATCTTCACATTGCTTGATACAATCCCACCTTATTGGGAAACAATGCGTAACATGTTCTATGAGCGTGTAGGGCATCCAGAGACAGACAAAGAGCTATTAACAGAAGCTTCTCCTGTCTTCCATGTTGATAAAATTAAAACACCATTATTTGTTGCGCAAGGTGCAAACGATCCACGAGTTAATCAGGCAGAATCTGATCAAATCGTAGAAGCATTGCGTGCTAGAGGTGTGGAAGTAGAGTACATGCTTAAAGAAAATGAAGGGCATGGCTTCCAAAACGAAGAAAACCGCATTGAATTCTATAATGCAATGGTTAAATTCTTCGACAGCCATTTAAAAAAATAACAAACGATGAGACTGTGCAAAAATTACCTTGCACAGTCTTTTTTCATTTAAAATAAAGATAAATAGTTACGCCAAAATCACATGTAAATCGAAAGTGTTTGCGAATTGTTTGCGTGCCTGGCACCATAAAGTAAAGGGGTTGGTAAAATGGACGTGAAATTTTTTAGTCGTTCCCATTGTGAGCTTTGTGTGGAAGGATTACGCACATTAAAGCTTGTTCAAGAAGAGTTAGGTTTTACCATTGATATGATCGATATTGAAACCGATGAAGCGATACATGAAAAATATATGCTGATGATACCAGTAGTGGAAAAGGATGGAGAAGTTATACAGTATGGCAATTTAGATTATGTAACATTAATGGAACGTTTGTGACAAATCAAAGAGCCATTACGTGAGAAAAGCATAGCTATTTAGCCAACAAAATTACCATTTACTAAATGAAGTAAAATCGAATGAGGCAAAAGGTTATAAATAAAGCGAAAAAATTCGTTATTCTCTAGTCGAGAGAATAACGAATTTTTTATTTTAAACCTGAAAATGCACGTTATTCACAAATTGTTCAATGAAAGCGTTATGAATATGAACAGTTTGTGAAGACCTTCACACAAAGCTTTCTTTTTTAAAAAATAGGAGTAGAATAAGAATCAAGTAAAGGTTGTTATAAAACAGTTTAGAAAAAGTACCACATTTTTACGTGGTTGTTATATTACAAAAATAAACTTAAAGGGAGATTTGACTATGTGGGTTATTACAGTATTTGAACAAAAGGACGTTCGTATTTTTGAATACACAAACAAAACGGAAGCTACAAAAGCTTTAGCAGGCTTCAAGAAAAACGCAGTATTATCTTTCACTAAATAAGAACCAAGCCATCTCGCAATCATAATGGATGATTGCGAGATTTTTTTTGCCACCAAAACAGACAGCGTGGCATTTTTACTTTCCTAATAATGGGTGTCGCTATGTATAAAGGTTGTACTAGCAACTCATACCATTAATTACTTGCTCTTTTTTATAAAGCATATTATAATTAAATTGTAAGTGGGACATTATTTAATGCATCGGGACGAAAAACGACCCACTGTAAGTGAAAGGGAGTAGATAGATATGTTAACTGTACCTGAGGCACAGCGAAGACTACTTCCGGAAATGAATCCGCTTCTACAATCGAGATATCGTATTCTACAATCGATACAGCTGATGCAACCAATTGGCAGACGAACGCTTGCAGAGTCACTAAAAATGACAGAACGTGAAATCCGTAAAGAAACAGATATTTTACGTGAGCAAGGGTTATTAGATTCCCAAAAGTCGGGTATGGTATGTACGAGTGATGGTGAATTAGTGATTGAACAGTTAAGAGTATTAGTGTATGAATGGTCGGGCCTTACTCAACTAGGCAAAGCTCTCGAACAACAATTAGGGTTGCAACATGTGCTAGTCGTACCAGGTGATTACAACGATGACGAAACCGTTTTAACATTGCTAGGAAAAGAAGCGGCACAGCAATTTCTTTCGACTATTGCCAATGAGCAAGTAGTGGCTGTTACTGGAGGGAAATCAGTTGCCTCCTTAGCGCAGTTTTTACAACCAGTCGATCATCAGCAAAACATTACATTTGTTGCTGCTCGTGGTGGTATCGGTCATGAAATGCACATGCAGGCCAATACACTGGTTGCTACGTTCGCTATGCAAATGGATGCCCAGCATCGTACATTATTTTTACCAGAGCATTTAAGTGAACAGGCTTATCAAGCGATGTTAACAGAGCCTATGGTAACAGAAATAATGGCTTACTATGACCGTGCTGACTGCGTTATTCATGGTATCGGCTCTGCTGAAGAAATGGCGATCCGTCGTAATACATCTGCCGAAGATTTACGTATTCTCGAAGAAAAAGGTGCTGTTAGTGAAGCATTCGGCTATTATTTTAATGCCGAAGGACAAATTGTGCATCGTATTCGCACGATTGGTATTCAACTTGAACAAGTTGAAAAATGTAAGCATATTATTGCGGTGGCAGCAGGCAAACAAAAAGTGAATGCCATGCTATCTTATTTTAAGGTAGCACCGAAGCAGACGATACTTATAACAGATGAAGCTGCAGCAAAGGCAATCGCTGAACGTTTACTGTAAAAATAAATCAATGAAAACATTATTGGAGGAATTGACAATGGCATTAAAGTTAGCAATTAATGGATTTGGACGTATTGGTCGTTTAGTATTTCGTGAAGCAATGAAGCATGATGAATTTGAAGTAGTTGCAGTGAATGACTTAACAGATGCTAGTCAGCTTGCACACTTATTAAAATACGATTCTGTACATGGTATCTATGATGCTGATGTAAATGCAGATAAAGATTCTTTCGTCGTGAATGGAAAAACGGTTAAAGTATACGCTGAAAAAGATCCAGCGCAATTGCCTTGGGGCGAGCTTGGTGTAGATGTTGTGCTTGAATGTACAGGTCGATTCCGTTCAATGGAAGATGTAGGGAAGCATATTGAAGCAGGTGCTAAAAAAGCCATTTTATCTGCACCAGCTAAAGGAGATATGCCGACATTCGTAATGGGTGTGAATCATGAGGATTACAATCCAAAAACAGACGATGTCATTTCAAATGCATCTTGTACAACAAACTGTCTTGCACCAGTAGCCAAAATTTTGGATGAAAAATTTGGCATTGAACGCGGTATGATGACAACAATCCATTCTTATACAAACGACCAACGCATCCTTGACTTCCCGCACTCTGATCCGCGTCGTGCGCGTGCAGGGGCAGTGTCAATGATTCCAACAACTACAGGTGCTGCAGTAGCGGTTTCTAAAGTATTACCTCAATTAAAAGGTAAACTAGATGGATTTTCTATGCGTGTTCCAACACCGAATGTATCATGTGTGGATTTAGTGGTAGAACTAAAAGAAGATGTTACAAAAGAGTCTATTAATGCCGCTTTAAAAGAAGCTTCAGAAAATGAGCTAAAAGGTATTTTAGGCTACAATGAACTACCATTAGTATCAATTGATTACAATGGTAATCATCATTCTTCAACAGTAGATGGCCTTTCTACAATGGTTTTAGAAAATAGTATGGTGAAAGTTCTTGCTTGGTACGATAACGAAATTGGTTACTCTACTCGTTTAATGGATCTTGCATTATACATTGCTCAACAAGGGTTAAATCATAAATAAGTGTCATAATTCGCAATTTGAAGTAAAAAGTGTGACATAATACCGCTTTTTACGCAAAAATAGTATAGCCTTTATAATATCGAAAAGATATAATATACAAGGGTAATAGGAGTAAGGGATGTACCCTTACTCCTTTTTTTAATAAATATATTTAGCGCATGGCTTGTTATAACGTACACAGATATAGGAGATGTTAGATTGGCTTGGGCAAGACATCAAACGGTACTTTTGCTACTATTAAAATTGGTAAAGGTATACTTTCACTTGCTTGGACATTTTGCCATTCGATAAGCAAAGGAATTTTACAAGCATACTCGAAAAATCTTGTTACCAAAACTGTTATTCGCCAATTCAAAATGTGAATAGCCAAGATGGGTGAAGCACATTTTATTATGTCCGTACTACAAACTTTGAAGGGGGTTTCTTCATGTTAAATAAGAAAACAATGAAAGATATTGATGTAAAAGGTAAGCGCGTCTTCGTACGTGTTGATTTTAATGTACCAATGGCAGATGGGGTTATCACAGACGAAACGCGTATTCGTGCAGCCATTCCTACGATTGACTATTTAGTCGAACAAGGGGCAAAGGTGATTTTAGCATCTCATTTAGGTCGTCCTAAAGGTGAAGTTAAAGAAGATATGCGTTTAACAGCAGTCGGTATTCGCCTAGCTGAAATCATTGGCAAGCCTGTTACTAAATTAGACGAGTCCATCGGTCAAGACGTAGAAGCAACTGTCGCGAACATGCAAAACGGCGATATCGTTCTGCTTGAAAATGTACGCTTCCATGCGGGTGAAGAGAAAAATGATCCTGCATTAGCGGAACAATTTGCTAAAATTGCGGACGTTTATGTGAACGATGCATTCGGTGCTGCTCACCGTGCACATGCATCAACAGAAGGTATTGCTAAGCATGTTCCTGCTGTATCAGGTTTCCTTATGCAAAAGGAATTAGATGTGTTAGGTAAAGCATTATCAAACCCAGAGCGTCCTTTCACAGCCATTATTGGTGGCGCAAAAGTGAAAGATAAAATCGGTGTGATTGAGAGCTTACTTGAAAAGGTCGATCATTTAATTATTGGTGGGGGACTATCATTTACCTTCATTAAAGCGCAAGGTCATGATATCGGTAAATCTTTATTAGAAGAAGATAAAATTGAACTAGCAAAATCTTTCATTGAAAAAGCACAGGCAAAAGGCGTGCAGTTACATATGCCAATTGATGCGGTAGTAGCAAATGAATTTTCGAAAGATGCAGAGACAAAAATTGTCGATGTTGATGCTATTCCTGCTGATTGGATGGGTCTTGATATTGGACCGAAAACAGCTGCGCATTATGCAGAGGTGATTAAAAAATCGAAGTTAATCATTTGGAATGGACCAATGGGCGTATTTGAAATGGAACCATTCGCAAATGGTACGAAAACTGTAGCAGAGGCAATGGCAACAACTGCTGGTTACACGGTAATCGGTGGCGGAGATTCTGCAGCAGCAGTAGAAAAATTCGAAGTAGCTGATAAGATGGATCACATTTCGACAGGTGGCGGTGCTTCACTTGAATTAATGGAAGGCAAAGAGCTTCCTGGCATTGTGGCATTAAACGATAAATAATAGCGTTTATTAAGTAATCTTTTTAGCAAACATAATAGATAGGAGGCATAAACGATGCGTAAACCAATTATTGCAGGTAACTGGAAGATGTATAAAACATTTGAAGAGGCAATACAGTTTGTCGAAGCTGTGCAGGATAAACTACCTTCAAATGACAACGTAGATGCAGTTATTTGCGCACCGGCACTATTCCTACCAACGCTTGTGCAAATTGCTAGTGAATCTGAATTAGCAATTGGCGCACAAACAATGCATTACGAAAATGAAGGGGCGTTTACCGGCGAAATTAGCCCGTCGCAGCTTGCGAGCGTTGCTGTGGACTATGTTATCTTAGGTCACTCCGAACGTCGTGAGTATTATAACGAAACAGACGAAGCGATTAACAAAAAGGTGGCTGCAGCACTTTCACATAATATCGTGCCAATTATTTGCTGTGGTGAAACATTGCAAGAACGTGAGGCTGGCACGACAGAGCAAAAGGTAGCTGGTCAAATTACAGCAGCCCTTGCCGGTTTTGCCGCACAGGATGTGGAGCATATGGTACTTGCCTATGAGCCTATCTGGGCAATCGGCACAGGTAAAACAGCAACGGCAGAAGATGCCAACCAAGTATGTGGTGCTATTCGTGCAGTTGTTGAAAAATTATACGATACCGCAACAGCACAGGCTGTTCGTATTCAATACGGCGGTAGCGTAAAGCCTGATAATATTGAAGAACTGTTATCAAAAGAGCATATCGATGGTGCGTTAGTCGGTGGTGCGAGCTTACAAGCCGAATCATATTTAAAATTATTGGAGGCGGCAGCAAATGCCTAAAAAGCCAGTAGCATTAATTATTTTAGATGGTTTTGCATTTCGTGATGAAACATTCGGAAATGCAGTTGCGCAAGCAAAGAAACCAAACTTCGATCGTTTTTGGAATCAATTTCCACATGCAACATTAACAGCAGCAGGTGAAGCAGTAGGGTTGCCAGACGGTCAAATGGGGAACTCTGAAGTAGGGCACTTAAATATTGGTGCCGGTCGTATCGTCTATCAAAGCTTAACACGTTTAAATAAGTCGATTCGTGAAGGAGACTTCTTTAAAAACCAAGCATTTTTAGATGCTGTTGCGCATGTAAAAGCACATAGGTCGAAGCTACATGTAATGGGTTTACTATCAGATGGTGGCGTTCACAGCCATTATGAGCATATGTTTGCGCTGTTAAAGCTAGCGAAGGAACAAGGCGTAGATGAAGTATTTGTACATGCATTTTTAGATGGTCGTGATGTAGGTCCAACGACAGCAATCAACTATATTGAAGAAACTGAAAAACAAATGGCTTCTATTGGCATTGGTAAATTCGCTTCAATTCATGGTCGCTATTATGCGATGGACCGTGACAAGCGTTGGGATCGTGTAGCATTGACGTACAATGTGCTGGTGGATGGTATAGGACAAACAGCGGACAGTGCAATTGCTGGTGTGAAGGAGTCCTATGAGCGTGAAGTAACCGATGAATTTGTTATTCCATTTAGTGTTCAAGAACATGGTGAAGCAGTTGCGACAATTGCAGATAATGACGCGGTTATTTTCTTTAATTTCCGACCTGACCGTGCGATTCAATTATCAAAAGTATTTACAAATCCAACATTTGACGGTTTTGCGCTGTCAGCAAAACACCCGCAAAATGTAAAATTCGTATCGTTCACTCATTATAGTGATGAAGTGAATGCGCAAGTTGCTTATGAAAATGACAACTTAAAAAATACGATTGGTGAAGTGTTAGCCTCTAATGGGAAAACACAGCTTCGTATTGCAGAAACAGAAAAGTATCCACATGTTACATTCTTTATGAGTGGTGGTCGTGAGGAGAAATTCGCTGGTGAAGAACGTATTTTAATTGCTTCTCCAAAGGTCGCAACATACGATTTAAAACCTGAAATGAGTGCATACGAAGTAACAGAAGCATTGCTTGCAGAGATTGCAGCCGATAAATTTGATGGCATCCTTCTAAACTTTGCGAACCCCGATATGGTGGGACATAGTGGCATGTTAGAGCCAACAATCAAAGCAATTGAAGCAGTGGATGAATGTCTTGGGAAAGTAGTAGATGCTCTGCTGGCAAAAGGCGGTGCAGCTATTATTACAGCTGACCACGGTAACTCTGACGAGGTTGTTACGTTAGAAGGGGAACCGATGACAGCTCATACAACAAATCCTGTTCCAGTAATTGTGACAAAACCAAATTTAATGTTAAGAAATGGTGGCATTTTAGCCGATTTGGCGCCAACCATGTTAGAATTATTAGAGGTGTCACAACCTATTGAAATGACAGGGAAATCATTAATCGAAAAAGAGGAGAATTAGTTATGCCATTTATTACACAAGTTTATGCGCGCGAAGTTTTAGACTCACGTGGGAACCCAACAGTAGAAGTTGAAGTATTTACAGAATCAGGTGCTTTCGGTCGCGCAATCGTGCCATCAGGTGCCTCTACAGGTGAATACGAAGCGGTAGAATTACGCGATGGTGACAAATCACGTTACCTAGGCAAAGGTGTATTAAAAGCTGTCGAAAATGTCAACACAATTATTGCACAAGAATTAGAAGGTAATTTCTCAGTTCTTGACCAAGTAGTAATTGACAAAGCTTTAATCGAGCTAGATGGCACAGAAAACAAAGGTAAACTAGGTGCGAACGCAATCCTAGGTGTATCAATGGCAGTTGCACATGCTGCAGCAGATTATTTAGATGTACCTCTTTATCAATATCTTGGCGGTTTCAACTCAAAACAATTACCAGTACCAATGATGAACATCTTAAATGGTGGTGCTCATGCGGATAACAACGTAGACATCCAAGAATTCATGGTAATGCCAGTAGGCGCAGAAAACTTCCGTCATGCATTACGTATGGGTGCTGAAATTTTCCACAGCTTAAAAGCAGTATTAAAAGACAAAGGCTACAACACAGCTGTAGGTGATGAAGGTGGTTTCGCACCGAACCTTGGTTCGAACGAAGAAGCAATCACTGTAATCCTTGAAGCTATCGAAAAAGCTGGCTACAAAGCTGGTGAAGAAGTGAAATTAGCAATGGACGTTGCTTCTTCTGAATTATTTAATAAAGAAGACGGCAAATACCATTTAGATGGTGAAGGTGTTGTCAAAACATCTGAAGAAATGGTGGACTGGTATGAACAGTTAACGGCTAAATACCCAATCATCTCAATCGAAGACGGCTTAGATGAAAACGACTGGGCTGGTCATAAATTATTAACAGATCGCATTGGCGCTCGCGTTCAATTAGTAGGAGACGATTTATTCGTAACAAATACGAAAAAATTAGCTGCTGGTATTGAGCAAGGCGTTGGTAATTCAATTTTAATCAAAGTAAACCAAATCGGTACATTAACAGAAACATTCGAAGCAATCGAAATGGCGAAACGCGCTGGTTACACAGCTGTTATCTCTCACCGTTCTGGTGAATCAGAAGATGCGACGATCGCTGATATCGCAGTTGCGACAAATGCTGGTCAAATCAAAACAGGTGCGCCATCTCGTACAGACCGCGTTGCGAAATACAACCAACTTCTTCGCATCGAAGATCAACTTGGTGCAACATCAGAATACCTTGGTTTAAACTCTTTCTATAACTTAAAATAAGGTGAATCGCTAGTACTAGCCGTTCCTTTATGAAAATTGCCTCGAAAGCATGAATGTGCTTTTAGAGGCAATTTTTTTTAGGCGAGTGCTAAAATTGTGTGAGTGCCTGGCACTGACGTGCGTTCTCGCAGGAGTTTACAGAATTGTTTCGGTGCCTGGCACTCTATATTCTGTGTTTGTCATGAGAACCTTTATTTGTTATAATATAGTATGTTGTGATGTTTCAAAGTTCGGGAGGTGCAGTGTATGCATACAGCAGTATTAGTAGCTTTAATTATCGTATCATTAGCATTGATTGTCGTAGTCTTATTACAATCTAGTAAAAGTGCAGGCTTGTCAGGTGCCATCTCGGGTGGAGCTGAACAACTATTCGGCAAGCAAAAAGCACGTGGTATGGATTTAATTCTTCACCGTACAACAATTGTATTATCTATTTTATTCTTTATTTTAGCAGTTGCGATTGCAAAACTATAATAGTTGAAGATATGCCGCCTAACCTCGAATGGTTGGGCGTTTTCTTTTATCTTTTAGTTCAAAGCGTAATGTTGATATTATGTACATAGACAAACGAAGTTAAATAGGTATGAATTATACTAAATATGCACTAAAATAAGCCAATGTATCATGGATATGGCTATAATAGAGTGTAGATGTTTTACAGTGAAGGAGAACTTGCAAATGAATAAATCATTATCACAGCCATTTTTCTTTCAAGCAGGCCCTCGTGCCGTGTTATTATTACACGGCTTTACAGGTAGCTCGGCAGATGTGCGTATGCTTGGTAGATTTTTAGAGAAAAAAGGGTATACTACATTAGCGCCGCATTATAAAGGCCACGGTGTGCAACCTGAAGAACTCATCACAACAGGTCCAGCTGATTGGTGGCAAGATGTCAAAGCGGCCTACCAACAATTACAAGATGCTGGCTATCAAGAAATTGCGGTGGCAGGCTTATCACTTGGCGGTGTGATGGCTTTAAATGTAGCGCTTAACAATCCTGTACAAGGTATCGTGACAATGTGTGCACCAATGACCATGCGAACAACAGATGTAATGTTCGAAGGTGTCTTAAAATATGCAAAAGACTATAAAAAATTTGAAGGTAAAACTGAAGCGGAAATTGATGCAGAAGTGGCGTTAATTGCTGACAAAGGGATGCCATCATTACAAGAACTTCGTGAGTTTATTGCGCAGACTCGAAAAGAAATTGATATGATTTATGCCCCTATATTTGTCGTACAAGCGACAAATGATGAGGTTATAGAGACAGAATCTGCCAACATTATATATAATCAAACTGAGTCACTAGAAAAGTATATCAAGTGGTATGAAAACTCAAAACATGTCATTACATTAGATCAAGAAAAAGATCAACTACATGAAGATATTTATCGTTTTTTAGAAGGGCTAAATTGGGCACACTAAAAATGAATAAGGATTTTTATATGAGGGAGGGAATAGTATGACAGACAAAAAAGATTCACTACAAAGTCGTTTACTCGATTTTTTCGGTGAAGAAGAATATAAACCGTTAACCGTTGGAGAAATCGAAGACGAATTCGGCTTTGAAGATGCAGAAGAATTTAAGGAGCTTGTCAAAACACTTGTGCGAATGGAAGGGCAAGGCTTAGTTGTTCGCTCACGCTCCAATCGCTACGGCTTACCAGAGCGCATGAATTTACTCCGTGGTAAATTTATCGGTCATGCAAAAGGATTTGGCTTTGTGACACCGGATATTGAAGGGATGGATGATGTTTTCATTCCACCGCACGAAGTAAATGGTGCTATCAATGGCGACACGGTCCTAATTAGAGTATTAAAGGAATCCTTTGGCGATCGCCGTGAAGGCACTGTGACAAAGGTTGTGGAACGCGGACAAACAACATTTGTAGGCACATTCCAAGCAAATAGAGGCTTTGGCTTCGTCGTATTGGACGATAAAAAACTACCAATGGACATCTTTATCGCAAAAGGCGATACATTAGGTGCGGTTGATGGTCACAAAGTTGTCGTGGAAATTGCCACATGGCCAGAAGATTTAAAATCAGCAACAGGTTATATTACAAAAATTTTAGGGCATAAAAATGACCCAGGTGTCGATATTTTATCGATTCTGTATAAACATGACATTCCACCAGAGTTTCCAGAAGAAGTCATCGCTGCTGCACAACGTGTGCCAGATGAAATTTCACCAGCCGATTTAGAAGGTCGTCGTGATTTACGCCATGAAACCATCGTTACAATCGATGGTGCAGATGCAAAAGATTTAGATGATGCGGTAACAGTGACAAAAAATGTAGACGGTACTTACAAGCTTGGCGTACATATTGCAGATGTCAGCTACTATGTAACACAAGGCTCTGTAATTGATATTGAAGCATATGACCGAGCGACAAGTGTCTATTTAACAGACCGCGTTATCCCAATGATTCCACATCGACTGTCAAATGGTATTTGTTCATTAAATCCGCAAGTAGACCGACTAACGCTATCATGTGAAATGATTATTGATGGCAATGGGAATGTGATTGCGCATGAAATTTTCCAAAGTGTCATTAAAACGACAGAGCGTATGACGTACAAAGATGTTTATAAAATTCTAGAAGAACAAGATGAAGCACTAATTGCTCGCTATGAGCCACTTGTACCGATGTTTAAAAACATGGCAGAGCTATCGAAAATCTTACGTCGCAAACGTGAACTACGTGGTGCTATTGACTTTGACTTTAAAGAGTCGAAAGTAATCGTCGATGAAGATGGCTGGCCAGTCGATATTGAACTACGTGAACGAACAGTTGCAGAGAAGTTAATTGAAGATTTCATGCTAGCTGCCAACGAAACAGTGGCAGAACATTTCCACTGGATGAATGTACCGTTCCTATACCGTATTCACGAAGATCCAAAGCCAGAAAAACTACAACGCTTCTTTGAATTCGTCACGAACTTCGGTATTTTAATTAAAGGTACAGGCAATACGGTGCATCCAAAAGCATTGCAAGATGTGTTAACAGCCATTGAAGGCATGCCAGAGGAGCCAGTTATTTCGACGATGTTACTACGCTCGATGCAACAAGCGAAGTACTATCCAGAAAGCATTGGTCACTTCGGTTTATCGACAGATTTCTATACCCATTTCACATCACCAATTCGTCGTTACCCTGACTTAGTTGTCCACCGTTTAATTCGCACGTACTTAATTAATAAAGATACGTCGAAAGAAACGCTTGCACAATGGGCAATGGCAATGGATGAAATTGCCGACCACACATCTGAACGCGAACGTCGTGCAGTTGATGCAGAACGCGATACAGACTCGCTGAAAAAAGCACAATATATGTCTGATAAAATCGGTGAAGAATTCGAAGGCATTGTGTCTTCTGTTACAAACTTCGGTATCTTTATCGAGCTACCAAACACGATTGAAGGACTTGTGCATATTAGCAATATGACGGATGATTACTATCGCTTCGATGATCGCCAAATGATGATGATTGGGGAACGAACAAACCGCCAATTCCGCATCGGTGATGAAGTCAAAGTACGAGTTGCAAACGTCATTATCGAGGAGTCATCAATTGACTTTGAAATCGTCGGAATGGTAACTTCTTATGGAAGAACAAGAAAAGCCACACCTACTGTTATTCATGCACGCAAAAACTATAGCGACAACAAAGACGGACGCAGTAGCCGAAGCAATCGTTCAGGCGGTGGCAGAGGTCGCCGTGACGAGGAAAAACAAAGCCGTGGCGACTCTTCAAAACGCAGAGAACGCGGTGACAGCAGCGATCGCGATCCACGTGGCCGACGCAAAGATAGCTCAAGCCCTGGCCCGAAAAAAGGCGTAAAACAAAAACAAAAGTTTTACGAAGGCATCGCCAAAAAAGGCAAAAAGAAAAAAACAAAACGTAAATAATGAAAAAATCCAGCGTGAGCAGGCTAGCCCTGCTCAACCTTTGAATAGAGGGTGAACTAAATGGCAAAAGGTACTGGGAAAGTATTAGCACAAAACAAAAAAGCGGGACATGACTACTTTATCGAAGACACAATTGAAGCGGGCATGGTACTAACAGGCACAGAAATTAAAGCTATTCGTGCAGGCAAAGTCCAATTGCGCGACTCATACGTTCGAATTACAAACGGCGAAGCATGGATTAGCAACATGCACGTTAGCCCATTCGACCAAGGGAACCGTTTCAACCATGACCCATTACGCGCCCGTAAATTGCTCCTACATAAAAAGCAAATCGGCGAACTAGTCGGCGCAGTCAAACGCGACGGTTACACCATTATCCCTTTAAAAATGTACATTAAAGACGGCTATGCCAAACTGCTAATCGGCGTCGGCAAAGGGAAAAAAGACTACGACAAACGCGACGACATGCGCAAAAAAGAAGCAAAACGCGAAATGGAACGCACCTTCAAAGCAAAAAATCAATACTAATAGATTAAGAGGAAGGCTCACCACTTGTTGTGGTGAGCTTTTTTCAATGATGTTCGCGGGTATTTGAGAGGGTGAGGAGGCTTACCCGCGGAATTGTGGGAAATACCCGCGAAGTAAGATGATTTACCCTCGGAACAAAGAGAAATATCCGCGAAGAGATGTGATTTATCCGCGGAATAAAGAGAAATACCCGCGAAATGAGGTGATTTACCCGCGAAACGAGGGAGAATACCCGCGAAGTAAGGTGATTTACCCGCGAAACAAAAGAATCCCACCTAAAAAACAAAAATATTTTCCATTTACTTGAGATTTTTTAAAAGTTTTTACGTTGTTAAAGTAAGGAGGTGGGTCTCATGGATATGCAGCTGATACAAAAAATCATTGCTGGGGATCAACAAGCTTTTCGCATCATTGTTGATACATATAAGCAACCACTTGTCAGCTATTTAACATATCAAACGAACGACGAGGAATTGGCGAAAGATATTGCACAAGAGTCATTTATCAAATGCTATGATAACTTACTTCATTTTAAAGGTGGCTCTTTTAAGGCTTGGCTTTTTCGTATCGCGATTAATCAACTGATTGATTTTAAAAGAAAGCATAAGGAAGATGCAACACCACTTGAGGAAACGCCCTCATTAGAAACACCTGAAGTATTAATAATCAAAAAAGAACAGAACGAGTTACTTCAGCAATGGCTTGCAACATTGGAACACAAAACGCACCAAGTTTTCGTCCTAAAGTATGCCAGTAATTGCTCCTATGAAGAAATCGCTGAGACACTTAATATTCCAATATCGGAAGTACGAAACCGACTGCATAGAACAAAGAAAAGGCTAAGAAACGCTATGTTGAAGGGAGAGATTAATAATGAACTGCTTATCAACTGAAGAAATGCACGATTTTATCGATGGACGAATAGAAGATAACAAAATGATGCAAATAGACAAGCATATTCAATCATGCGCAACCTGCTCTGCATTACTGGATGAACAACTTGCAACCGAACAGCTAATAAGCTCCCTGTTTCCTCCGGTACATGTTGACGATTCATTTACAAATCAAGTGATGAATCAATTACCAAAGAAAAAGGCTTCACTTACAAAAAAGCGAGACTGGCGAGCAACTTTTGCAGCAGTCGCATTCGTCACAGCCGCATTATTATTTCTAGTATTCTCGACTATGCAGCAAGAGCCAGCAACTAGTTCTACACCCATTACGATAAAAGTAAAAGACGTTAAGCTCACAGATGCTTATATTACAGTGACTCTAGCGACATCTGGCTATAATGGTGATGAAAATTTCTTCAATGAAGCAACCGTGGGGGATGTAGCACTCGTACTACCAAGCGGGAAAAGTGAAATTGCTAGTTATTCTGCAGAGCAATCAATGAATGAAATTAAATTTGAGTTCCCCTTATTTAATGTGACACATGATGAATTTAAACTTCTTTTTAACTATCAACACATTTATGACGTAGATGGTCAGTGGACGTTTGAAGTACCGATTGATCGCAAGGAATTGTTAGCTCAAACAGAGACTGTCACACTACGTTCTGCGTTTGAAAAAGACGGCGTTGACGTAAACTTTATCCGTGCACAACATGGACCACAAAACTCTCTCTTCAAATTTGAAACAAAATTTACGGAGAACATGGCAACATTTGTAGAGCAACAAGTAGAAAAGTTTACAGCTGATTTACCGCTAGCTGAAAAAGAATCTTATGCAGGCTATAATGCACAAATATTATATGACGTTATTGACGCTGATGGACAAAAATTACAACGCTCGATGCCTGAAGATAACGTCAATATTCAAAATGATCGTTACGCTCATACTGAAACAATTAGTGCCTATCCAAGTGTAAAAGAAGGCGGCTATATAGCTGTTACTGGTGCCAAGTTTGAGTTGCCGACGAATGTCCGACATCCGCTAACTTTGGACCAATTACCGTACTCCTTTACTTATAAAGATACAGTATATGAAGTAAAGCTCTTACCCAACCAACGTCTTGAAATTTCCTCAGACGCAAAGGCAACGACGATTAACGACTGGCATATTACAGTGAACAATAAAACAGCATGGGATACAGCCCGTGTTCGAAAAGATAAAGAAAAACAGTATACAACAATCACATTCGATGAGGAGATTCAATTAGATTCGTTTATCCTATACGGCCAAACAGAATTACAATATGTTTACTTTGATGAACCAATTCGTGTGGATATACGATAACCTAAAAACACCTTTTGATTAATAATTTTCAAAAGGTGTTTTTCATTTGCTATGCTTTTTTGGCATTGAAAGGGGACCTATCAATCTGTAAATAAGGCACTATACTTGAAGTAAAGCTTGGTTTGTTTTATAATATGAATTGTTAATGCCAGATGTATTGAAGCGTAGTACTACTCTTCAACCGTACTAGAAGCAATTCTAGCTCTTTGTTTGATCGACGCCACGTGCCTCGCATCATATTCAAGGGGACGTTACGGATTCGACAGGGATGGTTCAAGCTTTGGTCGCGCGTCGGAGGTCTCGGCTCCGTCATCAACGGAAGTTATATAATAACTGGCAAACAACAAAACTTAGCTTTCGCAGCGTAAGCTCGTAAGCGCTCTGCCTCTCTATCGCCCATGTAGAGTACGTAGGGCCCAACTTTAGTGGGATACGGTCGATGGTGCCACCTGAGTCACCGGCAAGAGATTTCCAGGTTAGCGTACAGGACGCCTGTTTGTCGGCATAATGCTACGCGAAACGCAAATGGACAAACTACACGCGTAGAAGCTGAAGTATTGGAGTCTTTGGACGCGGGTTCGACTCCCGCCGTCTCCATTTTACAATTTCATTGAGTTTCAATGAGCGTCAAAACCCTTGATAAATATGGGTTTTGACGTTTTTTTTATATCAAACAATTTCATCTGACTTCAATCGAACGTAGTCAAAAGCGTAGTCAAAAATTAAATCCTATAATTTTTATATTTCTAGATAGGTAGCAAATTTTTGAATCGCGCTTTCTTGAGCTTTTTTTGTAACATGTGTATATATATCCATTGTAGTCTTTACATCAGAATGCCCTAAGCGATCTTGTACTTCTTTTAATGATGCTCCAGCTTCAAAGAGAAGTGAACAATGAGTGTGTCTTAATCCATGAGGTGTGATTTTCACCAATGAATGTTTCTTTTGCACACTATACATCCACTTTTGAACTTGAACAGGCTGAATGTATTCATTATTTGTATTACTAAAAATCAGCTGATTTGCCTTCATTGTATTATGACCAAGAACAAGATACTCTTGCTTTTGAATCCTTTTCCACTCTTTTAAAATTACGATGGTTGCATCATCAATTTTAATTACTCGTGGTGATCCAGTTTTTGTTGATTTTAAATATAGCTTTGCACTTTTCCCTCTGCCGATTGCTTTTGTGATGGAAAGCTCTTTTTCTTTAATGTGTAAATCATTCCAAGTAAGAGCTAAGGCTTCACTTTTACGCAGACCTGTATAAGCTAATAAACGCAGTAAAGTAAATGATTTGTAGTGTAAAGATTGTTCACAATGACTTAAAAACTCATTTAGTTGCTCACGAGTATAAAAGTTCTCGTTCTTTTCATCAATGGTAATCGTCTTTTTAGGTTTAATTCTTGTTTCTACATGCGTGAATGGATTTGCTTGGATATAGCCACGCTTAATTGCAAAATCTAATACTTTCGCTGCATATGCTTTGACCATACGAAAATTCTTTAATTTTCCAGCCCATTCATCTACATGCTTTTGGCATATATCCACTGTGATTTTTTCAATTTTATAAGAACTCATTGCAGGTAAAATATGATTTTTAAAAATGCCTATTGTTTTCACAAACGTACTTTCTTCAACAGTTTTTTCATATTGCTTTACCCATAGATCATATAACTCTTTATAAGTTTCTACACGTTCTTGCTTATATGTGCCATCTGCAATTTCTAACTTAATACGAGCTAATGCTATATTTGCTTGATTACGTGTTTTAAAGCCACGTCTTGTTGTACGTTTCTGTTTACCAGTTAACGGGTCAACACCTAAATAAATTGGAAACTCGTAGCGCGTTTCACCATTTTTCAGCTTGTAACTATTAACGGGGGATATCTTTTTCTTCAATATTAACTTCCTCCTTTTGATATTTGCGGGGGCAAATAATTAAATAAGAGAGGATTAATCCCTTAGTAATATTATATAGTTTTACTAATAGAAAATCCCCTCAAGTAATTTAGTAACTGTGAGTTTCTAAAAATTTGTCAATTTCTTTACGTGATACACGCTTGACGTTCCCGATTTCACATACTTTAAGCCCCATTTGACGAAATGTTTGAAAGGTATTGTATGAGACGCCAGCATATTTAGCAGCTTCTTTTAAGGAAAGCCATACATTATGCATTTGATTAGAATGTTTATGATTTTCAGTTCTAATTACTTTTTCCTCCCCCATTAAACGTTTTAGTTCCGGTATTACCTCATTGATAAATTCAACAAGAATCTCTGTAACTACGATATTATCTAGTTTTTCAAATTTATTAGACATGTTTATTTCACTCCGAAATAAGGTATTTGGAGACCAACTCCATATCTATATGGAGAATTTCTGATAACAACTCTTAATTTGTATCATGCACCAATACTAATTTCTTTGTATTACTAGATATTTTTTAAACTCTTCTTCACAAATAGAAAAAATCACACTTATTTTTTGGAAAACCTAAAAATATTCGGGTTAAACAGTATAAGTGTGATTTTTTTTATCGTACTCTCTAATATTTCAATCCAACGGAGCACAGAGCAACGAAACCGAAGACGATATGGTATGGTGAAGTTAACTACCAACTAGCGTTTAAGTATAAGTTATCAGTTTTAGGTGCAAACAATCCTTCAAAGCAGGGGGTATGCAGATAATGATATTTCTCGAGGTAATTTCGCATGTATCTTAGCATCAATGCACTACGGTAAAACAGTATCTCAAGCTGTAGTTATCAAGATCCTAGTTACAATGGTTTTACAACTGAAATTTAAACAACCTTGTTCGTTAATATGAGTACATGCGGTGGCATTCTTCCATCGTTATGAGAAAACATTTAAATAATATTTCCTAATTAACTAAAAGGAGAATATGAAAGAATAGGTGACTATTGTTGTCACCTTTTTATCCTAGCCTTTCTAATTTTCGTAAAGGTTAAATTATTTTCCTGTTTTAAGAGTTTAATTCTAAGTATTTTCACATAATAAGCGTGATTGTTTAGTAAGTAATATGTAGGATAGACTTACTAGTAACTAATCGCATTTTCAAGTTTTAGTTACAAATCTGAAGTATTAAACTATACAGAAAGGTGCGGGGTATCTATGGATAAAATAGTGATAGCAGACGAACTAATTTTTATGAGGGAAGACTTAGAGGAACAATTGCTTCAAAGATTTCCTTGGCTTGAACAGAGTGATTTAGATAATGGAAAAGAGCAGAAGGATATAGTCCCATGCTTTGTAGGAGTCGGTTGGTTTAATCTGATATCGAATATGTTTCTTGAAATCGAAAATCTTTATAACTCTTTAAATGAGCCATTAGAAAAAATAAGCTTCTATGAAATAAAGGAGAAACAGGGCTTACTACGAGTTTATATGAAAAATGGGGTTACGGGACTACAAGAAATATTAAATAAATACGAGATACTATCTGGGCAGGTATGTGAAATATGTGGTGAGATTGGGGAATTACAGGATGGTGCATGGACGGTGGTTGTATGCAATGATTGTTCTTTGTAAGCAGTGAAAATTAAATGTTGTATTAAATTGGATAAATCAATATCAATAAGATTGCAATAAAAATAGCATCTTCTTTTACTGTATAGATTTATCTACGCTTGCAAAATCTTAACATTAAAATTTTCTAAGAATAATATAGATATCGAAATGTAATTGGTCATATTCTTTAGATTAATAGAGAAAATTATATATTTTCGAGTATCAAGGAGACCTAAACTATATTAAGTGGAGAGAGTCTAAATACATCTGAATACTCGTTGTAGCGTTCATTTCATTTTAGTTAAGCTATCCAAACCAGTCAAACCAGTCAAACCAGTCAAACCAGTCAAATCAGTCAAATCAGTATCCTAATATTACGTAGATATATAAGTAAGCGAAACGAATCTTTTTATAGAAGAATTATAAAATATTTGTGATCTTTTTCAAACTAGTCATACTTTCAGTGAGCCTATTTATAATAATAGGAGAATCATAAGATGCAGGTTACTACAAGGCAACACAGTGTAGTAACCTGTTTTTCTTTACATAGACCACTATTCAAGAAATCCCTAGCTCTATACACATCTACCTTAAGTGAATCGAGATTTCCGGTTATGGGAAATATATCTATATAGCATTTCCAGATAACTTTCCCGAAAAAAATAGGGAAAAACTTCGAGCGGTGGGATAGCAGGATTTATTCGCTCACTCATCTAAAAATATTTTGGACTCATCTTTACTTTTTTTCGAGGGAGTTTTCTAATTTTAGGGTGAGCATGAGAAAAGTTAGACTGACTTTATAAATTTCTCATGGGAAACTTATAAAATTAACGATCTTTCCAGAGAGAAGCCTTTATATGAATGCATAACGATAAAGGACCCTTTTCAAAATGGGTAGATACGTGTGTCGTTATAGCTCTAACTAGAAGGCGGTTAAGAAACCATGACAAAAAAACAAAATTCAGTAACACACGAACAACAGGCAATTTCCAAATTCGAGCTATCTCCACCATTAAATGCAAGGGGGATAAACGCTAAGCAGGTAGTTGAAAAAGAGTGGTCTATCCAAATCTTGAAGGGTGAATTGAATGGGCACACACAATTGGTCATTTCTATTAAAGGGCATATAGAGCAAGCTCCTAGCTATCACAAATATGCTGATTTCATGAGCCCACGTTCTTCAAAGGCTAAAAAAATAGAGCTAGAATTAATGAACAGAGCGGGGCTGAGCCGAAGTGGCTTTACTCAAATCCAGTCTTATATTGAGCTTTTAAGAGATGAGTGCACTTATAAAGAAGTAGAAGACATTGCATGTCTACTTGCTAGTGAAGACGTTCAAGAGTCCATAAATGTTGCTATTTCAGATGCTCAAGCGGGAATTTATTTTGACCTTTTGGTAGAGCATATTGAAGAGAACATCGAGTTATTCCCGAAACGTATTATTGATGTCGATACTGAACCACAACAAGGCTATATTGAAAACACCTCTCAAGGGGTATACATCGCAGATGAAAAAGGCATCAAGAAGTACGGTTGCGAATCAATCGCTATTATGCCTAAGTACTTGCGAGAAGTATTTGATATTACACACACTAATACATTAGGTGCAATATTAGAATACTGGGTAAGAATGGGGTATCTGTATTTGGACGAATCATCTGTAGACTTGCGAAAGGATAAGCCAGTCAAACTTCGAAGAGGTATACCAACAAAGCGTGCTTATGTATTGACTAGTCCTCGCTTAAAGAGAGCGGGGGAATAATACTATGCATCAAATTGAAATTGTAAAGACTCTTGCTACAATTGGTGGAAAGATACAGCTTTTAAATTTACTTATTCCTATTATGCGTGATTTTGTAAATGATAATGGGTTAATAGGGTTCATTGATGTGTTTGGTGGTGGGTGCAAATTTATCCCACATTTAGATATACACATGGAAGAAGTCATTTATAACGATATTGACAGAGGTTTTTGTAATGTCATGGCATGTTGTACAGAGATAGACTTACTACAGGAAATGATTGATGCAGCTTATCAATACCAATATTATGTTCAATCAAAAGAAGAGTTTGAACGTGCTTGTAAACGCCGAGTAGACCCTAGTACACCGATGGTAGAATCCGCAGCACTTACAATCATTGTTCAAGCATTCAGTAGAGCAGCAGATCGTAGAGCGTTTTCTAAAGCAAATGCAATGATGGGTATTTCATATGAATCTTTACTAAAATTCAAAGAACTGTATCCATCAATGAGTAAAACAAGAGTACTATGTACAGATTATAAAAATGTACTAGAGGTATACAAACGCCGTCCAGATTTTCTTTTATATATAGATCCTCCATATTTCGGGACTACTTCGTATGATGGTGAGGTCAATCATAAGGAATTAGCTCAACTAATAGTTAATAGTAGAGCTCCTATTCTTATATCTAACTTTGATAATCCTGATTATGAAAAAATATTGGTTGGAAATGGGTGGAAGAAATACTGCCTTGGAGAAATTACTAAATCTTCATCTGGAAAAAAGGGTATCACTCAACTGGAATTTTTGTGGTCTAATATTGATATCTCCAATTATTTATTACCCCAAATTTTATTAGATTGATTGCTAGTCATGTCATCGGATGATGGCTTCTAGGAATTGTACCAAGTATATAATAACTATTTATTGTAGGGTTATATATTCGGCTCCTTTAATTCCGCTATAAATCGCTCTTAGGGCGTAGGTATAATTACCCCTGTAACTTTTATAAGCTCGTCAATTTGGCGACTTAAAATGCGTTGCAGGGGTATTTTTATTCTCAGTGTTTATAACTATTAAAATTGATTGGATATAAATAGGTTTATTTTAAAACTCAAAAAAATAAACTGTTTTTTTTATGAAAACTAGCAAATTACAGATAAAATTCTCAGTCAGTTCGAGCAGTAAGTATATTGTGGTACCAGCTAATAGCTCATCAATCGCAAGTAGGTAAGGGGGTTCTGAAAATTGAGTGCAGTAAATTACTGACACATATTTGATAGTGATATAAGTAGCTGATTACCTCAAAAGGACTGATTACAAATGACAAAAAGTAACTTCAAATACGTATCAAGCAACCCTATTAATAAAAAAGAGGGGGCACTTTCCGCTAGGGAGCAACAAATTTTAGAGTCTATCAACTGGAATGCGCGAATGGAAAGAATTTGGGATATCTACCTAAGGAGAGAATATGTTTTTGATGATATCTACCTTGTTACTTACGGCTACAGAACAATACTGATAAGTCAGCTATGTGGTGGGGTATTTAGGTATGATAATAAAAAGTATCGATTAATAATAGAAGGTAAGAAGATAAAACTGCAAAAAATAAAACAACCTAATAATGAAAGAATTATTTATGAAAACGGAACTTTTTACCCCACGGAAGGAGATTGGTTAATGCAGAGCTGTCAAGCAAGGAGTAGAAATAGAGGATACAAATGCTTTACGATATATAAGAATGGAGATTTCGAAAAGATTATTATTGCTGATCATCAGTTACAGGCACTTTTTAAATATGGAGCATTTGCCTTAACTACTCTTGGAAATGGAGGTAATCCTAATTGTGTCAACCATAAAGATGGAGATAAATATAATAATAAATCTGAAAACCTTGAGGTCATTTCTCATAAAATGAATGCAAGACACTATCATGATGAGATAAAGCATCAACCACCTTTTGTTTCTAAAGACGTGGAGGCTATATTGAACCCGAAAATATTTTAAAAGAAGTAGCAATAAATTTCAGATAGCAGGATTACTTTTTACAATCTTGCTATCTTTTTGCTAATAATAAAACAATTATTTACTACTGAAGTACAAAAATGGGAGTTACAAAATAATATCAGTATATTAATTAATGCCGTGATAGTATGAGTAACATTTTTAAACGATTTGTGCTGTTGAAGTGCCAGTGGTCTCTTCAGCTGATGTAACTGGTGTGGGTTGTGTAAATAGCAACATAGCTGAGAGCACCGCATTTGCTAGAAACTTTATAAAAGAAAAGAACAAAGAATAAAAGAGAAAGATTCTTTTATAAAAATCATGAAATTTTTTATAAAAGGGGTAGCCTTTTCTTTTGATTTTTATAATAATTGTTTTTCGATTGTATGCTAATTTAGTAGGACTTACTTGCAAAATATAAGATGTAACCTAGTCTTCTGGTAACTAGCGATTCACCCTATAATAATGCCATAGGAAATATTTCTTCTATCTTTCCGCTCATAAATGGTTACTTCAACGAATATATCCCCATTTTGTGATTTACCTACCGAGAAAATCAGAGGGTCTTTTGTTTTTAAACCAGCTTGTTCATCTCCTTTAATTGTAGTAGTGATAAATTAAATATTTAACAATAGATATCACCATCTAAGTATAGAGTTTGACACTTTTAAAAGACACCATTTTCATATTGTGGGATTTCTAAATTTCTTCTGATATAAACTTCTAAAGCTATTCTACAAATAGAAAAGATTGTTCAAATCTTAACCTCAAAGAAAATCTACTCAACACTCCAAACCTATTCAAAAATTTATTTCCAAGAGTAAACAAAACTTTAAAAAACCTATAAAATTATTTTGATTGATATAACAATAATTCAAAAGTTGTTAATAGGTTAACAATAAGCTATTAAGTTGTAAATTAGTTGACTTTCTATTGACAAAACCTAACAAGAATTATTTATTAATCCTTAATTTTAGTAACAGATACAACTATAGTACGAAAAGTTGATTTACGTTTATAATTTCAACTTAGGAGTTTATTTATAAAACTATATTAATACGTAACTAACCTTAAAAACTTATAAAATTTATGTATTAAAAAGTTATCAGAAAAAGTTATCAAAATGGACAAAAGTTATCAACTTCTTTATAAAAGCAATTAAAACGTTGCTGTAACTGGGGCTACAGGAAGTTTTCAAAATTAATCGTTTCAAAAGTTATCGCTTATAAACGAACTAGTTACAATATACATAAGTATAAGAACAGACACTACGGAGGTACAAGATGGAGAGTAATCCAGTGTTTCTAAATATGAATTTATGTATATCTTGCTTCAGGATGAGTATGCAGGAAGCTGTTTATGTGATGATAAGAGGGAAAAATTTATATTATCGCTAAATTTAGAAAGATACATGAATGGTGAAGTTAAATTACCGATTCCTAATTTAAACGTAGGCTATAAAAAAACATCAATCCCACTGATTGATATAAACCCGAAAAATAAGGATGGTATGTTAGCATTTAAACCGCAGTTTACACGATTTGCTAGATTAATGAGTAAGAAAAATCTGTAAAGATTTGCTTGGATTTTTGATACTGGGCAACAAATATTAAAGTAAAAATATTTATAGAGTTTTTTTATTTTCAGTAGGAAGAAAGTACATCAAGATGAACAGAAATTCAAGCACCATCCATTTACAAGCTTAATAAGCACTTTCAGAGAGATAGAGCAAATCTGTGCTCTCTTTTTTATTATTTTGGAAACTTTTGTCGAGCTACATTATATATCAAAGCAGGATATAGGCTACTTAAAATATATCTTTTGCTTTTGGATATATAAGACAGAGTTAACAAACTGGTTTAGATTGTTTGTAGGCTTTTCGTTTGTTAACAACTTCAAATCTTATTCTGAGGAGTGGAGACAATGTTTGAATTAAACACACACAGTTTTGTAGTAGGGGGTAATCAATATTTATCGAAAGGGAAATTGCACTATTTTATCGAGCAGCCATACATGGAACATATATGGACATTGATTGCCTATAATATTCTTTCAAAGTATATCTCAGATGGCAATAGCTCTATATTTCATGAACCTAACACAATTAATTTAAATGAAAGAGAATCGAATGATATCAAAGTTCAATGTAACATGTTCCCAAGCATAGGTATAGAACAGGAAATCGTTAATGCTACTCATGAATTTGAGCTCTATAGGGGGTATGACAAAGTTGAAGATGTCATGTTTTACACGATCCATTTACAGAAAGAGTTTTCGAAAGACGTGCGTAACTTTATTCTAAAGAATTTGATACCGGAGATTAAAACAGGCGATAAGAGGAATACGATTTTATTGGCAATTGTTACACCTGAGATGGAGTGGCATATTGGCTTAATTATAGTAGAAGAAACGCTTCGGGTGTATAAACATGCCACAACTGGGCTATGTATTCAAGCTACTATCTTTGAAAAGCGTGAGGATGTATTAGATTTATTAAGGGATTTTTAAAAGGATTGGTGTCCTATAGAGTTCGACAAAATCGAAACATCTCGATCTTGTCGAACTTTTTTATATAAGTTGTTACTTGCATTTTCCCCCTCTTTCATTTCATACTTCTTTAAGTCTATTCTATAAAGGAATTTATGATTAAAGTTGATATGAAAAAATCAACTTTATATGAAAAGCTTAAACATTATCAAGAACAACTAAAATAGGGAAGTATAAATAAAACGTAGAATGTCCAATAAAAAAGCCGTTAATGCGAGAAAATGAAGAGCTAGTTAATACATGGGTTAGTAAGGATGGGTGCTTATTTGTTACAACTCTTTTTTTATAAAATAATTTTCATCTACATTGTGGGTTTCATACGATTTTTAATCTTAAAGGATATTAGTCGATGTGAACGGAATTAGAAATAGTAATTCATTATAGCAAATTGCGATATTAGGGGTATTCTGCTTTTTCTGTTTTAGAAATACCTTATTTCCCACGAAAAAAGTCTATCATAAGGGAGTTACGTTAAATGCCGAAAAAGACCAAGGATTTACGTTTATGGGATAAAAATAGTAATGGTATTATTCCATTTTTAACAAGAAGTGAGAAATTAGCAATTGATTTAATGAAAGCAATTAGATTGAAAGACAACATTATAACTGCTTTCAGTGAAGAGAAAATCCTGAAAACAAATAGCTTAAATCCTCTTTCTATTTATCAAGAAGAATTATCTGAAGTAGATGAAGGTATAATTTCAGATTTAGACAAAAATGGGTTACTTGTTTATCATGTTCTACTTTCATATTATATGGTAGGAAAACAAATTGAAATTCAATGTGAGCATGAAGTATCTAGCTTTGAAAAGGTGATTGTTACTAAAAGTTATCTCTGTGTACCAAAGGATATTTTTGCTGACGCAATGGCAGATGACGAAGAGATAACAGAAGAAAGTGATCGAAGGTTAGTTATTAAAGAATACATGGAGCATGAAATATTTATGGCAAATCAGGGGTATCTATTTGCGTATGTAGTGAATGAGGAGGATGGCTCCGCAGATTTCTATCATATCGGTGTAAATGTTTTGAATAGCAATTTAATTAGAGAAAGTTAGACATTATAAAAATAAGAGTTAGTACCTATTTAACCATAACCTAATGGTCAAAAAAATAGGTACTTTTTTGTATGTTTCATCAGAAAGATAATTCAAGTAAACCGATAATCAACTAAATAAACCAATAAATATTTTATACATTACATTCATGAAACCTTATAATATCTATATTTTTACAGCTGATTCAAACCTGGTTGCTGGTATCTTTGGGTTATTTTGGGTTACGATAAGAAATTTTTATTAGCTCGCAATCCATGATATGAAAGGGATTGTGAGCTTTTTCTGAGTATACATAGGATACGGTAGAACTTTGAATGATTCTACACATTGTAAGCTCGAATTCAAAAAATAAGCGCACCTCACAGCACGCACGACAAGTGGCAAGCTATCTGATGTTTTTTTGGATAGCTTGCTTATTTAGCACATGTAGCTTGAATCAATTAATTGTCACCAGATTAGGATTAACTTGAAGAGCTTATTCTAAATAGTTTTAGGTAAGTTTTACGTCGAACATAGGCGGCCAGACTTTAATAGAGACTTTTTCTTATAGTAAACGTAACGATTAGAAAACTCATGAATTCTTAAAATGGTTACCCGAGGGCTCTTTTCTTCAAATAATAGAATAAATAAAAGTACTGGGTGCCCTCCAGAAAATTTTTGTATTTTTGCTATATTAATGTTTTTTGTTCACGGGGCCTTACTTTACACGGAATTAGTGTAAGTTAGAGAACTATTGTTTTTCTATATGGTTGAAAATAGATAACTGTTGCGGTTTGAGTAGTAATACCTTCTAACGAAGAGCATAAACCACCAATAAACTACGCTCGTAAAATATTTTAGTATTCGAATACCAAAATTAGATAAAATGTTGACGGCGGAATTTTAGTGTGATATTCTTAGTGCAATTAAAGATGTAATTGAGTATTGGGGGGATAAATCATGGTTAAAGAAAGCGAAAAGGCTACCTTTGAATACATAAATCTATTCAGAGCGTATATGGAGATGGACTCCTACGTCCCTGCTGCACTTCTTGTGGCTGAAACTAAGGAAGAGTACCTTAGTAGAGAAATATCAGACGAATCGGAAGAACGAATTTATGAGACGATGCTCTCTGTGGCTGATAGGCTCGACATTGTTAATCCGTTTAAGGATAAGGCGCAATTTGTCAGAGTATATAAAGCTTGCAGTGATTTCAGGGGAGATTTCGAGTGGGAGATTTTGATGGCGAAGAGTTCTAGAGGATTTAGATATATATCAGTATCTAATGCTCTGTTTAATGAGTACAATAGTCGCTTCAATCTTGAGTCAGATACAGTGCTTATTGCTGAAGGTGAAAAATTCATCCCTAACCTAAAGAAGTTTGTTGATGAACATCCTGGTTGCAATTTCACCATCACAACTGAAGATACAATCAGTCTTCATGTAATTAACAAGATTTTTGCTGGATACAAGAATGTAGAGATATTGAATGCCAGCATATATCAGTATGGCTTTACAACCAACCGCTATGACCTAATATTCTCTGTTCCTAACTTTGGAACGAGAAACCTTGCAGAAGATGAGAATTTCATGTGTAGAGATCCAGATGCTGTAGCGCTTGAAAACTTGCTTCTGCATACAACTGCTGGTGGCGAGCTTGTAATCACAATGCCAGCAAGAATCACATACGCTCAAGGAAAGAACGGTGAGCTTAGGAGGTTTGTGCAACAGACTTATCGTGTTAAGGAAATTGCTGAGCTTCCGGAAGGAACCTTTGAAGGAACGGGAATTAAAACTTACCTCATTGATGTTGTTAATACTAAGCCTGGTGATGATGATGTCACAGTTCGTCGTTACAAAGCTGAGAAGCGTAAAAATAGGCGTGATATAGCAGACGAACTTGTTATAGAAGAAGAGACGTTTGTAATGTCAGATGAGCTTGATGAACTTGGTGACTGGAACATAAACAAAATTTTCTCACAACAAGATGAAGAGTGGCTTAAATTCCAAGAGTCGTCTGTTCGTAAAGTAGCAATGGGAGATGTTGCAGAAATTTTCCGTGGGAAATCAGTATCAAAGAAAGATCCAACCGGAAGCATTGGTGTTGTAAACATCTCGAATGTTGGAGAATACGACATTGATTATGATAGCCTTGATCACTTTGATGAAGAAGAACGTAAGATTAAAAATTACTTGCTTAAAGAAGGCGATGTGCTCATACCTGCAAGAGGTACAGCAATTAGAACTGCCATCTTCCAAGAGCAAAGTTATCCTTGCATCGCTTCATCAAATATAATTGTGATTCGCCCGGAAACTAAGATGCTTAACAGTACTTATCTAAAACTGTTTTTAGATAGCCCGCTTGGTGAAAAGATGATAAGTAGTGTGCAACAAGGAAGCGTAATAATTAATATCAGCTATAAAGACTTGTATGCTTTAGAAATACCTCTTCCTTCTATAGAAGAACAGCAAAGGAAGGCTGATGAATACACAAAAGAGTTGATAATCTATAAGGAAACCATTGTAGCTGCTGAAAATCGCTGGAATGAGGCCGTGGATAAGCTACGAGAATTCTGATTGGAGGTTAAATTATGGCGGTGTTTTATGTAGTACAGTCTAAAACATATAAAGAGGAACGCACTGGTGGTTTTGTTTGGTCACCGAAAGTGGCAAGAAATAAAGCTATAATTCCTGGATATACAACTATGTCGCAAGTAAGAAAGGGTGACACTATACTTAACCATTGTAAGGGAAGTATTGTCTCCATCGGGATAGCTGCTACAGATTGTTACGATAGTCCTAAGCCAGTTGCTTTTACCGTGGGAGTAAGCGGCGGCTGGAGCACTAATGGTTATAAGGTGGACGTCGAGTATTTGGATGTAAACCCCATAAAAATTAATGATCATTCAAAATGGATTGCAGCTCACCACAACGCTGGTGGAGTATTCAATGTAAATGGAGCCGTTAGTCAGGGAAAGTACATGAATCATCTTCATGATGAATATGCGATTTATCTTCTTACCGAAATTAAAAAGAAACAGACGGATGCAAAAATTCTTGGTGTATTAGAGGATGCCCTTAATAGTGTAATTGAAGATAAAGAATCTGAATACGATGAGTTTGAGAAAGATGCTATCAATAAGTTAGCAGAAGAGTCTGCTTCAATAGCAAAGCCAACTTGGAGTGGTATTCGGGAGAAGCAGGCAACAACAACTTCATCAGCTACAGGGAGAGAGAAACCGGCGCGAAATCCAAAGCGCGCTGTAGATGCTCTGCTTAAAGCAGATTTCTTGTGTGAGTATGATCCAACTGACCGTACCTTCCTTCGCAAGAATGGAAAGCCTTACACTGAGCCTCATCATTTAATCCCGATATGCAAATATAGAGAGTTTCCATATTCACTCGATGTTCTGGAGAACATGGTTTCACTTTGTAGCCACTGTCATAATCTTCTTCATTACGGGAAATTTGAAGATAAAATACCTATTGTTACAAAAATATACGAAGACCGTAAGACAGCGCTGGACGCATGTGGACTTTCATTAACACTCGATCAGTTACTGTCTTATTATAAATAGGAGGTACATTATGTTAGGAGCTATTATCGGGGACATAGTCGGTTCTCGTTTCGAATGGAATAATAACAGGAGCAAGCAGTTTGACTTCCTGACTTATAAATGCAGTGTTACAGATGACTCCATCATGTCTTTAGCTATAGCTAAAGCTCTGTTGGAAAGCAAAGCAGATTATAGTGACCTGTCTGAAAATGCTGTGAAGTATATGCAAAGTATCGGAGTGCACTATCCGAATTGCGGATATGGTAGTCGATTCAGAGGCTGGATACATTCTGATAATCCGAAGCCTTATGGAAGCTACGGAAATGGAGCGGCAATGCGTGTCAGTTCGTGTGGTTTCGTGGCCAACAGCCTGGAAGAGGCTAAACAGCTATCCAAAGCAGTGACCGAAGTAACGCACAATCATCCAGAGGGATTAAAAGGTGCTGAAGCAACAGCAGTTGCTATCTTCCTCGCTTGCTCTGGAAAGAACCTACTTGAGATTCGTGACTACATTACGAAGAACTATTACCCACTGAATTTTACTCTTGATGAAATCCGTGACAGCTATGAGTTTACCGAAAGTTGTCAAGATACAGTGCCTCAAGCATTGGAAGCTTTCTTCGAGTCAAAGAATTTTGAAGATGCAATTCGTAATGCAATATCTATCGGCGGTGATAGCGATACCCTTGCTGCCGTTACAGGGGGCATTGCAGAAGCTTACTACGGGATACCTACAGATATTAGAAAACACGCTTTGACCTTCCTTGATGAGCGTCTGCTAAAGATACTTGTAGAGTTTGAAAACAAGTATCCATCCAAGATGGAAAAATTAAATGCCGATGGTAGTATTGGTATCGAAAGACGCAAAGAAATTAAAGTTGAGACAGGAGATCGAAATGCTATGATTCAGTCCTCTGTAGAAACAGCGGATAAAGAATTAAAAGACTCCATTCCAACAAACGAAGAAACAACTAGTCAGCGGTTATTTAATCACCTTTTTGAGGCTTGTAATATTCTTCGAGGACCAATAAACCAAGATGAGTACAAAAGCTATGTGACACCTATCCTTTTCTTCAAGAGAATTAGTGATGTCTACGATGAAGAAACACAAGATGCCCTTGAGCGCTCTGGAGGCGATGAAGAATATGCTAGTTTTCCGGAAAACCACAGCTTCGACATTCCGGAAGGGTGCCACTGGAAGAATGTCCGTGAGGCCAGCGAAAACGTAGGTGTCGCAATCGTCAAAGCGATGAATGGAATTGAGAGTGCTAACCCAGATACTTTAAGTGGTGTGTTCAGTAGCTTTGATGATGCCAACTGGACTGACAAAACGAAGCTATCCGATGAGCGACTGAAAAACCTCATTGAGCATATGTCCAAGATAAAAGTCGGTAATACTAACTACTCTGCAGACGTTATGGGCGATAGCTATGAATTCCTTATTAAGAAGTTTGCCGATCTGTCCAAGAAAAACGCAGGTGAGTTCTATACCCCGCGTTCCATTGTTAAACTTCTTATCATGCTGATGGATCCCAAGATTGGAGAAATGGTCTATGACCCCGCTTGCGGAACAGGCGGCATGCTGATTGAAGCCATCCGTTATATGAAGGATGATAAATTGACATACGGTCGCATCTATGGTCAGGAGAAAAATCTATCCACTTCCGCAATCGCCCGAATGAACCTCTTTTTACATGGAGCAAAGGACTTTAAGGTAACGCAGGGTGACACTCTTCACTCTCCGAATTATCATGAAGGTGGCAAGTTGAAGACTTTTGACTGTGTCGTTGCAAATCCACCGTTTTCCCTGAAGAGCTGGGGCGCCGAACAGTTTAGTTCAGATATATATGGTAGAAACATGTGGGGCTGTCCATCGGATTCAAATGCCGACTATGCATGGTTGCAGCATATGGTGAAATCAATGAATGAGAAGACCGGTCGATGTGCAGTTGTTCTGCCGCAGGGCGTGTTATTCCGAGGCGGCAAAGAAGGCGAAATTCGCAAGCAGCTCGTTGAATCGGATAAGCTGGAATGTATAATTACATTGGTAGGTGGTGTCTTTTACGCCACGGGTGTCTCGGCTTGTATTCTTCTTCTAAATAACGATAAAAAGAACGACCACAAAGGGCGTATATGCATGATCGATGCCTCTGACATCTATACCCCGCAGCGGGCACAAAACATAATGACGGAAGATGATATCAACAAGGTCTACAAACTCTACACAGACTACGAAGATGTTATCGATAAGGTGAAGGTTGTCACTATCCCAGATGTAAGAAAAAAAGACTACACCTTAGCTATTAACAACTATATCGAAAAGAAAGCACAAGAAATCGTTCCTCCGGCTGAAGTACGCAAGCAATACTTCGGAGTCTTTAATGAAATGCTGGAGGCAGAGAAAACAATGAGAAATCTTCTCATGGAAGGAGGATACGTCAATGAGTAAACGCATAACAATCGAAGAACTGCAGTCCTATCTATGGAATGCTGCTGTTCTTCTCCGTACCAGTATAGATGCGGGGTCCTATAAACAATACATTTTCCCGTTACTGTTCTTCAAACGCATCTGTGACGTTTATGATGAAGAGTGTCAGCGGATCATAGAAGAATATGGTGACGAAGAAGCTCTGGAGTTTGAGGAAAATCACCGCTTTCAGGTGCCCAAAGGTGCCCACTGGAATGATGTTCGAGCGGTTTCGGAAAATGTCGGTGTTGCCATTGTAGACGCATTCCGTAAGATAGAAAATGCAAATTTAGATAAACTGCAAGGCGTTTTTGGTGATGGTACCTGGACAAACAAGAACCGTTTACCAGATCGTCTGCTGAAAGAGCTCATCGAGCACTTCAGCACTAAGACATTGTCTATCGAAAACTGTCCTGAGGACGAACTTGGACAGGGATACGAATATCTGATCAAAAAGTTTGCTGACGACAGCGGTCACACAGCTCAGGAATTCTATACGAATCGTACCGTAGTCCATCTGATGACAGAAATGCTCAAGCCAGAATCTGGCGAGTCAATCTATGATCCGACATGCGGCAGTGCCGGCATGCTAATCTCTGCTATTGCGTACCTAAAGCAGCAGAAAAAAGAATGGCGAAACGTTGCTATTTACGGTCAGGAAATCAACGTACTAACCTCTGCAATTGGCAAGATGAATCTTTTTCTTCATGGTGTGAAGGACTTTGATATTGTGAATGGTGACACCTTAAAATCACCATATTTTGTAGAAAACGGAATGATCAAACAATTCGATATGGTTCTTGCTAATCCCCCGTATTCAATTAGTCAGTGGGACAGAGAAGCATTTGCAAGCGATAAATATGGACGTAACTTCCTGGGTATACCCCCACAAGGTCGTGCTGACTATGCCTTTATCCAGCATATCCTAAAAAGCTTAAAGCAAGACACTGGACGTTGTGCTATTCTCCTTCCACATGGAATTCTTTTTAGAAATGAAGAAAGTGCAATGCGCGAAAAACTTGTGAAAAACGACTTGTTAGAATGTGTTATAGGTTTAGGGCCCAATTTGTTCTATAACTCGAGTATGGAAGCGTGCGTTGTAATCTGTAGAACCTACAAGAGGCCAGAACGTAGAGGAAAGGTCCTCCTAATCAATGCTATCAATGAAGTGGGGAGAAAAAATGCTCAGAGCTATCTAGAAGATAACCATATCCAGAAAATCGCTTTGGCTTACAACAAATATGAAGACGTTCCGGATTTTGCAAAGGTCGTTACTCTCAAAGATATTGAAGATAATAACTTTTCTCTCAGTATTCCCCTTTACATCAAGCATTCTCTACGAGAGGGTGAAGTTGATGAGCGTTCTGTGCAAGAACGCTATGAGAACTGGAGAGGGTTATCTGAAACTGCGAAACAAAGTTATGCAAAGTTACATGCTATGATGGAAATGGAGGTCTAAGAATGTGAGTAAAGTAAGATTCGGAGATATAGTGACAGATGTAAAAAACAAGGTAGACCGAAATAATAATCCTTACGAGTTCTATGTTGCTGGTAATCATATGGATTCTGAAGACCTTGAAATTCATCGTAGAGGGAAATTTGCAACTGATGACGTTGGACCGGCGTTTATCAGAGAGTTTAAAGCAGGACAGGTATTATATGGTTCCAGGAGAACGTATTTAAAGAAGGTCGCTGTAGCGGACTTTGATGGCGTAACTGCTAACACTACATTCGTCCTTGAAACTAGTGATGAAAAAAAGTTTCTTCAAGAATTGCTGCCATTTGTTATGCTCTCAGAAGGATTTACGCAATGGTCAATTATGAAGTCAAAAGGTTCAACAAATCCATATGTACTGTTCTCAGATCTTGCAGATTATGAGTTTGAATTGCCTGACATTGAAAAACAGCACGAGCTTGCCAAGGTGCTGTGGGCTATGTATGCCACAAAGAGATCCTACCAGAAGTTACTGCTGAAAACGGACGAGTTAGTGAAAGCTCAATTTATCGAGATGTTTGGAATACCCGGAGCTGATGAAAAAGGCTGGGGACTCACTACACTTGGGGAATGTTGCGAACTTAATCCAAGACGTCCGAAAGACATGGATACGGAAGCGGAATATTCATTTGTAGCTATGCCATCAGTTAGCGAAAAAGGCATTGTAGATACAAGTATCTGGCGTCCATATCCAGAAGTATGCAAGGGTTTCACATATTTTGCAGAGAATGATGTTTTGTTTGCAAAAATTACGCCTTGTATGGAAAATGGCAAGGGCGGTGTGGCTGTAGGACTGAAAAATGGTGCCGCCTTTGGCTCTACGGAGTTCCATGTACTACGTCCTATAGTCGGGAAAAGCAATCCATACTGGTTATACATCATTACGATGTTTAGCAAATTCCGAACTGATGCTGAAAAAGTTATGACTGGCACAGGCGGACAGCGGAGAGTTCCTATTTCGTACTTGGCTGATTATAAGATATCGCTACCACCACTGGCCCTGCAAGAGCAATTTGCAGCCTTTGTCCAGCAGAGCGATAAATCAAAATTTGAACTGGAACAAGCGCTCGCAGAGTTAACTGCCACCTTTAAGAAGATAATTTCTGAAAACCTTGGTTAAATCCAAAGAATCGAGGTGCCTGGCTGACGCAAAGATGCTGTCCGGCACGGATTTGAAAAACTTAATGATGGGAGGAAATGTTTATGTTCAACGAAGATAATACAATGGAGCAGATGGTAATCTCAACTCTTAAAGGAAATGGGTGGAACTACATCCCTGCAGAAGAGCTGTCTCGAGATTATTCCGATGTCATGGTAGAGCCTATGGTCAAAGATGCCCTTATCCGCCTGAATCCAGAAATTGCAGAAGAACCATCCCGTGCAGATGAAGTCATATACAAACTGCGTACAATCATTCTATCGGTGCAGCCGCGTAACCTTATCACCCAGAATGAGCTTTTTAAGAAGATAGTGTTTGAGGAAAACGCCTATCCTTTTGGGAAAGATGGTCGAATGATTCCGATACGCTTTTTCGGCACAATGAAAAAGGAAGATCTTGCACTTAACGAATACGTCGTCACGAACCAGTGGGTTTATCCCAAAAAGGAAGATGGAAAGCGACTTGATATCGTTTTGCTGATCAATGGTTTCCCGATTGCTATCGGTGAGCTCAAGACTCCGGTTCGCAATGCGATAACTTGGTTAGACGCTGCCAGTGATATATCTTCCTACGAAAAGAGCATACCTGAGATGTTTGTTTCTAATGTCTTCAACTTCGCTACAGAAGGTAAATGCTATCGCTATGGTTCTGTTGGAATGCCAATCAACATGTGGGGACCTTGGCATACTCCTGACCATAAGTCAGAAGGTAGTCTTGCCGATGTTAAAGTCAGTGTAGGAGATATGATTACGCCTGAGAAGATTATGGATATTTTCCAGTTCTTTACCCTTTTTGCAACAGACAAGAAGCATGTAAAGTACAAGATCATCTGCCGTTATCAGCAATATGAAGGAGCTAACCTTATCGTACAGCGTGTTGTTGCTGGATATCCTAAGCAAGGCCTTATTTGGCATTTCCAGGGCTCTGGTAAGTCATTGCTTATGGTATTTGCGGCACAGAAGCTTCGTATGATTCCTGAGCTTAAGAATCCGACCGTAGTAATCGTTGATGATCGTCTTGACCTTGAAACACAGATTACAGCAACCTTTAATGCTTCAGATGTTCCGAACCTAGTGTCACTTGCTTCTAAAGAAGAGGTTGAGAACTTCTTCAAGCAGGACATTCGTAAGATTGCTATTACGACTATCTTCCGCTTTGGCGATGTGGAAGGTGTTCTTAATCCTAGAGATAACATTATCATCATGGTCGACGAGGCTCATCGCACACAAGAAGGTGATCTTGGTGAAAAGATGCGTGCAGCGTTACCAAATGGATTCTTCTTCGGACTTACCGGTACGCCTATTAACCGTATTGATAAGAATACATTCCGTACTTTTGGCGCAACCGAAGATAGGAGCGGATATTTGAGTCGATATACCTTCTCTGATTCCATCAGAGATAATGCGACTCTTCCTCTTAACTTCGAGCCGGTTCCAGTTGACCTCCATGTTGATAAGGATAAAGTAAATGCGGAGTTTGATGCTCTTACAGAAACGCTATCAGATGCTGACCGTGCAGAGCTGTCCAAACGCGTAAATATGAAGGCAATTATGTATGACCCTAAGCGTATCCGTAAAGTGTGTGAACACATCGTAAAACATTACAAAGAGAAGATTGAGCCTAACGGTTACAAAGGCCAGATTGTTGTATACGACCGTGAGTGTTGCCTTAAGTACAAGGAAGAGCTGGATAAGCTGCTTCCTCCTGATGCAACCACAATCGTAATGGATACCAACAATGATAAGGAAGACCGTTATAAGAAGTATCGCCGCAGCCGTGATGAGGAAGCAAAGGTTTTGGATCAGTTCCGTGATAAGGGTAATCCTCTGAAGTTCGTCATTGTAACTGCAAAGCTTTTAACAGGGTTTGATGCCCCTATTCTTCAGGCGATGTATTTGGATAAGCCGATGAAGGATCATAACCTTCTACAGGCCATCTGTCGTACAAACCGTACCTATGATGAAGGCAAGACACATGGATTAATCGTAGACTATATCGGTATTTTTGATAATGTCGCTAAGGCTTTGGACTTTGATGAAGCCAGCATGAAGAAGGTTATTACTAATATCGAAGAAGTAAAGATGCAGATTCCTGCCCTTCTTAGAAAATGCCTCAGTTACTTTATGGGTGTTGACCGTACTGTTGAAGGCTGGGAAGGTTTACTGGCTGCACAGGAGTGTATTCCTAAAAATAAGGATAAGGATGAGTTCGCAGCAGATTATCGTGTTCTGAATAGAGCCTGGGATGCGCTGTCTCCTGATCCATTCCTTGATAAATACAAATTCGACTATGTATGGCTTAGTAAAGTTTATGAATCTGTAAAGCCAACAGACAATCGTGGTGCACTTGTATGGGCAGCTCTTGGTGCTAAGACATTGGAACTTGTTCACGCAAACATCGAAGTTGGCCAGGTTCATGATGACCTTGATATTCTTACGCTTGATGCAAACCTGATAGACGAATTTATCCGTAAGCAGAGGGATGTTAAAAAGACAACCATGAAGGTAGAAATCGATCTGGTTGCTAAGATTCGTGAACATACAAATGACCCTAAATTCGTAAAGCTAGGAGAGAAGCTGGAAGAACTCCGTGACCGCCATGAACAAGGACTTATTACTAGCATAGAGTTCCTGAAGCTCCTGCTTGAACTCGCAAGAGAGGCAGCGCAGGCAGAGAAGGAAGTTGTGCCTGAAGAAGAAATCGACCGTGGTAAATCAGCACTCACAGAGCTCTTTAAAGGCGTTAAAAATGATAAAACTCCTATCATTGTTGAGCGTATTGTTGCCGATATAGACGACATCGTAAAAATTGTACGTTTCGACGGATGGCAAAGAACTACTACAGGTAAAAATGAAGTAAAGAAGGCGCTTCGCAGTGTCATCTGGATTAAGTACAAGATTAAGGATAAAGAAGTATTTGATAAAGCATATAGCTATATTGAGCAGTATTATTAATGGTGGTATATCCATAAAACAATATACTTTATTTGAAAGATATTTTGAGGGTTATTCCTATAACAATATTCATCGTACCATCACCCACCTCATTTAATTATGAGGTGGGTGATGGTTTTTATACGTATATCATTTTAGAATCTTCCTATTTCTAAGTAGATGACATCCATGTGAGAAAAGTTTTCTGCCTTCTACAGAAGAAAACTGGATTATTTTCAACGCAGCAGTTGATGTGGGCATTGAAAGAAATAATATGCAGTGTTAAGGAATTAGGGGCTATAAAATGTAATGTTATATGTTAAACGTAGTCAAAAACGTAGTCAAAAAAATCAAATGCCCCCGCAAGCATTGATTTAACAATATCCCACGACGGTTGGTTCGACTCCCGCCGTCTCCATAAGTTTAGTTTGGCTGAAAACTTAATAGACATATAAAGATATTCCAAAAGAAAATAAATGATAATCCTAATAGCGAAAAAGTTAAAGAATGGGAATTAGAAATTAAAAAAGCTAAATCACAGAGAAAAATGGCTACGGTGAATGGATATAAATAGATATGAACTCAGAAGAGAACTGCACTTTCATTATTTTCGATAAACCTTATCATATGTAAGTGCGGATTGAGTATTTACTAAAATAAGTTTAAATAAAAATAATATATAATGGAGTGTGTCATTGTCTCACTCCATTATTATTATTTAAAAAATTTATGCTTTGTATAAGCAGGGAGAAATAAAGATGGGAAAAACCGAAGCAATTAATTCACTTCGAGTTTAACTTCTATTCACCAACTAAATAATGATAAATATCATAATGTACAGGTTGCTTTAGTATTAAATTCATTGTAACGACTGATAGATGATTTCCTTTCCCATCAGGCATTACTTCGTTTTTTGCACTACCATCTGCAATGTCTGCCTGGCCCAGGTAATAGAAATCTGTGCCTTCACCGTCATCTTTTTTCGTAAATAGATGAATTTCCATCCCTGACTTTTTATAATTTAATATGTTCTTTACTTCACTGGACTCCAGTGTTAAGCGATTACGGGTGAACCATCTAAATAATTCGGGTGCTAAAAATTCATCACTATAAGCTTGGCTTGTTTCGACTTCATCCTTTTTATGATATGTAACAAAGATTGGACAAGTGTTATGCTTTGCGCGGTAACCGTAAATGGTTGATGAATCATCATGTGGCCAATTCAATAATCGGCAAGCATCACGACGGGAATATTTTTCAAATAACGTCAATGCTTTTGTTTTATCATACTTTTTATTTTTTTCATAAGCGCATTTTACAATATCCTCAATATATCCTTTGAAATACGAATTTCTCAAACTTTCTTGAATTTCCTTGTTAAATTGATAGTGTCCATCAGAGGTTTCAATAATTGGCTTAAATTTATACTTTTTCACGTCATTTTGAACATGGAATTTTAGTGAGAACATGTTTTCAACTGATTGAATTGTTGCATCATCTGTATATGTTCCAAATTCCTCTAATTTTCGAACGAAAGACTCTCTTGAAATAGATTCATCAGAAAGTAACGTTTCAATTAAAAGAATTTCGT
The DNA here is from genome assembly GCF_038593855.1 of Lysinibacillus sp. FSL M8-0337. Taxonomy (NCBI): domain Bacteria; kingdom Bacillati; phylum Bacillota; class Bacilli; order Caryophanales; family Bacillaceae; genus Lysinibacillus; species Lysinibacillus sp. FSL M8-0337. The sequence goes on along the minus strand of NZ_CP151996.1, from coordinate 3,700,193 downwards.
GTATTCGTTTTCCATTCAAAAACTCTTTTGAAAACATTGTTAAAACAGAAAGTTCGTATTCAGTGAGAGAAGGAATGGACTCTTTCATTTTCAATATGAAACTATAATAGTTATCTGCATACCCTATAATAACTTCGGGGTCGATTGAGTTTTGCTCAATAAAGTCAATGAGGAAAGGGATTCGACCCAAACGGTTTTTCATTTCTGTATAAGCATCCCGTAAAGTTTTTAATGTCGATAAATTTGTATTGTTAATAGCATCAAAAATTTTCTTTTTGGCAATTTCCTCGAAGTTTATCGTCGATACACCGTGTATATATTCTGTATTTACCGTTTTTCGGCGGATGTTATCTTTGTTCATAGTTTGGTCCCCAGAGAGTGCGATCGGAATTAGATAGTTATTTTTATAGTTTCCAATAAAATCAATAATTGTTACATACTCTTTAGAATTGTGTTTACGTAGACCACGACCAAGCTGTTGTATAAATATAATGCTCGATTGCGTTTGGCGAAGCATTACGATTTGATTTAAGTATGGGATATCAATGCCTTCGTTAAAAATATCAACTGTTAAAATATACTCCAGTTCACCACTATTCAATTTTTGAATTGCTTCTTCGCGTTCATTTTGAGAATTATCACCAGTTAAACCAATTGTTTTAAGACCTTCACTGTTTAAAGAAGTAGAAAGTTCATGAACTTCCTCTTTGGAACTACAAAACATTAATCCGCGAATATGATCACCTGAATAGCCATAATAATTAATCTTTTCAATAATATGTTTTACACGTTCAGAAGATACTAATTTTTGAAGTTCTGTTGCATCATCAATAGTTATTCCATCTTTTTCGTAGTCCAAAACACCGAAATAATGGAAAGGGCAGAGCATCTCTTCTTCAAGGGCTGCTTGTAGACGGATTTCATAGGCGATGTTGTAATCAAACAACTCATAAATATTGAATCTATCTGTTCGTTCAGGTGTTGCGGTCATACCAAGTAAGAAATTTGGAGTAAAATAATTGATAATTTTTAAATAGGATTCAGCACCTGCTTTATGAACCTCATCTATCAACACATAATCAAATTGATCTTTCGAAAATTGTTGTAAGTATCCGTCCCTTGAAATTGTTTGGATTGTTGCAAATAAGTATTTAGCATGAACATCTTTTGAAGTACCGGAAAGAATGCCAAAATCATCTTCATTTCCACCAAGAATTTTCCGATAATCTTGCATCGCTTTCTTTAAGATTTGCTCACGGTGTACAATAAATAGCATTTTTTTAGGTGAAAAGCTTCGAACATCAAAAGCAGATAAATACGTTTTACCTGTACCTGTTGCAGAGATAATTAATCCTTTTTTAGCGCCTGTTGCACGAAGCGTATTTAATTGTTCTAATGCAGCTGTTTGCATTTTATTTGGTTGAATTGCTAAGCTTTCTTTAAGCGTATTTGTTAAATATTCAGCATTTAGTTCTAATGTATTCGAAGTAGTATATTTAACAAGAGGCTGTAACTCGTAATGTTGTTTGTAATTAGCAATCCATTCTTCCTTTAAAGGAAGCGCTTTATTCCAAGCATCTTCAAATTGATTTTTTAATTGATTAATAATTTCTCCATTTACTAATGAAGTTAAAAATACATTCCACTCATAGTTTGCTTTTAAAGCACTATCAGTTAAATTGGAGCTTCCGACAATTAAAGAGTAGTAGTCTTGATGTTCAAAAATATAGCCTTTTGAATGAAAACCTTTTTCACTAGTTACTCGCACTTCAACGTTTTCAAGTTTAAGAAGCTCTTTAAACATTTTCGGCTGGTTAAAGTTTAGAAACGTTGACGTTAAAATGCGCCCATTAATTCCTTTTTGCTTTAAGTCGTAAAGCATTGTTTTTAAGGTTGCTAAACCCCCCTCAGTAATAAAGGCGACTGAAAAAATAAATGTCTTACATGTTTTTAATTCTTGAAGTATTGTCGATAAGACAGTTTCATGATGCTTGTTTGTTAGAAGTTTTGGTTTAAATTGTGCAGTGACAGTCTTGTTTTGATCTATAAACCCCTTGTAAAGAGAGTTTTCGATTTTTTGAATCAGTTGCAATTGCTCCATATAAATTCACATCATTTCATTCATTTATTTTGCTTCATTTGTAATCTTCATTACTGCAGGGACATCCGCAGGGGCGAAATTCAACTGTGTAAGTTTATCTCGCGTAACCCATTTTGTGGCAGCATGTTCTAATGCATTTGGTTGTCCTTCTTCTAATTTTGCTTTGTATGTTTCGAGTCGAACAATTACTCTTTCATATTCATATGTTGTATCTTCTACTTTTGCACCTACTTGAACCGTACAAGCAAATTCCTCCTGAATTTCTCGTTTTAACGCTTGTTCAGGTGTTTCTCCAATTTCAATTTTCCCACCAGGAAATTCCCAGTGATTTGCTAAATCCATTTCTGGACTTCTTAGGGCACAGAAGATTTCATTTTTTTCATTTTCGATAATCGCACCAACGACATGGACAGTTTTTTTCATAATATATCACCTTTTTTCTTTTTAATAATTTAAGTTTAGCTTATTTTAGTAGCATATTACATCTCATAGACGAACTCAATCATATTCCTTAAAGCCTAGTTTTATAAATAATACTTAGGTTTTTCTTATTTTTGAGGATAAGATTTATCTGGAAGGTGAACAAAAAAGTAAAAATAATCAAAAGCATACTAAAAACAAAGGTCTCATATGATGACGGGATTAAAAATAAGTACGTTATTAAAAAGAAATGGTACAAGAACAAAAGAAAGACATTCATTCTATTGATTAAATGAAATTGTACTTTAGTTATAATAGAAGAAATGGATAATAGAATAGGAGAAAAAAATGAACCACTACATCGTCATGCAAGGGCACACCTATCAAGAAGAAAAAGAAGCACAAATCATTTGGTCACCACAAAAAGATAAAGGCGGAAACACTCCGCACTCATGGCGACGTATGATGGAAGTGAACGAGGGAGACCGTATTTTTCATTATGTAAAAGGTAAGATCGTCGCAATTAGCATTGCTTTGTCTAATTGTGAGGAAGGCATAAAGCCTACGTCAATGACATCATATGACCAATGGGAAGAAAAAGGTTTTCTCGTAAAGCTGCAATATCATGAATTAGAACAACCATTAACGATTAAAGATTATTTTAATGAGTTAAAAATGTTATTGCCTGTTAAATATTCTGCTTTTCAGCAAGATGGAGATGGAAACCAAGGTTACCTATATCCCTGTAATGAAGAGCTGGCAATCAAGCTGCTGGATATTATTAGTGATATGAATATTTATCAAGTAGATGATGAACAGCTAGAATTTGCGATTGGAACTGTAGTACGGACAGAAAGAAATACGCTTATTCCTGTGATTACAGAAACAGAAGCTGAAGCGAAACGTAAAATTCGGATTGGCCAAGAGAAATTTAAAGCAGCTTTATTACCTTTATGGAATCATCAATGTGCACTTTGTGGTATCGAGCTACCTGCTCTTTTACGTGCAAGCCACTCAAAGCCTTGGCGGGAGAGTTCGAATAAAGAACGCTTAGATCCGTATAATGGTGTATTGCTTTGCTGTAATCATGATGCGTTATACGACCAAGGTTATATTACATTTGATGGAACTGGCTTAATTCACATTTCAGAACGGATTCCAGCCACAGACTATGGAATGTATAACATCCATCAAAAGATGAAGGTTTCAAGGTATGAAGAGAATAAGTCGTATTTTAGATGGCATAGGAAATATATATTTCAATAAGTAGGGAGGCGTTAAAGCTTCCCTCAATAGGAGTGATTAAAATGACTTTCGGCAAAACAATAAAAATGTTTTTGATTGATGGAGACCCAAGTGGAAGATTAACGTGTGAATTATCTAACTGGACGGGGCTGGCGTATAGAATCCCTAGAACTGAAGTGAAAAAATGCTCGGATCGCCCTAATTTGAATTCTACTGGTGTGTATATGTTATTTGGTCGAAATGTTGATGATAAAGAGGCTGTATACATAGGGGAAGCAGAGGAAGTTTATACTCGATTACAAAACCACTTGCGTGAAAAAGATTTTTGGAATGAAGTGATTGTATTTATAAGTAAAGATGAGAATCTAAATAAAGCTCATATTAAGTACATTGAAAACAAGTTATATGAAAAAGCTAAAGTCGCAAATCGTTACTTTCTAATGAATGGCAATATCCCTCCCATGCCATCCATTTCTGAAGCAGACCGTGCAGAAATGGATGAATATATTAGCAATCTTGTAATGATGGTCAATACATTGGGCCATAAATTATTTGAAGAGATCAAAGATAGCTCAGAAGTTAATGCAGATGATGTTTTATCTATAAAATCGACTCGTGGTGTGGATGCTAAAGGTATCCAAACACAAGAAGGTTTTGTCGTATTAAAGGGATCTAAAATTGCAAATAGCATTGTAAATTCGTATTCAGAGCGTTTATTAGCAAAAAGAAATGATTTATTACATACAGAAAAAGTGAAAGTTGTTAATGATGAATTTGTAGTAATGGAAGATCTTTTATTTACTAGCCCGTCGGCAGCTGCTGATATTGTAACGGGGCGAAGTGCGAATGGATTGATTGAATGGAAAGATAGAAATGGAAAAAGTCTGAAGGATTTAGTTTGATAATTTGAACCAATTGGGGGAAATCCTATTTATAAATTATCCCCATACCCCACCCCTCCTAAGCTATACTTATACCTAAACCAATCGAATGGAGCAGGATACTAAGTGTTAAAAAATCAAATTGAATCATTAATAAATAACCAAGTCCATAGTAAATTACTAGATGTAGAAAAGACATACGCCCAAAAGCACGAATTGTTAGACGAGGATGCAACGGTAGAAACAATTTCTTTGCCATTTGACGTGATTGAACGTTGCCATAAGGAAACGGAAGAATTACTAGGGGAAGAAACAGCTTCTTTTCTAACAAAGCCTGTGCATTATTTAAAAGAGCATGCGAATGAATTTATGTATGTGACGTCTGAACGTTTGGATGTGATCCGTGTGGATTCGTTTGCGCTTGAATTTGATGGGGCGTTTGGTGTGTACAGTGCCTTGTTTGGACTGCGATTGCAAAAGAAGTATAGTGCGTTTTTGCATTCCTATTTTACAGCACATTTGAAACATAAGCAGATGACGTATAGTGCGGTATTTTCTGGGGAAGATGGTCTTTGGGAAGTGAATCTTGCGTTAGATGCGCTCGATGGATTTAGTGCGCAACAGCCGTTTCATGAAGTGTTAGCACAATTATATTGTCTTGTTTTTGGACTTCTTGAAGAACTTGAGGCGAGCATATAATAAGGATACTTTTGAAAGCTAATTATAGTATATAAATAAAAAATGACCAATAAAGTCCAAATAAGACTTTATTGGTCATTTTTTTTATCCTACTAGGCTACCGTAATCTTTTGACATTCAGAAATTATATACCGCTAGAATATCTTAGGTTAGCAAGTATGATGGAGGTCGAGAGCGTAGACTGTTTTAATTCTTTAAAAATCATTGCTTGCTTTGATATAAATTTTATAAAAAGATTATAATGGACTTATTTTGTCCAATACATGGTATATAATTGAGTTTAATATCCTTGTTTTATGTAAAAAAAATGAAACTGGATGGGATAATAATATTATCGTAAATGAAGTTGAGGTGATTATATGGCTATTGAAACTTATGGGGTCCTTAATGAGTTACAAAATAATGAAATAGAGGATTCTAATGAAAGTACCCTGAAAAAACTATTTAATGAATATGAACAAGTTATTGTAAAAAGTTTAATTACCTCATTTGGAATGGATTTTTTATTAATTAAAGATCGACATGGTGGAGATGTGGATACTATTCATAATGTTCGCCAAATGCAAAAAGGTGATAATCGCTTTGATGGATATGCAAATAAAAAGAATGAGGATGCTTATTCTAAAAATGAAACATATGATAAGCATATTTCTCATGATTATCATAGTGATTCACGTTACATTGAGCGAAATAGACAAGCTTCTGTGCAAAAGGATAATGGTACTTTAGTAGATGCGTATACAGGAAAGAAGATTGCTCAAAATGAAAAAGTTGATTTGGATCATGTGATATCTGCTAAAGAAATACATGAGGATGCTGGGCGCATATTAGCGGAGATTAACGGTGTAGAATTAGCCAATCAAAATACTAATCTACAGCATACTAATCGTTCTGCCAATCGTTCCAAGGGAAAGAAAACTGTAAATCAATTTGCAGATACGTTAGAAAATAATCGTCAAATTCGCCAAAATCGTATAGCGGAACTAAAAACAACTAAGCAATTAACAGATATAGAACGTAAAGAATTACGTAAGCTTGAAAATTTAGAAGCAGTAGACATCAAAAAAATGAAAAAGGCTGATGAAGTAGCTCGTGCAGCTTATGAAAAAGAAATAGCTTCTAAATATTATACAAGTCAGAAGTTTATTAATGACACATTGAAAGCTAGTTATAAAAAGGGAATGCAAATGGGTCTTCGACAGGCTTTGGGAACTATTTTAACTGCTGTGTGGATGAGTGTTCGTGAAGAAGTGCCAAAACTAGTAACAAAGTTAAAAGTAAAATTCGACTTAAAGTGTTTCTTTAATGGGCTAGTTGACATTTTTAAAGGGGCTTTCAAAAAAGTTCAAGAAGCATACAAAGAAGTAATTCAAAGTTATTCAAATGGGTTACTTTCCGGTATTTTATCATCGTTAATGACAACGTTTATTAATATTTTTACTACATCGGCAAAAAATGTTGGGAAAATAATTCGTGAGTGTTGGTCGTCAATTGTTGAAGCGTTAAATATTTTGTTATTTAATCCAAATAAATTACCATTTGGAGATGTCATAAAAGCAGTTGCAGTAATCATTTGTACAGCATCCTCTGTAGTGTTAGGAACGGTTGTTTCTGAAGCAATGGGACAAATCCCAGCATTAAAAATTCCTATTATAGGTGATGTATTACCTAATTTTGTAGGTGCTGTCGTGACAGGGCTAATGAGTATTAGTTTATTGTACTTTTTGGATCACTCTTCTATGGTTCAAAAATTTGTTGATTGGGCAAATCAATTAAAGTCGTCGATAGATTATAAAATTGACTATTATCGTGAAGTACATGCAGAACTTGTAAAATATGCAGCAAAGTTAGCTGAAATTGATTTAGATACGTTTCAAAATAAAGTGCATGCTGTACAAAAAATGAGTGTAAGTTTACAAATGGCAAATACAACACAAGAAATGAATGTTACTTTAACATCAATTGTTAAAGAATTCAAAATAGATTTGCCATATGATGGAACCGTTGAAGGGCTAAATCAATTTATAAAAAATAAAAATTCAACGTTAACATTTAAACTATGATGAAATTTAATTGTGATCAATGTGGATTATGTTGTAAAGCACTTAATGATTCGGAGCTATACAAAGATCTAAATCGTGGTGATGGAATATGTAAGTATTTTAGTGAAGCTACGAATCTTTGCACTATTTATGATAACAGACCGTTAAAATGTCGAATTGACGATATGTATGACAAATACTTTAAAGAAACATTAACGTTAGAACAGTACTATGAGCTAAATTATGAAGGTTGTAAAAACTTAAAAATGAAGGAGAAGATTTGAATGCCATTACCAATTATCGTTGGAGGAATTGCACTTGCAGCAGGTGCAGCAGGACTAGTAACAGGAGCAAAAGGTGCAAAAAAGATTGCTGATGCAAAATCGCGCGTTAATGAAGCTGATGAAAAATATGAAAATTCTAAATCTCTTTTAAATGAGACCGAAATGAAAACGACAAATCAATTAGATATATTAGGTGCTTTAAAAGTACAAGTGTGGAAAGATTTTGAGCGTTTTTCAAATGCATTTGAAAAAATTCATAATCGTCCAGACTTTGAAGAAAAGATTTCTGGAGAATTTACTATGCCTAAGCATGCATTAATTGAAATTAAACAAGTTCAAATTAAAGCTATTGAAATTATTGGTACTACAATGGCTTCTGCAGGCGCAGGTGCTGTAACTGGGATGGCTGCATATAGTGGTGTACTCGCTTTAGGCACAGCATCTACAGGGACAGCAATTAGCTCATTATCCGGTGTAGCTGCAACGAATGCGGCATTAGCAGCATTAGGAGGCGGTTCAATTGCTAGTGGTGGTGGTGGCATTGCATTGGGTACACAGATTTTAACAGGAGCAGTAGCAGGACCTATAATTGCAGTTGGTGGATTATTATTAAATGCCAAAGGAAATTCTAGTCTCGATAAAGCGGAAGAAGCTGAACGTGAAGTTGAGAAAATAGTGTCTGTTATCAATAAGTCAGTGCAATTTTTAAAGAAAGTAACTTTACTTGCCAAAAATTTTGAAAAGGAATTATCAATTATTCACAATGTTTATTTAAAAGAGGTTTCTAAGTTAGAAGCTTTAGTTGCATATAAAAACGATTATGATAATTATTCATTTGAAGAACGTCTAATCGTAGATAATAATATAAAGTTAGTGTCAATATTATTTAAATTATCAACACAAGATTTAATAACGCCTGCAGAAAAAGAAGACCAATTACCTACAGTATTAGTAGAAGAGGTCAATGAAGTTATTTCATTGTCAAAAGAAGCAGTAAAAAATATTTAAGAGACAAAGCGTATTGAGGCGGTATTCTAAAAATTCATCTTTATTAAGTATTACATTTTGTTGTTATTTGAAATTTATAACGTCAAAACCTTTAAATTTAAGGGTTTTGACGTTTTTACCTTTTCTAATAACAGTAGTAAGTGGGACTGCTAAAACGGTAGCTACAATTCCTAAAGTGATTCTAAAGCGGTTATATGTATAAAAAAATTCTTTCAAAGAGTAAATTGCCCTTTTTTGAATTAAACTATTATGAAAGGGGGGGCTTATCTATTATGCATTCAATAAATAAAATAGGTGATTGTTTTTGGTATATGACGCCTATAGCGGAAACGGATCGTCCCATTTTAGGGATGGTAGTTGGTCATAACAAAACATTAATGATCGATGCAGGGAATTCGGAGGAGCATGCACACTATTTTCAGGAAGAACTTTTAAAAATGGGCGTTCCTAATCCGGATATGGTCGTTTTAACGCATTGGCATTGGGATCATATTTTTGGACTTTCCGCATTACGTCATATCGTGTCCATTGCTTCGAAAAAAACAAAAACAGCAATGGAGAAGTTAATTCCATTTTCTTGGTCAGATGAGGCACTTGACGCACGTGTGAAGGAAGGGATAGAAATTGAATTTTGTGCCAGAGCTATTAAAGAAGAATTCAAAGATCACCGAGATATTCAGATTGTTTTGCCGAATGTCACGTTTGATAAACGGGTGGAGATTGACCTAGGTGGTGTCACTTGTATCCTTCAACATGTTGGAGGGGATCATGCGGCTGACTCGGTTGTGGTTTATATAAAAGAAGAAAAGATTTTGTTCCTTGCTGATTGTATTTATCCTAATCTGTATGCTGAAAAAGTACATTATACAGTTAAGGAAACGCTTCGTCTGTTGGCTGAATTAGAGCAATTTGATGCGGATACATATATTCCTTCGCATCAACAGCCAATAACAAAAGAAGCGTTTAATCAAGAAGTAGCGATGCTTAGAACGATTGCTACATATACCGATAGTTGTGATGGAGATTCACAAAAAATTATGCAAGCATATAAAAAGCATGTGAAAAGAGAACTAACAGAAGATGAAATTGAAACTATCTCTGACTTTGTGAATGGTTATTAACAATCGTCAGAATTGTTTTAGTGCCTGGCACAAGGAAGTGGAGCTCACCACTTCCTTTTCTTTATAAAATTAAGCTTACGATAATACCTGAAAGGACACTTACAAGGGTAGCGCCAAATAATAATTTTAAGCCAAAGCGTGCGACAACATTTCCTTGTTTTTCGTTAAGACTTTTTACAGCACCGACAATAATGCCAATTGAAGAGAAGTTGGCGAAGGACACAAGGAATACGGAAAGAATGCCCATTGTCCGCTCACTAAAGTGATAATCGCCTCCAGATAAATCCAACATCGCTACGAACTCATTTGTTACTAGTTTCGTCGCCATAATGGATCCTGCACTAACCGCTTCCGAGGAAGGAATGCCCATAATAAAGGCAACTGGCGCAAAGATGTAGCCTAGAATCGTTTGGAAAGTAACGCCGAACAGTAACTCGAAGACACTATTAAATCCTGCCATCAATGCAATAAAGCCGATTAACATGGCACCGACAATAATTGCCACCTTAAAGCCATCCAAAATATATTCGCCAAGCATTTCAAAAAACGATTGCTTTTCGTGCTCGATTTCTAAAATATCTTCTTTCGGGTCAATGTCATATGGATTCATAATTGAAGCGATGATAAAACCGCCAAATAAATTTAAAACTAAAGCCGTGACAACATATTTTGGTTCTAGCATCGTCATATATGCACCAACGATGGCCATGGATACAGTGGACATCGCTGACGCACAAAGTGTATATAAGCGCTGTTTTGACAGCAGACCAAGTTGTCTTTTTAATGTGATGAAAACTTCTGATTGACCGACCATTAATGAAGCAACGGCATTATAAGATTCCAATTGCCCCATGCCGTTTACTTTACTTAAAACCCAGCCAATACCTTTCATAATAAAGGGGAGGATTTTTAAATGTTGAAGAATACCAATTAATGCTGAAATAAAAATAATGGGTAGCAATACGGTTAAAAAGAACGGCGTTTCTCCCTCATTGGCTAAGCCGCCAAATACAAAGGTAACTCCTTCACTTGCATATTCCAGTAATTTGTTAAAGACAGTAGCAATTCCCTTAATAATAATTAAGCCGAATTGTGTATTTAACAACAGTAATGAGAACAGAATTTGAATGATCATCATTGTAATAATTGGTTTGAATTTAATCTCTTTTCGATTGGAACTAGCAAGCCAAGCGAAAAACAATACAATGAGAATACCTAAAATAGAAATAACGTATTGCATATGTAACCTCCTGATGTTGAAACCATGATGTGATAATTACCTTCGCATAGTACCTTTATTAATTGTGAGTGTTGTCTTGAATATGTTGTCCAAATTACTAAAAAAGAACCGCACTTATTTAATATAAATACCCTTTGTTGAAGAAAGGTAACATAGAGATATTAATAGAAAGTTATTAAAAAAGCAAAAAAATATCTATTTAACTGAAATTTTGATAGGCACTAGGGAATAAAAGCAAGGATTATGCTTTTTTTTACAATATAGAGCTAGCTGACAAATGCCCTAGTGATATAGCATAATGAAAATAAATTGAAGATGGGCAAAATTGTAACAATGCTAACGTAAGGAGAGTGCAGTGAAAATGAATGTTGAAATGGTGATGCAAGAGCTTGAAGCACTTGGTAAGGAGCGTACGAAAAAAATATATATGTCAAATGGTGCACAGGAGCCACTTTTTGGGGTGGCTACGGGGGCGATGAAGCCAATAGCTAAGAAAATCAAATTGAATCAACCGTTAGCGGAAGCGCTTTATGCCACAGGAAATTATGACGCAATGTATTTTGCAGGTATTATTGCGGAGCCAAAAGCTATGACCGAGTCGGATTTTGAGCGCTGGATTGATGGGGCGTATTTTTATATGTTGTCTGATTATGTGGTGGCAGTGACGTTGGCGGAAGCGGATATTGCGCAACAGGTTGCTGATAAATGGATTGCTAGTGGGGAAGAACTAAAAATGTCTGCTGGCTGGAGTTGTTACTGCTGGCTATTAGGAAATCGTCCCGATGTCGAATTTTCCGAAAGTAAAATGGCTAATATGCTTGAAATGGTGAAAAGTGCGATTCATAATTCACCTGAACGAACAAAATCTGCTATGAATAATTTCCTCTATACGGTAGGGGTCTCGTATGTCCCGTTACACGACAAAGCGTTAGCTACAGCACAACAGATAGGGCCTGTAGAACTTAAAAAGAATAATAAAAAAAGTAGTTTCCTCAACGCTTATGAAAGTATTCAAAAGGATGTAGAGAAAGGCAGAATTGGCTTTAAACGCAAATATGTAAGATGTTAAATCACAATAAGTACCAAATTGAGTGATTGCCTGCGGATTTAGTGGCGATAACACAAAATTACATGGCGATTTCAGCGCATCTCCCGTGGGATAAGCATATTCCATCACTATAAAAAGGAGGCACAATAATGACGCAACAAAAAATAATGATTATACCGTACAGCCCTGCATTTGCTGAGCAAACAGTAGCGATGTGGCGAGATAGCAAGGAACAGGCTATTGGTCAGAAAGAAATGCATAGCGTTGAAAATCATGTGTACTTTTTAAATCATCTATTACCAGAACAGTTTCAAATTGAGTTAGCGATTATTGATCAAACAGTTGTTGGTATGATTGCCTATAACGATAGTGAAATAAGTCAACTGTATATTCATATAAACTATCAAGGGCTTGGTATCGGGCAAACATTGTTGGATAGAGCGAAAGCCCAATCAAGTGGAAAATTAACTTTATATACATTTGAAGTAAATGAAAAGGCACAACGTTTTTATGAAAAACACGGATTTAAAGTAATCGGTAGAGGGCATGAAAATGAAGAAAATTTACCTGATATTTTATATGAATGGATTTTCGAATAACGAGAGAGCGAAAAATGGGAGCTTGTCCTGCGTTTAGTTTTCTTTTATAAAACAAGCAAGAGACTTACAATCTTTTTGCTTGTTTATTTTGTCTGCGATTTTTTGATGGCGATGCGTACATAGTCCTTTACCTGAATTTGAAATGGTAAATATTGAAACTTATTATCCAATCAAACGTATAGGTAATATAGTCAGCGTAAAGGGGATGTTTAGAATGCGAGTTAGTTCAAATGAAGTAACACCTCAAAATTTCGGGATGTTTTTTTTGCAAGAAAGATTTGATGAAATTTATAACCAATGTCATGCAACGTTTCAAGACATGGTTTCGAATGAGCAATTTAATGAATTAGCTAAATCTTTTAATGCCAATGTACAAAACTATGAGTTATTTAATGAATCAACAATCGCTCATTATCATCAATATGTTTGGTTGGATAATCGACAAGAGAAAGCGATTCAGGTAACGATGGATTCAAGTAATACTATTCATAGCTTATTAATTAAGCCTTATGTGGTTTTTCCAGAAAGCGATAAAAAGTATAGTCAAAATACATATATAATGCCTATAAAAGAGGAGTGGTTTGTATTTTGGGGAGGGGTTAATGAGTTTGTCAATTACCATTACGCGTATGAAGCTCAAAGATATGCTTATGACTTGGTGATCATGAAGAATGATGCGACCTTCAAAGATTCTCCTAGCATCAATGAAAACTATTATGCCTTTAATAAAGAAGTTACCGCACCTGCAGATGGGAAGGTAATTAAAGTTGTCAATCATCTAGAAGATAATATCCCTGGAGAAATGTATGAAATGGAGCCAGCAGGAAATGTAATTATTATCGAACATACCAATCATGAATATAGTATGGTGGCGCATTTAAAAAAGAACTCTTGTCTTGTACAACAAGGAGATATTGTTAAACAAGGTGATGTGATAGCACTTTGTGGAAATTCAGGAAATTCCTCAGAGGCACATATCCATTTTCAAGTGATGGACGCACCAGACTTTCTGAATTGCCAATCTTTACGCATTCGTTTTGCGGATGGTTTAGAGCCGATTCAAGGTGATTTTGTAAAATAGCTAAAGAACCGATGAGCGAATTTTCCGTTCATCGGTTCTTCTTTATAGGACTAATCACCATTAAATACTTTGAATTAATTCGCTATATTTTAGGGAAAGTAAGTTTAATGAATAGTTTTTAATTTTATCGGTTGCAATAATACCCGTTAGGATACATTCAATCATTTCTTTATATTGATAGATTAAATGGACTTCCTGCATAAAAGATGAATCTATCGTAATGCCGTTCGTCATCGTCTTTAAAAGTACTTGTTGCTCTTCATATAAGTAAATTAATTCGAATTTTGAATTATGTATTAATGTCGTAATTTCGGGAAAAATAGTAGCATCGTTTAAAACTGCTAAAATATCGTCGACCGGCTTTACACCTTCTATTGATTGTAAATATGAGAAAGTTTCTCTTAGTTTTTCTTCTAAAAAATCAGTACTCATTGAAAAATGCTCCTTCGTGTTTTGCTTCATCCATTTTAATAATTTTATGATTATTGTATGCCTATTTTAGTAGTAAAAATTATTAAAAAACTTACTTTTTTTTGAATTAATCGGGATAATTTCATTTTAAATAAATAATTTATAGTAGTAAATACTATTTAAATAAAATCGTAAATATGGACTATACTAATGAGTGTTATCCATTTTATTAGGAAAAATGGTTTGGTTAATGCGTTTTTATTTAAAAATCTATTATTTTCTGTTTGAAATAAAAGTAGTAAAATATAAAAAATAAATTTTTTACAGCATTTTATGGAGGTGCAGAGTATGAATTATGTTAGGGTCGAAATAATTGATACTGTGGGGTTAAATCCAAGGGAAAGAAAAATGTTGCAAAATACGGTGTTAAACTTTGTTGCGATGAGCAATGCGTTAATTTTGAAAGAAGATGTCGTGATGAACCCGTTGGAACCCAACAACGAAAATATTGGGGTTATTCTAATTTATGCCAAATCACTGAATGAAGAACAGTGTAAGACAATAACAGAGGCATTGTCCAATCGATTCACCACGTATTTTAAAATGAGTGAGTTGGATTTGGAAGCGCAAATTAGCGTTTATTGAACGATGCCACGTGCAGTTCTCTGTATATAAGCTAAAACGCCCACGGAAAAATCCGTGGGCGTTATTTATAAGAGAGGATTATTTATCTACAGCACAATGCTTAGTTTTTTACATAATAAGTTAATTGGATTAGTGTGTCTTCGTTTAATTTATAAGCGATGACGAGCATATATGTGCCTTGTTCTTCTTGTGAAAGGTCGATTGTAAAGTGGTCTGTATTTGGTGTAAGTTGTTCCACATCTACGTAGATTTCTTTCATAGTTTTCGTATTTCTTAGACCGATTTGATAAGGGTTTAAGTATTGCCCATCCAAACCTTTTACTAAGTTCTCAACCGTCGCTATTGGACCTGTTAAGCTTGATACTTCCACAACTTGAATTGCCTGTTTAAGATTGTAATCTGCAATCGGTATTACTTGATTTTTGTTTATCAGTAAACTACTTATGTCATGGGTACTGATATTGAAAATATTTACAATAGGTGAAATAATATATTTGATACTATTAATGAAAGGAAATGGTCTACATGTTATATAAATTAAATAAGTCCTCATGGGATTATGAAAAGGTTAAAAGAGTGAGTCTTGATGCGATTGGTTGGAAAGAGAAGGATTTAGAAAAGTTAGTATCTAACCATCTGCAAGATTTTATTTCTAGTAAAGATTTAATGACAATATTTAACGAGCGTCCAAGACAAGAAGAACCCGATATTTTAGCTGTTGATAAAGATGGCGATTTATACATATTTGAATTGAAAAGATGGGGTTCAAATCAAGAGAATTTGTTACAAGTATTAAGATATGGTCAATTATTCGGCAATAGTAGTTACGATGAGCTCAATGAAAAATACCTTAAATATAGCCAAGGCAATATATCGTTAATGGACGCTCATAAAGAGTATTTTGGTAAAGACGCAAGTAATCAAATTACCCAAGAGATGTTTAATAATAAGCAACATTTCATTGTTATGACAAATGGCTTAGACCAACAAACGGTAGAAGCAATTATTTATTGGAAGAAGAACGGTTTGACTATTGATGCCATTGTCTACTGGATATTTGAAGTGAATGGTGAACATTATATTGAGTTTAATATGTATTCTCCAATTGAAAGTTATTTAGAATATGAGAGTAGCGCCTACGTTTTAAACACGAATCATAACAATAATCCGCTAACGACAGATGAAATGTTAACTGGAATGAAAGCAGCGGCTTATCATAAAGGATGGCAAGAAAAAATAGAAAAGATTCAAAAGGGCGATATTGTATTCCTTTATAAAAGCGGCGCTGGAATTGTAGGATACGGAAAAGGTTCGGGTAAATATAACAAGCAAGATTATAATGGCTATGCTAATGCAGAGACAAATACACCTTTACAAGATTTTTGTATATTAAAGCGTCCATTAAGCGCTTCAGAAATGAAAACTATTTGTGGACAAGGTTTTAACTTTAGACAAACGATGTTCTCAATTAGCGAAGAAAATGCCAATAAATTAATGCAAGTAATTCAAAAACATTACTTGTAACGATTCTTTTAGGAGCGTTATTCTAGCCGTTTAGCTTTACTGCGGTAAACGAGCTTCTATCCCCATTTACAAAATCTTCCACGTCATTATGCGTAGAAGGTTTTTTATTTTTGTTTGAGTAGGAAGCGGCAGCGATGTTCAACTGTAATGTTTAGTTCATCTTCCGTTCATGTTCAGTTCATGTTGTGTTCATGTTGACTCTATATTCTAAGAATGTAAAAAGAAATAGGAGGGGTTTAAAATGAACCTGGCTTTAAAAGAAATGAAGAAAAATAAAGTACGATTTGTAATTTTAGGTTCGATTGTTTTTCTGGTGAGTTTATTAACCTTTATTATTTCGGGTTTGGCAAATGGATTATCGCAAGACAATGCTGCGCTTATTAAAGATTTACCAGCGGGGCAGTTTTACATGAACGAAGATGCAGATGAAACATATAATCTTTCTAGAATAGATAGCAGTACCCAAGATGAAATTTTAAGCAAACAAAAAGATGCTGTCGCCTTTTCTATTCAAATGGGCTTTATTAATGATAAGGCAGGGAAGCAGCAAAGCGTGGCATTTGTAACAGCTACCGACTCGCCGTTATTTGCAAATGTCAAACATGAAGAAATTATTTTAGATAGCTCATTAAAGGAAAAAGGAATACAAATAGGCGATACAGTAACAAACAATCAGTTTAGTGGCAAGTTTATTGTAAAAGATTTTGTTGAACAAAAGAAATATAGCCATGCGCCAGTAGCCTATATTAGTATGGAAGATTACCAAGAAATTTATCGAGTTAAAGAAATGCAATTAGTGTTTACACCAGATGGGGATACCTCACAAGCGTATACAGGATTACAAGCTTTTTCAAAAAGTGATTTTTTAAATACGATACCGAGTTATAGCGCAGAACAAATGTCTCTTAATATGATTGTCTGGTTTTTAGTTGTCATTAGTGGCATGCTGTTTGCAATCTTTTTCTATATGATGAACGTTCAGAAGATTGGCTTATATGGTATTTTAAAAGCAATTGGTTTAAAAACAAGTAAGTTATTCAAAATGATTTGGACGCAAATGATTGTGATTACTGCGATTTCTCTGGTGCTATCAATTACACTAAGCCAAGTTTTTAATCAGTTTGCACCACAAGGAATGCCATTTAGTTTAAGTTTTGCTACAATAACACAATTGTCGATTGTATTCCTTATTATTGGATTTATCGGAGCTACTATTTCTGGTATCCAAATTAAAAAAATTCAACCATTACAAGCGATACAACAAGGAGAGGTCTAATATGACACAATTTACAATGGAGAATGTTAGAAAAACGTTTACAAATGGTGAAGTGCAGGAAGAAATATTAAAAGGCATTAACCTGACCCTGAAAGAAGGAGAAGTAACAGCATTAGTGGGCGCTTCAGGTTCTGGTAAAAGTACACTACTAACGATTGCAGCAGGTTTGCAACCTACAACCGATGGGCAGGTAATCTTTGAAGGGAAAAACATGACGACATTGAGTGCAGATCAAGTTCGTCAAGTACGGGCAAGTAAATTTGGCTTTGTCTTTCAATTTGCACATTTAGTGCCGTTTCTTACAGTAGAAGAACAGCTTCTGCTGATGTTGGAAGTTTCTGAATCGCCATTAAAGAAACACGAGCAGCAAAGAGAGGTAGAGCGTATTTTAAATTTAGTAGGGATGGATCATCGTAAAAATGCCTATCCTTCTTCATTATCAGGTGGGGAGAAGCAGCGAGTTGCTATTGCCCGAGCGATTATTCATAAACCGAAAGTGCTCTTTGCGGATGAGCCAACAGCAAGTCTGGATTCGAAACGATCGAAGGACGTAATGGAGTTAATTCGAAATCTTACTAAATCATTAAATATAACGACGTTAATGGTTACACATGATGAAGAAATGCTTATGTATACAGACCAAGTCATTAAAATGAATGACGGTAAAATTTTGCAAAATGTAAATTAATAAAATGTACAAAAAGTGTTAGATTGATTAGGTTCAATCTAACACTTTTTTGCTGCGCTGTTGTTGTCCGCGTCTTACGGTGTGTGCGTTCTGAGCAGGATTCACCGCCTTCGCTATCAACAACTAGTGAACACTTCTAATTTTTTATTTTTGCAAAAGCAAGAATGGCTAAGTTCCTATAATAGCAAAAATTTATGAACACCTTTCCTCTGTTCCTTAAATTTGTTTAGTTATGTCCCAACCTCTTATTTTGCAGTAAGCGTTAATTCTGAGAAATCAATTCGTAAACTTTACTGAACCGGAACTAATATTTCGCATAAATGATTATCAATCATTTGCGATGTATATCTTTCAATTATTGGTTCTTGTCTCATGATTAGCTGATGTTGTTCGATTTCTGAAAAGACAGTGTTCCAAAATGTGCTGATTGCTTCTTTAGTATGGTCGAGCAAGAAAACAGCATATTTCCCGCCACTAAATGTACCAACATGTGCAGGTTTTGACACATGGAAATTTTCATGAATCATTATGCCCACATCATATCGACATTGCTCTTTAGGAGTTATTTCGGGATTATCTTGCGCTATGCCGAATATGGCTGATTGATTCAACAAGTCATTTAAATGTGCCCATTGTTTAAAAGACTCCATTAACCCTTTGTTTTGTCGTTCACCATATTCACCAACGTTTCTAAAAAAGGCAATTTTTGAAGCGGGTAATTCTTCAATTGTGATTTTCATTGTATCGTCCTCCTTCTTTAGCTAAGGTAATATGATTAAAAATGTTTCTCAAGAACTTTTTTTAAAGTAATGAAATAATGCAAATTAACAAGAAACATCGTGTGGATGATGGCATTTTTTATGTTTTCTATGTCATACCTTCTAATTAGGGGGGAATGCACGGTGAGAAAGATAGTAATGATTGTTGGTGTGTTACTAGTGACTATAGTTACTTTTAACTTTGTCGATAGGCTTTTAGCAGATGATACTTTAAAAAATAATGAGGGGCAGGATTCATTCGTTAGTCAAGAACAATTAAGTATGGCTACATTGAAAGATAAGTTGCGTGCAATCTATGTTGGAGTAGATGTGAAAACGACACCAAAGAAAGAATTGGTGTTACAAGTTGTTGCGGACGAAGATTATTTTAATTTGGTAAAAAAGGATATGGAGCCGATTGCCAAAAGTGTGATAGAAACCTCTCCATTTATGGACTATACGGTTGTTTTTGAACGGTGGGAACTAACCTCACGGGATGAAGAGGATATCAATCTCGATAATGGGGTATCCAATTTTATTAAAACGATTGTGGAAAGTCTTGAAAGTTATACAGTATTCAAACATGTAACGACGGATCACCAGTCTTTCATTACTATCCAAACGACAATAGATGGTTCTGAGAAAGATGCGCAAAAATTAGCGCTGGAGATGGAAGAGACGGTTTATCAAATGATTAATTTTCAAAACCGAAATGAGCAATCTCAAAAGAGTACATATGACATTAAAATAGTGAGTGCTCAGGGAAAAGTATTAAATCAATAAAATTGTTTGGGTGACAGGCACTAAAAAAAAGCCGTAACATGCGCTAAGTGCGACATGTTGCGGCTTAAATTGTATGAGTGACAGGCACTAGCCTTTTAGGAAATCGGGTTTAGCGAAGCTTGGGTTAGGGTATTGGTAGAAGCCTTCACCTGTAGCTCGTCCTAATTTACCTTTATCGATATACTCTGTTTTCAATAGGTTAGCTAATTTTTTCATGTTTTCATCCCCTGTAGCGGCAGCTTTTGCTTCTACAATGTTATGGGCTGTATTAATACCTACAACGTCTAAAATAGCAAATGGTCCAAGAGGAGCGCCAGTACCAATCATCCATGTTTTATCAATTGTTTCAGGGTCAGCTACTTCTTTTACTAATAGCATTTCAGCAGCATCTAAAAATGGCACTAGTAAAGAGTTTAAAATATAGCCAGGCTGTTCTTTATATAAAGGTAGTGGTACCATGCCGATAGCACGTGCAAATTCCACCACTTCATCGAATACTTTCATATCTGTACCTGGGTGTTTCATAATTTCAGCCGTATTGTTTACCCAAATAGTATTAGCAAAATGTAATGCTAAAAATTTCTCTGGACGACCTGTTGCTTCTGCAAATTGGCTAGGTAATAAAGTGGATGAGTTTGTAGCAAAAATTGTTTTTGCAGGTGCAACTTTACCAAGGTTTGTGTAAAATTCAGTTTTAATTTTTACAACTTCAGGAATAGCTTCGATAACTAAATCAGCATTTGCTACAGCATCTGCTAAATCACTATTAAATGATAGACGAGCGTAAGCAGCATCTACTTCTTCCTGTGTGGCACCTAAATCGTGCTGATACAATGGTTTTAACTTTGTAATACGCTCTTGCGCATTTTTTAAAGCATCGTCATTAATATCGTATACAGTAACGTTAAATCCTTTAAATGCAGACTGATAAGCAATCTGGCTTCCTAAAACTCCGCTTCCTGCTACAGTAATGTTTTGATAATTCATCTGACTTCCTCCTCTGATAATGTTACATCAATATAATAGTTTCGTTGCGAAATGACTTCTTTGTTACACTCCCATAGTACTGCTTCCAATGAACTAAAATCAAATAATAAACTCAATTATTATAATGATATAAAAATATGTCTGATTACTATTTAAATTTACCTTCTTAGAGTATGAGTATGTGCTGATGGAGAATAAAAATAACAGCACATCTACATGTTTTTAGATGGAGGTCTCTAAGACTAGATGAGTACCGTACAAATGTTGTTGTTGTGAATCAAAAAGACTATATGAGGTGAGGAGTTATCCCTTTTGTGAATAAATGTATTAATGAATTAGACCTATGTAACTAATTATTTAGACGGTAAATTTAGTTTTTAAAATATAGGACTTTATTATAATTTTGAATAATTTACATATATTTATAGATTTGTTAACAGATGATTTAGTACACTAAATTTATGAATTGAAAGGGGAAAGAAAAATGAAGAAAACGATTTTAGCTGGAGCTTTAAGTATTGCTTGTTTTACAGGAGGTTTTGCTACACAAGCACAAGCTCAAGGTAATGACAATATTGCCAATATTATTCATCCAAATCAGGTTGTTGTAGCAACAAACCAAGCGCAGTCTATGTCTTATCAAGATATCTACAAAATGCTATTACTTTCAGAATTAGGTATTGACAATCCTGATAATATGACTGTAGTAACAACTAAAAATAGCATTACTTTGAAAGTTTCACTAAAGGCAGTAATGGATAGCTATTCAGATGGGACAAACTTATATCCTGAGGGTGAAAAAGAGTTTAAAGAAAACTACGAAGAAATTAAAAAGCTATTTGGTGATGCTATGCAAATGCGCTTTATTCAATCTGGTAATAGTTACAAGGCTGAAGTTTATGCAGAGGGAAAATGGCAAACTGCAAGTAATGAAGATGTGAATGATTGGTTGACAGTATTAAACCGTGCAGATTTTGATCTTAAACCAGGTGGTTATTTTACAGATGCAATTGGTCACTGGGCTGAAAGCTATATCCAATTACTTTATCAAGCTGGAATAGTGACAGGTGTTACGGATACAACGTTTAATCCGAATGGTCAAGTAACACGTGGACAATTAGCTGCGATGATTTTCCGTGCTTCAGGACTAGATGTTAATGAAGATTATGAAGGTCCAGCTACATACAAAGATATGCAAGGCTTCTGGGGGGCAAAGGAAGTAGCGATTTTACAAGAGTATGGATTACTCGAAATTTTTGATGGTGAAAATTTCGAACCAAATAAACCGGCTACACGTGAGGAAATGGCTCATGTAACGGCAAGCTACTTGGAATCAGTAGAATTCGATGTAGAAAAGGCTAATAAAAATAATACTTTTACAGATAAAGGTGACATGCGTCAGGAAGCGGTAGCATCGATTGGCTTATTACAGCAATTAGGAATTATTGAAGGCGCAAATGGTAAGTTTAATCCAAAAGGCAATTTGACACGTGCGCAATTTACGAAAATCTTATCGCTTACACTGATGACAGTAAATAAATAGTAAGAGTAAAAAACCACTTTGCTAAGGCAAAATGAACTGCACCCCAATTGTTAGACACATCTAACAATTGGAGGTGCAGTTTTTATATGGCTAAATTTAGTGGAGAAGAAAAGTTAAATGCTGTTTTAAGATATTTAAATGGAAATGAAAGTGCGAGATCAATTGCCAAAGAAATAGGCGTTTTACACCCTAATCTTTTAACTTGGGTGAAACATTATAAACAACGTGGTGTTGATGCTTTTGTAAAACAATATACAAATTACTCTGCACAGTTTAAACTAGACGTACTAAATTTTATGATTGAACACGGTACATCCTTAACTGAAACAGCTGCTATTTTTCATATAGTGGCTCCTTCAACCCTATGTGTTTGGAGAAAACAATTTGAAACAAAAGGATTCGATGCCCTTCAGTCAAGGAAAAAGGGGCGTCCATCCATGAAAAAAGAAACGAACAAACAACCAAAACAAGTACTAGTAGAGGGCTCACCGGAAGCACTTCGAGCAGAAATCGACCGACTACGTATGGAAAACGATTATTTAAAAAAGTTGAATGCCTTAGTTCAAGCCAAGGAAAAATCACCAAAGAAGACAAAGTAAAGGTCATCTATGAACTAAGGTACAAATACCCGGTGAAGGCTCTCGTGGCATTCGCAAAGATTCCACGTAGCACGTACTACGATTTAGTGAAGAAGATGAATCGACCAGATTCAGATGCCGAGTTAAAGGCCGAAATTCAAGCAATTTATAACGAACATGAGGGTCGTTACGGCTACCGTCGCATTCGTGATGAGCTCGCGAATCGTGGGCAAAAGGTGAATCATAAGAAAGTACAACGCATGATGAAAGAGCTTGGTTTAAAGTGCATAGTAAGAATGAAAAAGTATAAATCTTATAAAGGGACAGTTGGCAAAATTGCGGATAATATTTTAAATCGTAACTTTAAAGCCGATGCCCCAAACGAGAAATGGGTAACGGATATTACTGAGTTTAAATTATTTGGCGAAAAGCTTTATTTATCGCCTGTTTTAGACTTGTTTAACGGAGAAATTATCACCTATACAATTGGCTCTAGACCTACCTATTCATTGGTCTCAGAGATGTTGGAGAAGGCTTTAGCACGCTTGCCAGAAGAACATAAACTACTCATGCATTCCGATCAAGGCTGGCATTATCAAATGAAGCAATATCGCCACGCTCTAAAAGCAAAAGGTGTTGTGCAAAGTATGTCACGTAAAGGGAATTGTCATGATAACTCCGTAATGGAGAATTTCTTTGGCATAATGAAGTCCGAATTCCTTTATTTAAAGGAATTCGAAAGTGTGGAGCAGTTTAAAATAGAATTAGAACAATATATGAACTATTACAACACAAAACGTATCAAGGCAAAATTAAAACTGAGTCCGGTGCAATACCGAACTCAGTTTATCCAAGCTGCCTAAATGAAATAACCGTGTCTAACTTTTAGGGGTCACTTCAAAAGTGGTTTTTTTTACGTGCCAGTCACCGAAACAATTTTGACACAATTCATCCTGCAAGTACGTGGAACATATAGCTTAAAAAATAGCCTAATAATATATAGGTGAGAAAGGCTTTTAAAGTGACTGTTTGTACATGGTGCAAAATAAACTCTGAAATACTAGCCGTCCCGATTAACCCGATTGATAAGCCCATTAATATTCCTTGTGCTCTTATTGTTAAATCCCAATACTGACCAATTAAAATAAAAATGATAAAGAAAATGGAGAATCCGATGAAATAAATAAATAGCTTCCATAGCTTTTCACTTTGTGAGAGAAAGGCTGTTGTAAGTGCAAATCCTTCAGGAAGATGATGAAGAATAATGGAAGCTGTGATCGTTATACTTAATGCAGAGTTTCCTAGTAAATTACCTACTGTAAGACTGATTGGGATTGTATGAATGACCATTGCAATGGCGAGCAAGGAAACGGAGGGATTTTGATAATTAGTCGGGTGAAATAAACTACTAAGTAGTTGAAAAACTAAATAGCCGATGAGAATGCCTAGTATGATGCCAAAAGACTTGTACATTTGAAATGAGGATGGAATGATGTCTAGTATAAGCAATCCCACTAAAAATCCGCCACATAATAATGATAAGCCCTGGGTTGTATGTTGAAAAAGCTTAGAGAAAACCCAAGCAATTGTTCCTCCTATACTCACGCTGAAAAAAAGAAATCCTCCAAGTATCATTGCACTCAACTGCGAAATTCCCCCGCCCCATTATAATCTGAAGTCCGTTTTACAAAATATATGCAATTCAAGGGTTTATATGAGGATAAGCTGTTAAAAATATACAATCTTGCTATCTATGTAGAGCAGGAAAACACTAATTAGCAAATAAACTTACAGCTCGTACAAATGAAAAGGAGCAGTATCAAGCTTCCCTTCCATCTGTAGACCGTATAGGGTTATTGGAAGACTTCCTCAATCGTTTGAGCAATGGTAATGAAATGTAAGTCTTTATCTTTTGTATATTCGATTGCGCCAGCTCCACCTAAATAAAATTGTATAGATGGATACTTTGAAGCAAAATCCTCTAATTGCTGTAAGAGAGCAGGGTGCATTTCAAAAGGCATAGTTGTTAGAGCAGACAATATAACAATTTGAGGCTGAAACTTCGAAACGAGCGATTCAATTGCCCCTAGTGCAGGTGAGCTCCCTATTAAAAATGACTTCCATCCGAGCAACATCGCTTGTAAAAGCAAAATATGGAGTGGGACTTCATGATATTCCCCTGGTAAACATGCCCCCATAATGAGCGGGGCGTTGTCTTTATATTGATAGTTGCGTCTAATCTGTACTAAATAATCTCGGATCACCATCGTGATAACAGCTTCCTGATATTCTGACCATTCCGCTTTTTCCCATCGCATACCTACTTCATGTAACAAAGGAATAACTACAGTCGATAGAAATTTGGGTAAGCCAAGCGCATAATGGGCATCTTGAAGAATTCGGTTAATTTCAATTTCGTCACAATGCGCCCCTTTTTCTAGTAGAAGAAAAACATAATCGTTCATTTCGTGTTGGATAGTTGGAACAGGAATTGGTTTAGAATCTGATTCTTGTTCTGGCTCCATTGTTTTGACAACTGTGGCTGCTTGTTTTATAGAATATCCTTGTTGGGATAGTTTTCGTACCTTTAGCAGTATTTGAATATCTTGTTCTGTGTAAACTCTATGGCCGTTGTCTAATCGCTTTGGTTCAACAAGTTGATAGCGTTCTTCCCATTTTCGAATGACTTGCTTAGAAAGACCCGTTACTTCAGAAACTTGTTTAATATTATAATGCCATGTTGTTGAATTGACAGATGTCATTGTTCGTCAACCCTCTTTCCAGTTTGAAAAGTATCGAATTATCATAACAATTATACTGTAGATTTATCAAGTGGAAAATTTAAACCTATAGCTCTATTTTAAACGATAACACATAATTTGTATAATTTTTGTATAACTATTATAACTAATAGTTTGACAATGTTTAATTTTTCATGATATACAGGTACTAAACAATTATGTGATTGAGGTGGAGAATGTGGCGAAATGGTGGAAACGGAAGTTAGAAGCTTCTAAAGATGAATTGTTTAGTTTGGAAGATGGCTTTGAACCAGTTATAGAATTGTCTACTATGCCAGAGTTAGAAAAACAGATGGTATTAATAGGGCTTAAACGAGAAGATCTCTACATAATAAAAGCATGTCAGCCATTTGTTCGCGACGGTATCGAAGAAGTAACGGCTGTATTTTACCAAAACATACTCGCTGTTCCATCGTTGCGTAAAATCATTGAGGAGCGTACCCAAATCGATCGCTTGAAAAAAACATTAGGGAACTATTTAATTGCAATGTTTGATGGAGCTTTTAATGTAGAAGCAATTGAAAGAAAAAGAAAGCTAGCTCGCATGCATTTTAAAATTGGCCTAGAACCAAAGTGGTATATGGGTACTTTTCAACATATCCAAGAAGCAATCATCAATTTGATTGTGAAAGAGATGACAGCACCTGCTCTTCGTGAGCAAATTATGCTAACTATTTCAAAATTAATTAATCTTGAAATGCAAATTGTGTTGGAAGAATACGAAAAGGAAAACGTTAAAATAAGAAATGATCAATACAATCACATTAAAAATGAGCTAAAACAAAAGATATCTTTAATCAGTCAAGATTTGGCTAATTTAACGGAAGAAACAAATTCGTCTATTGATGAAGTAGATGTTCAAACGACGATGATTGCACAAGTAATTGAAAGAAATGTCGAGACTGTTCATCATATTAATCAAGATGCAGATGTTGGTAATCAACATGTCATGAAGTTGGAACAAGAGATGCGCCATATTTATAACCGGACAGAAGAAATGGGTGCATTAATCGGCAACTTAAAAGTGTCTTCGGATCGTATTATTGATATTGTTTTGCTCGTCAAAGCCATTGCAGATCAAACCAATTTGCTTGCCTTAAATGCCTCTATTGAAGCGGCAAGAGCAGGTGAACATGGTAAAGGATTCGCGGTAGTTGCTCAGGAGGTACGCAATTTAGCTGAACAGTCAAAACAATCTGTCGAGGAAATTACGAAGCTTGTTCAAACATCTACTACTTTAACGATGCGTGCGGTTGAAATGATTGATCGTATTGAAGAAAGCGTGGCAGATGGTGTGGAGGCTGCTGTTGAAACACAATCGAAATTTCACGATATCCTACAAGCTATTGTGGAAAATGAGCGATGTATTGTACAGGTAGAAACGGATGTAAAAAATTTAGAAAAGGTAATTGGCTCTATTGGGAACGAAACACGCACTGTTGCCAGTACAGCCGATAGTTTATATCAGACAGCCATGCATTTGTAGAGAACACATATACTGATAAATTTTTCACTAAGATAGAACGATCTCCAACTGTAGATCATTCTATTTTTTTATGTCCTTGAGTAGAAACGAGCGGTCTCTGTTCATCATGGACTGTTTTAAAAGTAGCCACTACAGGTATAAAAGGGGAGAGCGTGTTTTTAAAGGAAACATGTATATCAATAATTAAAAGGCTATATAGTAACTTATATAGATAAAAATAAGGAGGGATGGCTATGAAATGGGTTGCACTGTTAAGTTATATAGCAATGATTATTATCAATGGTTTAGCAAGTACAATTGGTATTAATGGCAAAACAACAGCGGAAATATCCAATCAATTAGAAGTGCTTTTCACACCAGCAGGCTATGTTTTTGCCATTTGGATTGTGATTTATATTGTTTTGGGTATATGGATTTTTCTTCATCTATTTTCGAAAGCAGAAAATCAGGAGACCGCCATTATCAATCTAGTTACATTAACGTGTTTGTTTAATATTGCGTGGCTTTTATGTTGGCATTATGCATATTTCGTATTATCCATTGTAATGATGGTAGGTCTCCTTATAAGCTTAATCTTGATATACAGTAGTTATCCAAAAGGGGATACTCGTTTTGCAGGAAGATTACCATTCTCGATTTATTTAGGCTGGATTAGTGTAGCCTTAATGGCAAATATTAGTTTTGTACTAAAATATTATCAATGGAATGGTTTTGGTATTTCTGAAATATGGTGGGCAAATTTATTGCTCTTTGTCGCTACATGTCTTGCCATTTATATACGCACTGTAGAAGTAGATGTTGTGTTTCCACTAGTTATTATTTGGGCTTTTATCGGCATTGCTGTCAAAAATGGAGTGGATGCAGGAAGTTTATTTTATATGCCTATACTGTATAGCATAGTGCTCTTGATATGGATTTTTGTAGGAAAGCGGAAAGAGTAACTAGTTGACGGTAACAGCCATCAACGACATAGCAAAAAGTGTTAGATTGATTGTAGTTAATCTAACACTTTTTCGCTTTTGTCCCAGTCTCTTTCATTCATTGGATTATGGTCAAGGACCGTGCTAGTTGTTCTAATTTTGTTCTTATATGAATATAGTGGCTACTAAGTGCTGAAATAGGATGCGAAGTGTAACACTAGAAAATAAGCGTTTGGCAAAGAACGTGATGCTTTGTTATTGAAGGCAAAAAGGAGTGACTACACACGTGCTAGAGTATAGACTCGTGACAACGATTGACGAGCTTGAGTCGTATAAGGAAACTTGGTCTGAAATACTTGAACGTGAAAAAAACGATAATCCATTTATAGAGTATGGTTGGGTGTCGACGTGGTGGACGATACTTGGGTGCGAAGAAAATGTGGAAATTTACGTAGTTGAGCATAGTGGAGAGCCGATTGCGTTTTTTCCATTTGTTCATGCTATTCGATTTGGTGGCATTCATCAATTTAGCTTTTTAGGACAAGGACTTGCTTCTTATATGGAGGTGATTTCCGAGAAAATTTGGAAAGAGCGAGTGGTGCAATATTTATTAAAAGAACTGACAAACCAATATAAACGGGTTCTTTTCTTGTTCCATGGTTTGCTGGAAAGTAAGGATACTTCTCAGATTTTAGAAAAGTATACTTTAGAACGGCAATTGCCTCATTCAATTTTTCGTGTGGTCACACCTTATATAGATTTTAGAGCAATTGAATTATCGGATTTTTTAAAGAAGCATAAGCGTAAATTTAAAAGTATTCATCGTCGAGAGAAACGATTAAAAGCATATGGTCAACTTATGTTTCAAAAAGTTGAGGATGGAAATTTAGATACTATGTTTCAGTTGTTCGAAAGAAGATGGCAAAAGAAAGTAGATACGAGTGGATTTACAAAAGAGCGGACGCGGACATTTATTGAACAGCTTGCAAAACAACAAGATGCAGTATTGGGTTTACAAGTTCATCGTTTGCAATTTGAAAATATTTGGATTGGCTTTACAGTAGATATTTGCTGTCGAGGTAGAAACTTTTGTCACACAATGGGGCATGAGCCGGATTTCAATATGTTCGGACCTGGACGATTGATTGAGAAGGAAAATATGCTGCAAGCACATAGTACAAACTTACATCTTTACGATTTTGGCAGTGGCTACGAACCTTATAAGTTTGAATGGTATACTCATTTAGATTTTACAAGAAAATTCATTATGAGTACGACAGGAATTAGGGAACGACTTTTTCGAAATGCATTGGTGCTCTATGAAACGGTTTTAACAATAGTAAAAGCAAATCGCAGAATTGTTGAATGGAAACGCAATACATTAGGAGAAGTGCGATACTGGTTGACAAAGGCAACTTTGCACGAGTGGTTTTCAATGCTAAAATGTAGGGTGTTTAGTGGACGGCTATTTCATATTTATTATTTACAGACAAAACGAGGTCATAACAAATCGAACTTTCACGAAATCTATATCCAATCCGTGCTGGAACACGATAAGCGTTCCGAGCTTCTTATACATTATTTTAAAGGCTATAAACTGTACGGACAAACCAAACAGGAAATCGCTTATTTGCGACATGATCAATTGATTCATGAGGAAGCAATTGGATTTATACAGGAGTTGCCACCGAATACTACATATATTAAAAATTATGAACTACCGAATCTCCCAATAATAGTCGGGGAAGTGCAACGAGAAGGGCGAGCAATTTGTACGTCTGCCAATTGGTTTGAATGGCGGAAACGTAAGAAGTTGTCAGCATTAGGATTTCAAAAGGTAGAACGTGTATGGATAACTCAATTTTTAAAATGGAAAAAAATATATCGTCAACAGGATAAGTGGGGAAAGTATTTTTTAAAACAAGGGCATACATTAGAACATATTTGGCATCTCGCCATACTTTCTTTACTTATATAACAAAAAATCCTTAGCACCTTTTATGGATGCTAAGGATTTTTTAGCTTGTCTAATTTTAATTGTAACTGTCATGCTATCATGCAGGTGATATTTTGTTAACGTAGTGCATTAGCAAAAATCAAATTAAAAGTGAATGCCAGGTTTGTCAATTAGCTTACAGCCTGTGCCGTATTTCGCTTTTAAGGCACCTTTAAAGTGTGTTTGTTCAAGCTCTGGGAATGTCTGCTTCCATAGTTCGAAGACATTATGATTGGACGCTGTGCCGTCTTTTGTTAGGCGGACAATATGGAAACCGTATTCGTCATTACAACGAGCGAGTGGACGATTTTCTCGCACTGTTATAATGCGCCCGCTTGCTGTTATTTCATAGAGTCCTTCATAGCCTGCAATTGCACGGCTTTCTTCATCTAAATTAGTTGTTTTAATAACTGCTTTGTCAACAGGTTTTTGTTCTTGAGCAGGCGCTTCGGGTTCCTTTTCCTCTGGAAGTTGTTCAACGACAATAAAATCTTTATTTGAAGCTTTATCGCTCATCGTTGCCATTACGTTCATAATGGAGCCTACATAATGTAATGGTTTGTCGCTACCTTCTTCATAGACAAAAATATTATAGTCAGTTTTATTTACCTTTTTCATAATAATGTTTCCTGTCGTAATCGTAAAACCGATAAATTTGTTTTTATTTAGTGCTTGTAGTGCTTGTTGCTTTGTTAAAGTCATTATTAATTCTCCTAAAAAAATGTTTTTTCTATTTTACCATAAAATTAGGAATGCTGTTTTCGAATGCTTGTTGCAATAACCGTAGGAATGAAAAATGCAAGCAATTCAAGGAAGATATGTAAAGGATGCTTTACAAAATAAAGAAAGTAAAGTACACTTTACGTAAAGTAAGCTTTACATAGGGGTGGTGAAAAATGGAACAACGCATAAAGGAGCTAAGGGCTTCCTTTGGGTGGACACAGGAACAGCTATCCGAAAAATTAGGTGTTTCTAGACAAACGATTATTTCGATAGAGAATGGTCGTTATAATCCGTCTTTAGAACTGGCGTATAAGATTGCAAAATCATTTCAACTAAGTATTGAAGAGGTATTTATTTTTGAGGAAGGTAGTGATGAATGATGACTTTGGAACAAATGCTAGGCTTACTTGGTATTGTATTAGGACTTTCAGGTGGTCTTTTTGGACTATGGTGGGGACGTAGAATGGCTGCACGTAAAAATGGGCTAGATGAAAGATATGAAAAAATTACAGTTCATTCACTGGCGACTGGTTGGAAAATAACGATTATCTCCATTTATCTGCTACTCCTTTTAGTGATTCTTGGTACGCAGTTTTCTACTGCCCAAGTATTAGGGATTCTGTTATTCATTCATATGGCAGGATGGGCATTTTCAACATTGTATTATAATTTAAAGTTTTAGAGTTGAAGGGGGCAAATTCAATATGCAACATCAGTTTAGTATGAATTTATCTTGGTCACAAGGAAGAAATGGTACAGGCAATTTATCAGCCGCTCATTTGAAAACAAATGTATCTATTCCTCGGGAAATGAATGGGCCAGGAATAGGAACAAATCCGGATGAGATGTTATTGGGTGCTTCCGCAACTTGTTATTTAATTACATTTGCTGCTTTACTTGAAAATTCTAAAATTCCTGTCGTGGCATTATCAATGGAGGCAGAAGGATTTGTCGATGTAACGGATGGTGTTTTTACATATGAAAAAATTATCCACAAACCGAATGTCAAAGTAGCTCATCTCACGGAGCGTGAGGAAAGACGTATTAATCGATTAGCACATAAAGCAGAACAAACTTGTATGATTAGTAAAGCTTTAAAAGGAAATGTGCTAATTGAATGTCACCTACAAATTGATCATTCGTCTGATGGTCAACCATCCACCTCAAAGATTTAATGATGAAAGGAATTATGCTAGAAGTTTTTCTAGCGTAATTCCTTTTGTCATTTTTACATAGTATTTACTTGGACTGAAATAGTTCTATAAATGGGCGAAATGAATATATAAAGTTAAGCACTAAAAAAATAAAAAAGGGTGATGTATTGCACGTACAGACAGCCGAGACACTCACATTTTACGGTCAGTATGGAAAACGAATTTTTGATATAGTAGGGGCACTTGTTTTATTGTTTTTAACAATTCCTCTTATGATAGCTATTTTCCTCCTATTACTCATTACGACAGGGCGCCCCATCTTTTTCAAACAAATTCGAACGGGATATGATCATCAACGTTTTATCATATGGAAATTAAGAACCATGTCCATACAGGCAACACCTGTCAACATGCCTGTGATATGTACAGATGGTATACCAGATGATTTCTATTTTAAAACTGACCAAGATACGCGCATTACAAAAATCGGTGCAGTCCTTCGTAAGTTAAGTATTGATGAAATTCCACAGCTTTTAAACGTATTAAAAGGTGATATGAGTATTGTTGGGCCCAGGCCTGAAATTCCTGCAATTACAAATAGCTATAGCGCATTACAAGCACGTCGTTTGGAAGTAAAGCCAGGTTTAACAGGGCTTGCCCAAATTAACGGTCGCTCTAATATATCGCATGGACAAAAAATCACATATGACATTCACTATGTGGACCATGTAACTTTTTGGATGGATGTAAAAATTGTTGTAAAAACGCTTTATGTCGTGCTAGCTAGAACAGGTGCTTATTGAAAGCAGGAGGTGGAGGATACTGAAGATTGTTCAACTAATCACACGTATGGATAAGGTAGGTGGCGCTCAAAAGCATGTCGAGGCGCTTGCTATAAAATTAAAGCAAGATGCCCATGAAGTGACGATTGTGACAGGGAGTTATGATGCATCATTATGGCGCTTACAAGAGGCGCAAATTGAAGTTATCAGTATCCCAGCCATGCAGCGAGCAATTCATCTGACAAAAGATATGCAAGCGCTTTGGCAATTACGAGCAGCATTTAAAAAAATGCAGCCTGACATAATTGCGGCACATTCTTCTAAAGCGGGTGCAATTGGACGTGTTGCAGGTCGTCTTTTACGTATTCCAACAATTTTTACTGCGCATAGCTGGAGCTTTACAGAGGGAGTGCCGCCCAAAAAACAATTAATGTATCGTCAGCTTGAAAAAACTGTCCAACCACTCACAACAAAAATTATTACCGTTTCTGATTATGATCGCAAGTTAGCGCTAACGAAGGGAATCGCACCCGCTCATAAAATGCAGACCATTCACAATGGTATAGAACATTTAGAAAGCGTAATGGCACCAAATAGAGTATGGAGTGAGCAGCCTCAACTTGTTATGGTTGCTCGCTTTGAGATACCGAAAAGACAGGATCAATTACTAGAAGCTTTGTTGGCGTTACGTGACATCCCTTGGCATCTTCAATTTATTGGGGATGGTTCTTTACGTCTGCCATTAGAAAATTATGTGAAAGACAAAGGGTTATCAGAGAGAGTGACCTTTTTAGGCAATCAATTGGATGTCACAACATTACTTGCTGAAAGTCAAATTTTTGTTTTGTTATCCGACTGGGAGGGCCTGCCTATTTCAATTATTGAAGCGATGAGAGCTGGGCTTCCCATTATTGCGACGGATGTTGGTGGAGTGAATGAGTTAGTGACTGATGGTGAAAATGGATTTTTAATTCCTCGTGACGATGAAAATCAGAGTCTATTAATAAAAAAACTAAAACAGCTTTTAACAGATAAAACACTTTGCGTAAAAATGGGCGATGCAAGCGAACGCCGTTTTTTACGAAACTTTACGTTTTTGCCTATGTATCAAAAGACGCTCGATATTTATGAACAAGCTATTTCAAAGTTTGCTAAGAAGGGTGATTAAATTGCAATTACTTCGCATTCGAACGGACGATGAACTTGTGCTTTATAAGGAGATATGGGATGACATTTTAGCGCATGAACAAAATGATAATCCATTTATTGAATATGCATGGTTTTATAACTGGTGGATTACGATAGGAAGAAAAGAACGAGTGGAGCTATATGCTGTTCAAAAGGATGAGGATATTATAGCGTTTTTGCCATTTACGGTAAAAATGCTTTGGGGAGTGCGCATATATGCTTTTACAGGTGAAAAAATAGCTCATTATACAGGAATCGTCGCAAGGAAAGAGTGGCAACTTTCTGCC
The DNA here is from genome assembly GCF_038593855.1 of Lysinibacillus sp. FSL M8-0337. Taxonomy (NCBI): domain Bacteria; kingdom Bacillati; phylum Bacillota; class Bacilli; order Caryophanales; family Bacillaceae; genus Lysinibacillus; species Lysinibacillus sp. FSL M8-0337. The sequence continues at coordinate 3,665,894 of NZ_CP151996.1, read as the reverse complement.
ATTACGTTCGTATTTGATGAACTTATGAAAAAGCACCGCCACGTATTATTTTCTTTTCATGGATTACTAGAAAGTAAAGAATCATCCAAAGTAATCGAACAGTATTTTGTTGAAAAGCAATTACAACTTCGTATTTTTCGAGATGTCACACCGTATCTCGCCTTTAGCGAAGTTGATTTCGATAGCTATTTTAAGGAAAGAGAAAAAATGCATGATGTCAAACTTCGGAAAAATAAGCTGCGAACACTTGGCTATTTGCGCAAGAAATCCCCCGTACAAGAAGACCTAAGAGGATTGTTTCAGTTATACGATAGATGTTGGGTAAAAAAAATAGATACTAGTGGGTTTACGGTAGGAAAGAAAAAAGATTTCTTTGAAAGGCTTATGCTCCTGAAAGGAGAAGCAATGCAAGTAGAGGTAGATGCTCTTGCTTTTGACAATCAATGGCTCGCTTTTAATTACGGTATTTGTTGTCGGGGACGTTATGTAACGTATGCAAGCGGTTATGAGCCAAACTTTACAAGTTTTGGAGTAGACCACTTACTGAATCAATCCACAATAAAACGTATTTTTACAGAAAACTATCTTTTGTACGATATGAGTGCTGGTTATGAGCCCTCTAAATTAGCGTGGCGTTCTGGCATTGATTTTACAAGGCGGCTAGCGGTGAGTAGTAACACGAAGCGTGCCAAGTTATTATTTAGACGATTAGTATGGAAGGAACGCATAAAGGAAATGTTGCGCAGTAATCAACGCGTTGTCAAATGGACACGTCATACGCTTGGTCATTTACGCTATTTAGTAAAGTATGGGAAAGGGAAAGATTGGCTAGAATATGGACAACAATTCGTTGAAAAGTTTGTTCGTTTAAAGCGCGTGGAATTGTACGAGTTATCCCCAAACGATCGGGTAATACCACAGCAACCAGTAGGAGAGTTGTTTGAAGAAATGACGATTCAAGAGGCGATACAAATCGATCAGGAAGCGCTTATTTCCTTATTATCTAAGGGATATACCATCTATAAAGATTCCTTTGCCCAAACGAGTAAGCCTGCTTTTGCTTTACATACGGAAAATTTACGTGTGGATGCATTGCAAATTGTTGAACCGTTGCCAAAGCAAACCTATTTTTTAACTTATGATCTCTATAAAAATATCGACATTATCACAGCATATATTCAAAAAGTAAAACCAGATAAAACACTGTGGATAACGGCAAGTTTTTGGCAATGGCGTAAGCGAAAACGTCTACAACAAATAGGCTATAAACGTATTTCTCGAATGAAGCATTTTAAATGTGCTCGTTATGAGCGCAATCATGTAGAAAATTACACAGAGAGTGGGGGCGATGTTCATTCTATCCATTAGAAGTAAGCGATGGAATATCGCGATGCAGCATATTTACTTTGCAGAAAAGCTAGCAAATACTAGAAAGCCGATGAAGTTAGTTTGTCACACACATTCACTTGTTCCAAGTCGTAAGTTGATTAAGCGTGAAGCGGTTCATATTCGATTAACAGATCATGAGTACACGATGTTGAGCGCACTGTCGAAAAACACTCGGAAACTATTGCGTCGTGCACAAGAAGAGTCCTATCAAGTTTTCTTATATAAAGAGCCTTCGGAGGAAAATTTACGAGCATTTCAACAGTTTTATAATGAGTTTGCCAAAAGGAAAAAAATCGACCAAATAAATAAGCCTCAAATGGAAGCAATCATGCTGTTAAATCAACAACATGCTTTGTTATTGTCAGAGGTGCGAAGTATTTGTGGACAAACCTTATGCTATCGACTGGATATTGTCCATGCACAAAAAGCGATGTCCTATTATGTAGCAACCTGTCATGCTTGCACATTACCTACACATTTAAAACGTCCTATGCGCTATGCGAATCGTTTCTTGTTATGGCACAATTTCATGTATTTAAAACAGCAAGGGTTCGTTTTATATGATATGGGTGAGCTAACAGATATCGAAACGGTTCGTCAATTTAAATTGAGTTTTGGTGGACAAGTTGTAAACGTATATTCTGGTTACATCGCACATTCGAGAATAAGTGCGTTGTTATTGGGCGTGCAAAAGTGGAGAAAATAGCAAGCAAAGTCAATCATGGTGGTTTTGTTATTTCATTGGACTTTGAGCTAAATTGGGGTGTCCATGATGTATTTAGGCATGGGCAATATAATAAAAACTTATATGGAGTACGTCAGGCCCTACCTAAAATTCTAATGCTGTTTAAGGAATATGAAATTCATGCAACATGGGCTACTGTAGGCTTATTATTTGCTGAATCGAAAGGAGAAATGGCGCACTACTTGCGAGGCATTCCAGTGAAGTACGAGCAAATGAAATATGCCGCACATTCACAGCTTGCAAAAGTAGGTGAAAATGAGCAAGAAGATCTTTTACACTTTGGCAAATCGTTAATAGAACAAATTATTCAAACACCTTATCAGGAAATTGGTAGTCATACGTTTTCGCATTATTATTGTTTAGAGAGTGGACAAATAGAATCGGATTTTGAATCGGATTTACAAGCGATGGCCATGATTTGTGAAGGATATATTGCACCGATGAAGTCGATTGTTTTTCCACGTAATCAAGTAAACGACAACTATTTTGCGGCGTGTCAGCAAGCAGGATATGTTTGCTATAGAGGAAATGAACGTCATGATTTATACAATCCGAAAAAGTTCACAACAAAAAATCGACTATCATTAGGTGCGATGAAATGGCTGGATAGCTATGTTAATATAACGGGCAATCATATGGTCCGATTAGAAGAAATGACAGAGGATGCCTTTATTAATGTTCGAGCAAGTGCATTTTTAAGGCCTTATAGTAGTATTTTACGTGCATTTGAGCATCGCAAGATACAACGAATCAAAGAAGGGATGCTTGCTGCTGCGAAGGAAGGGGCTTTTTATCATTTGTGGTGGCATCCGCATAATTTTGGAAGACATATTGATAAAAATTTAGCGATGCTTGAGGAGCTTTTGCAATATTATCAAGAATTGCAAAGAGACTATGATTTCCAAAGCTATTCCATGTATGAGGTAGCAATGCTATGTAAGCAATAACATTTCTGAATAGAGTGTTATTGCTTTTTTATTTGGCTTGGTTCAAAATTTAGCCTCTACTCTACGTGGTCATTAAGCGTGCTGAAACTAACTCGCTGGATGTTAGGTTTTATAGAAATTTTAAGACAATAAGAGGGAATTGCGCGGGGCGTGACGAAGATGTAAGTACCTTACTATAGGACTGCTTTAGAATGACTATGCGTGTTCACGATTTTAGTGAAGGAATCATAGTAATGAAAAGTGCATTTAACGGACAGGGTTATACATAGACAAAGGGGAGTTAGGGATGAAGGACAAGCAACAAAAGCCAATTTGGATTCAAAATATTTCTCAATTAGTAACACTTGCGAGTGACAAGAAAGGACCGCGAGTACGAGAAGAAATGCGAGAGCTTGCTATTATTGAAGGCGGAAGTGTTTGGCTTGAAGATGGTGTGATTCAAGATCTTGGTACAACACGAGAAATGATACTAAAATATTTACCCCGTGCAGAGGAAGCGGAGATTGTGGATGCTACAGGGAAAATTGTCACGCCCGGTTTGATTGATCCCCATACCCATGTTGTTTTTGGTGGAAGTCGTGAACATGAATTTGAGATGCGTTTAGAAGGCGCGAGCTATATGGACATTATGAATGCTGGGGGAGGCATCCATGCAACAACCCGAAAAATGCGCTCGTTGACAGAAGAACATATTTTCAATCAGACGACGAGACGCTTGGACTTATTTTTACAACATGGTGTTACGACGTTAGAAAGTAAAAGTGGCTATGGCTTAGACTTAGAAAACGAGTTAAAACAATTACGGGTTATGCAACGATTGCAAAATAAGCATCCGATGGACATTGTGCCGACCTTTATGGGCGCACATGCAGTACCAGAAGAATATCGAGAAAACCCAGAGCACTTTGTTAACTTAGTTATTAATGAGATGATTCCTGCGGTGGTGGAAGAAAAGCTTGCAAAATTCATTGATGTATTTTGTGAAGTCGATGTCTTTACACCCGAGCAAGCAGAACGTATTTTATTGGCTGGCAAGGCACGTGGGCTTATACCTAAAATACATGCCGATGAAATTGAAGAAAATCAAGGTGCGCATGTTGCGGCAAGAGTAGGTGCTATTTCTGCTGAGCATTTATTAAAAGTGTCGGATGAAGGTATTGAAGAACTTGCTAAATCGGGCGTAATTGCATGCTTATTACCAGCAACAGCATTATATTTAGGTGAAAAACCAGCACGTGCCCGAGCTATTATTGACGCAGGTGTACCTGTAGCGATTTCGACTGATTGTAATCCAGGTTCTTCGCCAACAATTTCGCTGCCACTTGTTATGAACTTAGCATGCATCACAATGAAAATGACGCCGGCAGAAAGCTTATGTGCTGCTACCTATAATGCGGCTTGTGCATTGCAAATTGAAGATTACGTAGGCTCTATCGAAATTGGAAAACAAGCTGATTTAGTGCTGTGGGATGTCCATAATCATCAAAAGTTACATTATATTTTTGGTGTAAATCATGTGAAAAAGGTTTGGAAAAAAGGTGTGAAGGTGGTAGGTTAAGATGTTTATCCAACCTGAATGGCAATGGAAACAAGAAAACGGCTCAGGCATGCATCAGTGGATTAAGCAAAAGCAAAACCCACATGCAAATGATGTAGATATTATTGTCTATGGCGCCTTATTATCTTATGCGAGCGATCCAATGAAAAAAGCACAGTATCCTACTGCTTTTCGGAAAGCGTGGTCGAGCTTTCAATCCTATAATTTAGATGAACAAGTAGATTTGCGTTCATTAGCAATTGTTGATATTGGAGACGTGGCAATCGACTCGACCAATCGTATGCTTTCGGAATCTGCTATTGAGGCAGCTGCTGAAAACTTAAGTATCGCTTATCAAAAAAGCTTCACTTGCCTGATTGGTGGTGACCATGCAATCACGGCTTGTTCATTAAGAGGGATTAAAAATGCTTTTCCGAATGAGCGAATTGGCATTATTCAACTTGATACGCATTTAGATGCAAGAAATCAAGAAGATATAGGTTTAGCTATGAATTCACCGATTCATCAACTAATCGCATCAGGCGTTGTAGAAGGGAAACATATTTATAACGTAGGCTTGCATGGCTTTTTTAATTCACCAGAAATGATTTATTATGCTCGTGAACAAGGAATTCATATGATTACGTTAAAGCAGATGCGACGTGATGGTATCCAGTTGACTATCCGTGAAATGCTACGTCAGCTTATGTATGAGGTAGATAGAATTTATGTATCCGTGGATTTAGATGCATTGGATATTACGTTTGCCCCAGATGTACCTGCTGCTACACCTGGTGGATTAACGGCCTATGAATTATTTGATATTTTAAAGCTCATTGGTGAAAATGAAGGTGTACGTCATATTGACTTTATTTATCCTGATCCAAAACAAAATGAACTTCGCTTAGAAACGGTGAAAACGGGGGTTACTGCATTTTTGCAATGGCTAACTGGCATTCAATTGGATCATCGCAATCGTATATCAAGGAAAGAAAAGGCAGGCTATGGAGCTACTCCATAGTCTGTTTTGCTACGGGTGGACGCTTTCTGCGGGCACATCTAAATTGTTTGGGTGCCTGACACCTTAAACTGTTATAATAGAATAATAGATAAGAGAGGATTTTTATTATGACTACAAAACCAAAATTACTCATTGTTGATGGTATGGCGTTGTTATTTCGTTCTTTTTTTGCATCAGCAGCAATGGGGCATTTTATTCGATTAAAGGACGGCACACCAACGAATGGTGCGCAAGGATTTGTGCGCCATGTGTTGACGGCGCAATCTATTATGCAACCAACACATTTAGCTATTTGCTGGGATATGGGGGCACAAACATTCCGCAATGAATTATATGATGGCTATAAAGCTAACCGCCCAGCACCGCCAGAGGAAATGCTTCCTCAATTTGATATGGCTAAAAATTTAGCTCAACATATCGGATGGCAAAATTTTGGCGTTGTCGGTATGGAGGCGGATGATGTAATCGGCTCGATGATTACGAAGTGGCAGGATGAAGCTGATATTACGGTTATTAGTGGGGATAAGGATTTATTACAATTGCTCACGCCGACAACGCAAATTGCTTTTACAAAAAAAGGTTACACTGAATATGATCTTTATACACATACACGCTTTAAAGAAGAATATGGTATAGAGCCAATTCAATTTGCGCAAGTAAAAGCGTTTATGGGGGATACGAGTGATGGCTACCCAGGAGTTAAAGGAATTGGGCCTAAGCAGGCACTGACACTTATACAAATGTATGGCTCGATTGATAATGTGATCGCTTCCTTAGAGGACTTAAAGCCTGGTCAGCGTACCAAAATTAAAGACAATCTGGATATGTTGAAGTTATCACACGAACTTGCAACGATACAAACGAATGTACAGATTGAAGCGGACTTTGCCCATTTAGCAGTACCAAACTATGAGCACCAGACAATTAATGCAATAGAGGAACGTGGCTTTACACTTATTGCGAAGCAAGCACGTTCATTGTATGCCCTTAGTTAGGCGCTATTTTAACGAAGCGTAACACGTTTTTATTTTGATGAAATAGAGCACTACGGATTTGACTGTCGCGATTGTTTCCTCCGTTATCGTGGAAAATTAACAATAGCTTATCAGCTTGCACTTCATAGCCAATAAGTGGTACCCAATGGTAGGCAAAGGTTGATTTTTTATCAAACCATTGTAGGCTAAAATAACGGTCAAAGCGCATTGCTACGGGGCGACCTGCGTCAATTTCTTGCAGCGCCTCTTTTAATGTGCAATTGCGTATATCCCATGTTGGTAACAGCTTTCGAAGGTTAGTAATTAAACGCCATTTAAACAAACCAACTTTGGTGCTACCTAGGATTTGGTAAAGGTCATTTACCGATGGAGCTAAAGGATCAAAGTACTTTAGGATGACATGGACTGTTGTCGGTCCACAGGCAGAGTTACGATAATGAGCTGCGATGGATGTATCGTATTGTGATGTGCCTTGTAATGACAAATGCTGTTTCATTATTATCTCCCTTCCAAAATACGCTTTATTATGTACGTGTTTTTAATAAGGTGTTTGTTTTTGATTGATATAGAAGAAAAAATAGTATGCCAAGGGATACCCAGCATACTATTTTTACGTTTGTTACGATGTATTATTGTTGAGCAGCTAAAAACTCTGTAACTTGTTGAGGTGTTTTAGCGTTCGCACTATGTAAGTGGGCTAATTTTTCACCGTTTTGGAAAATTAATAAACTTGGAATACCCATTACATCGTATTTATCAGCGATTTCAGGTAGCTCGTCACGGTTAAGCTCATACCAATCAAATTGGTTGTACTCTTCAATAATTGGATCGATGAACATATTCATACGTGTGCAATCTGGGCACCAGCCAGCATAAAATTTTACAAGTACTTTTTGTTCACCAGCAATAAGCTCATTAAATTGCTCTGCAGTTGTTATTGTTTTCATTAGTAAATCACTCTCCTTGCTTTCCATTTTACACATTTTCTCTTCAACCTGAAAGTTATCTGTTTGGGATATGTGGAAGCTACTTATTGTCTTGTTTTCGCTCGTAAAAAACAAAAAAAGTTGTATATCGCAAAAATAATTATAGAAAAAAGATTGCTAATTTAGACAAAATAATCTACACTAAAAACAGAAAAAGTAGTTTTATTTTCATTCAGTGGAAGACATTTCTCGTAATTTAAGAAAGTGAATTGAGTGAAAATAAGTGTTTAGCGACTGTCACAGATTTTGAGCGATGCTAGTGTGAAAACTTCGCATTCAGGCTATATGGGCCAAAATCTATGCACAAAAACGCCGAAGCACAATTTTGATTTTTTTTGACCAAAAAATGAATGGTCATTCATTCAATGGGAGAATAAGGGGGAATTGCTTGTGACTTACAACATTAAAAAAGCGGCTGTTCTAGGTTCTGGGGTAATGGGTTCTGGCATTGCAGCACATTTAGCAAACATCGGTATTCCAACATTATTATTAGACATTGCACCGAAGGAACTAACGAAAGAGGAGGAAGCAAAGGGGCTTACGTTAGCACATCCAGCTGTAAGAAACCGCTTTGTAAATGGAGCTCTTCAAAAGTTATTAAAGCAAAAACCAGCACCACTTACTTCTAAGAAAAACTTATCGCTTCTAACGGTGGGGAATTTTGAAGACGATTTAGACAAACTGAAAGATGTCGATTGGATTATTGAAGTTGTCGTAGAAAATCTAGCGATTAAACAAAGCTTGTATGAAAAAATTGATGCTGTTCGTACGCCAGGTACAATAATCAGTTCTAATACATCGGGCATTAGCATTAATGCGATGGCTGAAGGACGTTCAGAAGATTTCCAACAACATTTTTTAGGGACACACTTCTTCAACCCTCCACGCTATTTAAAATTACTTGAAGTAATCCCGGCAACGACAACTGCACCAGACGTTGTTGACTTTATGAAAAAATTTGGTGAGGACATTCTTGGGAAAGGTGTTGTATTGGCTAAGGATACACCAAACTTTATTGCCAATCGCATCGGCACATACGGTCTGTTAATTACTTTACAGCAAATGATGCAAGGTGGTTATTCAGTCGGAGAGGTAGATTCAGTGACAGGGCCGCTCATTGGTCGCCCAAAATCAGCTACCTTCCGTACATTAGATGTTGTTGGCTTAGATACATTTATTCATGTGGCAAAAAATGTATATGACCAAACGACAGGAGAGGAACAGCAAGTATTTGCAGTACCTGAGTTTCTACAAAAAATGGTGACAAACGGCTGGCTAGGTGCAAAGTCTGGTCAAGGTTTCTTCCAAAAGCAAGGGAAAGAAATTTTAGAAATTGATCCAACTACATTAGCATATAGTCCCGCGAAAAAATTACAAACTCCTTCAATTGAAATGGCGAAACAAACGCGCGGATTAGCGAACAAAGTGAAAGCATTAACATATGCGAAAGACCGCACAGGTGAGCTATTATGGGGGATTTTTGCACCTACACTAATTTACTCTGCACAGTTACATGGTGAAATTGCTGATGATATCGTCGCAATAGACAATGCCATGAAGTGGGGATTCGGCTGGCAGCAAGGTCCATTTGAAATTTGGGATGCCATTGGTGTAACAGAATCTGTTGCGAAAATGGAGGCAGAAGGTCGAGAAGTTCCACTATTTGTGAAAGATATGTTAGCACAGGGCTTTACTACATTCTATTCAGAAATAGACGGTGATGTAGCATATTATAACGGTTCACAATACGTGAAAGTTCCAGTGAATGAAAAAGAAATTAACTTAAAGCGTTATAAGAAAAAACATGGTGTTATTAAGTCCAATAGTGGTGCTAGCCTAATAGATTTGGGTGACGGTATTGCGTTACTAGAGTTCCATTCCCAATCCAATGCCATCGGTTTAGATATTATTCAAATGATTAACTACGCAATAGACGAAGTAGAAGCAAATTATAAAGGCTTGGTAATCGGAAACCAAGGTAAAAACTTCTGTGTCGGAGCGAACTTAGGCATGATTTTAGTAGAAGCACAGGATGATAACATTTTCGAATTAGATTTTGTTATTAAAGCATTCCAAGATGCTATGCAAAAAATAAAATATTCAAGAAAACCAGTTGTCGCTGCACCGTTCGCTATGACATTAGGTGGGGGCGCAGAAGTATGCTTACCTGCTGCACATATCCAAGCGACGATGGAAACTTATATGGGCTTAGTAGAAGTCGGTGTTGGCTTAATTCCTGGGGGTGGCGGTAACAAAGCACTTTACCAAAAATTCTTAAAAGGTTTACCGCATGGTGTGGAAGTAGATTATCAACAGATTGCCAATAAAGTATTTGAAACAATTGCCATGGCGAAAGTATCAACTTCAGGTGAGGAAGCACGAGACAATAACTTCCTAAACTTTGCAGATGGTATTTCAGTCAATGCAGATCACCAAATTTATGATGCAAAGCAGGCTGCTTTGGCACTCTATGAGGCAGGCTACCAACCTCCGGTGCCAACAAAAGTTCCTGTTGTCGGTGCATCAGGTTACGGTACGTTACTAATCGGTGCTCAAGGGATGTTTGAATCAGGCTTCATCAGTGAACATGATTTAAAAATTGCCAAGAAGTTAGCGTATGTTATCGCAGGTGGAAAAGTACCATACGGCACATTAGTAGATGAACAATATCTATTAAACTTAGAACGTGAAGCATTCTTAAGTTTGGTAGCAGATCCACTATCGCAGCAAAGAATGCAACATATGTTGTTAAAGGGCAAACCACTTCGTAACTAATTAGATAGATGACTATATTTGCACATGAAACAAAGGGGGATTTAGACGATGCGTGAAGCCGTTATTGTAGCAGGAGCACGAACTCCTATTGGAAAAGCGAAAAAAGGTTCATTAGCAACAGTAAGACCAGATGATTTTGGAGCAGCAGTTGTCAAAGAGACATTGAAAAGAGCGGGCTATGAAGGTCCTATTGATGACTTAATTTTAGGGTGTGCGATGCCTGAAGCAGAGCAAGGCATGAATGTAGCACGTAGCATTGGTGCGCTTGCAGGGCTGCCAGATACGACACCTGCTTTGACTATTAACCGTTTTTGTTCATCGGGTTTACAGGCAATAGCGTATGCAGCTGAACGGATTATGCTTGGTCATTCAAAGGCAATTCTTGCTGGCGGTGTTGAGTCTATGAGTATGGTACCAATGGTAGGAAATACACCACGCTTAAATCCAACATTAGCTGAAACAGCCCCTCAATATTATATGGGGATGGGACATACAGCCGAGGAAGTCGCACGACAGTATAATGTTAGCCGTGAAGATCAAGATGCATTTGCGGTACGCTCGCATGTGCTTGCAGAAAAAGCAATTCAAGAAGGCAAATTTAATGATGAAATCGTCCCAATTGAAGTAGAACAACATTATGTGGATGCTAATAATAAACTACAGGTGAAAAAATTTACTTTCAGTATGGATGAGGGGGTCCGCCCTGGCACATCTGTAGAAGGTTTAGCGAAACTTCGTCCTGCCTTTCATGTAAAAGGTAGTGTGACAGCAGGTAACGCTTCACAAACTTCTGATGGTGCAGCAACAGTTTTGGTGATGGATCGTGAGGAAGCTGAAAAGCAAGGGATGACACCAATGGCGAAGTTTTTAGGCTTTGCGGTGGGCGGTGTTCCTCCAGAAGTGATGGGCATCGGTCCAATCGTTGCAGTACCGAAAGCACTTGAAATTGCAGGTTTATCTATAGAGGATATCGATTTGTGGGAAATTAACGAAGCATTTGCTTCGCAGTCTTTACAAGTTGTACGTCATTTAGGCATCGACCAAGAGAAGGTTAATGTCAATGGTGGCGCAATTGCATTAGGACATCCACTTGGCGCAACCGGTGCAATTTTAACATTAAAACTTATTCATGAGCTGAAACGTCAAGGTAAAAAATACGGAGTTGTCACAATGTGTATCGGCGGCGGTATGGGCGCTGCTGGGGTATTTGAGATTCTATAAATTGTGTAAAAATTAATTGTTTAAGAATTGCGAATTGTATGCGTGCCTGGCACCGAAAAATAAGGAGGAATTGGACATGACAGAAAAAACTACAGATATCATTAAAGGCGGCGGATTTATTATTGAGGACGTGGCGTTAGATCGCGTATTTACACCTGAAGATTTTACAGATGAGCAAAAAATGATCGCCAAAACAACGGAAGAGTACGTTGCGAATGAAGTATTACCTGTCGTTGAAAACTTAGAACATCATGAGTTCGAACATTCCGTACGTTTACTAAAAACTGCTGGTGAGCTAGGCCTATTAGCGGCGGATGTACCGGAAGAATATGAAGGTCTTGGTTTAGATAAAGTTTCTTCGGCATTAATCGCAGAAAAAATGTCTGTAGCAGGTGGTTTCTCGATTACACATGGTGCGCATGTGGGGATTGGTTCATTACCAATCGTGCTTTTTGGGAACGAAGAGCAAAAGCAAAAGTATTTACCAAAGCTTGCTTCAGGTGAGTTAATTGCAGCGTATGCTTTAACAGAGCCAGGTTCGGGTTCAGATGCATTAGGTGCTAAAACGACTGCCAAGCTAAATGCTGCTGGTACTCATTATGTTTTAAATGGTGAAAAACAATGGATTACAAATGCTGGATTTGCTGACGTATTTGTAGTGTATGCAAAAATCGATGGCGATAAATTCTCGGCATTTATCGTAGAACGTGCATATAATGGTGTTTCTGTTGGGCCAGAAGAAAAGAAAATGGGTATTAAATCTTCATCAACTCGTACATTAGTGCTTGAAGATGCAGAAGTACCTGTTGAAAATCTGCTTGGTGAAGTAGGTCGTGGACACGTCATTGCCTTTAACATTTTAAATATCGGTCGCTATAAATTAGGTGTCGGTACAATCGGTGGCTCAAAACGTGCATTAGAGCTAGCGATTCAATATACGAACCAACGTCAACAATTTAAAACAAAGCTTTCTGATTTCAACCTAACAAAAGAAAAGCTATCGACTATGGCGTCTCAATTATATGCGTCAGAATCATTAAATTATCGTACAGTGGGATTATTCGAAGATCGTCTAAGCCAATTAAGCCCTGAAGAACAAAAGCAAGGGAAAGTCATTGCCAATGCAATAGCAGAATATGCAATTGAATGTTCGATTGCGAAAGTGTTTGGGTCAGAAACATTGGATTATATTGCTGATGAAGCGGTACAATTACATGGTGGCTATGGCTTTATGGCAGAATATGAGGTAGAGCGCATTTATCGCGACTCTCGAATTAACCGCATTTTCGAAGGAACAAATGAAATTAACCGCATGATTGTGCCTGGCACATTTATGAAAAAAGCATTAAAAGGCGAATTGCCATTATTGCAAGTTGCACAAAATTTACAACAAGAATTGCTGATGATGATGCCAGAAGAAGTAGGTACAGAACCACTAGCACAAGAAAAATATCTTGTGAAAAATGCTAAGAAGATCGCTGTGTTAGCAGCAGGTATGGCAGCACAACGCTACGGTGCGAAGCTTGACCAAGAGCAAGAAGTATTGGTAAATATCGCGAATATTGCAAACCAACTATTCGCTATGGAGTCTGCTGTGTTACGTACAGACAAAGCGATTGCACGTGAGGGTGCAGAAAAATCACAACAAAAATTACTTTACACGCAAATTTTCTGCCAAGAAGCATTTGCAGAAATTGAAAAAGAGGCAAAGGATACGATTCTTGCTTCAGCAGATGGAGATGCTGCACGGATGACATTGTCAGCGCTTCGCAAACTGACTCGCAACAACCCTTATAACCTTATTGCTAAAAAACGTGAAGCTTCAGTTAAACTTATCGAAGCTGAAAAATTCATCGTCTAATACTAGCTATGAACAGACTGTAGATACCTTAATCTACAGTCTGTTTTGGTGCCAGGCACTTACACAATTTGCCCGCGGAAGTGCCAGGCACCGAAACAATTCTGAAATCCACTGGTGTCAGGCACTCAAACAATTATAATTGTTTCATTTTGGCACATACTAGTTATGATGGTATACTACAGAAAATGATAGTAGAGGAGCCTACAAATATGATTCAATTTATCCATTATCCTAAATGTACAACTTGTAAAAAAGCACAGAAGTGGTTAAACGACAATGGCGTTTCATACGAAGAGGTACACATCGTTGAACAAGCACCTACGAAAGAACAATTAAAGCAATATTGGCAAGCGAGCGGGTTACCACTGAAGAAGTTTTTTAACACTTCTGGCATGAAATACCGTGAACTTGGATTGAAGGATAAATTGGCGGAAATGCCGGAAGATGAGCAACTTACACTGCTTGCGTCAGATGGTATGCTAATGAAACGACCAATCGTGACAGATGGAAAAAAAGTAACGTTAGGTTTTAAAGAAACAGAATTTGAGCAAGCTTGGAAATAACTGCTTTTATCCTTGTTTTTATGATAGAAGTATGGCACACTGATAGTGAATATATTACATATTTATGGAGGGGTTTTTGGCATGAGCACACCTAAAGACTTACGTTACTCTGAAGAACACGAATGGGTAAAATTAGAAGATGGTAAAGTACGTATCGGTATTTCTCACTTCGCACAATCAGAACTAGGAGATATCGTTTTCGTTGAGCTTCCACAAGTTGGCGATGAAATTAAAACAGATGATCCATTCGGAAGTGTAGAATCAGTAAAAACTGTTTCTGAACTTTACGCACCAATTTCAGGTACTGTAGTTGAAGTAAATGCAGACTTAGAAGATAGCCCAGAATTCGTAAATGAATCACCATATGAAAAAGCATGGATGATCGTTGTAGAGCCTGCTGATGCATCAGAGATTGAAAACCTTATGACAGCTGAGCAATACGAAAAATTGATTGCAGAATAAACAAGCCTGTAATAGAAAAACGTCGGAAAATTTGCCGGCGTTTTTTATTATATCATGCTACAGTTTTTCGGCGCATCATAGGAATTGCTAGCTCAATAAGTTATCATGGAAACGCCAGAAATTGCGATGCAATAGTATGAAATTCGGTTATTCAAATGGTATGCTGTAGTAGATAACTGTCTAAATGGGGGTGGCGTTATGTTCGAAGGGAAATGTTTAATCGTGGAAGGCCGTTCGGATAAGCTTCAAATTGAACCTATTCTGAGTGAAGATGTTACAATCCTTTGTACAAATGGTACAATTGGTGTGCATCAATTAGAAGAATTACTCGACCCATATGAGGGCTGTGAGCTCTATACATTTTTTGATGCGGATACATCGGGCGATAAACTACGAGCATTAATGGATAGACATTATCCAGAGGCTGAGCATTTACGGACAATGCCAACATATAAAGAAGTAGAAACAACACCGAGGAAAGTGCTAGCGACGATTTTATTGCGCGCACATTTTTCAATCCATAATGAATATATTTTGTAAGGTTGCGTGAAATCATGGAAGAATGGTCAAAAGAGCAGTGGGAAACGGCTGTAAAGTCTGGAGACAAAACTGCCTTTTATTTATATACACCGATGTGCGGAACTTGTGCCGTTGCATCCAAAATGATGAATATCATTGAACAGTTACTACCAGAGGTAAAAATAGGCAAGGCAAACATCAATTTTCTAGAACAAATAGCTTTTGATTTTCAAATTGAAAGTGTACCTTGTTTACTCGTTAGCGATGGTGGAAAGGTTATTGATAAGATTTATGCCTTTCAATCCGTACCATTTTTATACGAATTGTTAAAAAAACCAATTGACTGAACTTTGCTAGCGTGGTAAAGTAACAAATATATTAAAAAACTATTAAATATATCGAACTCTTATAAAGAGCGGCGGAGGGAAGTGCCCTATGAAGCCCGGCAACCATCACATTTGTGAAAAGGTGCCAAATCACCCAAAGATTTATCTTTGAAAGATGAGAGAACGGTTTAGCGTATAAAGTACGTGACCCCTTCTACTTGTCTTGAGAGAAGGGGTTTTCTATATGAGAAAAGGAGTATTCGCTATGATACAGCTTCAAAATATTACGAAGAAATACAAAACCGCAAATGGCGAATTGACTGCTGTCAAAGATGTAAATCTTTCGATTAACAAAGGTGAAATTTTTGGCATTATCGGCTACAGTGGTGCTGGTAAAAGTACGATGATTCGTTTATTAAACGGTTTAGAAAAACCTACGACAGGTACAGTGAAGGTCAACAACCAAGAATTTTCATCTATTAAGGGGCAAAAGCTCCGTGATGCTAGACAAAAGGTAAGTATGATTTTCCAACATTTTAACTTACTTTGGTCTCGAACAGTGGCAGAAAACATTGCCTTTCCACTAGAAATTGCAGGTGTTTCTAAGCGTGAGCGAGAAGCACGTGTGAAAGAACTAATTGCACTCGTTGGCTTAGAAGGTCGCGAAAAAGCGTACCCATCACAGCTATCAGGTGGTCAAAAGCAACGGGTTGGTATAGCGCGAGCACTTGCCAATAATCCTGAAGTATTGTTATGTGACGAAGCTACATCTGCACTTGATCCAGAAACTACAGATGCAATTCTCGATTTACTTGTTGATATTAATGAACGATTAGGCTTAACCATTGTGTTAATTACGCATGAAATGCATGTTATTCGCAAAATTTGTCATCGCGTGGCGGTGATGGAGGCTGGAGAAATTGTAGAACGCGGAGAAGTATTGCAAGTGTTCCAAGCACCTCAAGCGGCTATTACAAAAAAATTCGTCTCTCAAATTACTGATACGAAGGAAACGCAAGAGACTGTTGCACAGCTTAGAGCAAATTATCCTACAGGACAACTGGTTAAACTTGTCTTTGTAGGAGAAAAAACCGAGCAACCCGTAATATCGCATTTAGTGAAGCAGTTTGATGTAGAAATTAGTATTGTTCATGGTAATATCTCACAAACTAAAAACGGCGCATACGGCACACTTGTTGTGCAAATTGATGGCTCAGAGACAAATGTAGCAGCTGCATTAAATTATTTGAATACAGTTGAAGTACAAACGGAGGTGATTGCAAATGCTAACTAGTCTCTTTCCGAATGTCGACTGGGAAAAAATGTGGTCTGCCACATACGAAACACTTTATATGACCACTATTTCAACGGTCATCACATTCATACTTGGTTTAGCCATTGGTATTATCCTCTTTTTAACGAGCCCAAACCAATTATGGGCAAATAAAATCGTTAACTTTTTAACGGGGTCGATCGTCAATATATTCCGTTCGATACCATTTATCGTGTTAATTATTTTACTAATACCGTTTACAAAGTTTTTACTTGGGACAATCCGTGGAGCAGATGCAGCTTTACCAGCACTTATTATTGGTGCAGCACCATTCTATGCCCGAATGGTATTAATTGCACTACGAGAAATTGATAAGGGCGTTATAGAAGCAGCTCGCTCAATGGGTGCTAAAACGTCCACAATTATATGGAAAGTACTAATTCCAGAATCATTACCAGCACTTATTTCTGGGATTACGGTAACGGCTGTTGCCCTTGTTGGCTATACGGCGATGGCTGGTATTATTGGTGCTGGCGGTCTAGGAAACTTAGCCTTTTTAGATGGCTTCCAACGTAATCGCCAAGATGTGACATTAATGGCAACTATTTTGATCTTAGTAGTCGTATTTATCATCCAATGGATTGGCGATATGATTACTTCGAAAACAGACAAACGTTAAAAAGGTTATACCGGTTATTTACCGCTAACATATTATGGTTTGAACAAAATAAAGGGAGTGTAGACAAATGAAGAAGTTATTAGCAGGATTATTTTTATCAGTACTTGTACTAGCTTTAGCAGCTTGTGGTGCTGGTAACAAAGATGAAGCAGGCTCTGGAGATAAGGCAGACGACAGTGCAAAAACTGAAGAAAAAGTAACATTAAAAATAGGTGCTTCTAACACACCTCACGCAGTTATTTTAGAAAAAGCAAAACCGATTTTAGCTAAAGAAGGCATTGACTTAGAAATCGAAACATACCAAGATTATGTATTACCAAACCAAGATTTAGATTCAGGAACAATCGATGCAAACTATTTCCAACATATCCCTTATTTAAATTTACAAATTAAAGATAATGGCTATGACTTTGTAAATGCTGGCGGTGTACATATCGAGCCAATCGGTATTTACTCTAAAAAATATAAAACTCTTGAAGACCTTCCGAAAGGTGCAACAATCTTATTATCTAATTCTGTTTCAGACCATGGTCGTATGCTGTCATTATTAGAAGCGAAAGGCTTAATTAAATTAAAAGATGGTATCGATAAAACTGCAGCTGAAATTAAAGATATTGTAGATAATCCGAAAGACTTTAAATTTGATGCGAATACTGCACCAGAACTACTTGTTCAAATGTTTGAAAATGAAGAAGGCGACGCAGTCCTTATCAACTCTAACTACGCAATCGATAATGGTCTAAACCCAATCAAAGATGCAATTGCGCTAGAAGACAAAGAATCTCCATATGTGAACATTATTGCGGTACGTGCTGGGGATGAAAATAAACCAGAAATTAAAAAATTATTAGAAGTATTAACTTCTAAAGAAATCCAAGACTTCATTCTAGATGAATGGAAAGGTGCAGTAGTACCAGTTAAATAATATGTAGCTTTTAAAAAGAGTATGTAAGTGAAAACTTACATACTCTTTTTTTATGTAAGAATACTATCCGTAATCACCCTCTTACGTACGTATTCGGGTTCTAAAAAACGATAGAAAGAAAGTATTTATCATGTTAAATGTGAATTATTAACATTGTTCAGTGTTACAACGGGACTTTAATTAATACAGTTAAAAAGAGGTGCGTGAAAAGGTGAACAATTTTGAAAGGGTCTTTCCATTTTAATGTAATGCAATAAAACATGTTGTTCCATAATGATTGTATAGCAAGTTTACATGCAATCGGAGTGGGACGATACTTTTTTGTTTAATCATTTTTATCTTTGCATCTAGTTAATTATATTTAGAAAAATAGTGCATGTATTAATTTACCAAAAATGATATAATACTAAAGGATTATATTGAATTTTTTGGTGAAATTAACTTATTTAAAATAGTTATTTATACATTTATTTAAAAATTGTTTAGAATTTGTTTAGTTGATATTAGTACTATAGGTATGTTGGAAATGTGTGCTTTTTTGTGGTGGCAAGAGAATTATCAATATAAATGCTTTTTGCACGAAAAAGGATTTTTTTGTATTTAATGTTTAAAAATAGGTAAAGGGGTAATTTGTTTATGGGGATTAAAATTGACTCACCAAAAATAGCTTTATCGAAAAAAATCATAACAAAACAGGCGAAAATTGGTGTAATCGGGCTCGGATATGTAGGATTACCACTCGCTATAGAAATGGTTAAAAAAGGGTTTCAAGTAATCGGTATTGATAAAAGTACCGAAAAAATCGCTAAGTTAACGAATGGAGAAAGTTATATTGCAGATTTATCTAATGCTGTTATCCAAGAGGTCTTAAAAGAAGAGAAATTTGAAACGACTGCGGATTTTTCAAAGCTTGCAAATGTAGATGTCATGATTATTTGTGTTCCAACTCCAACATCAGCAGATGGTACGCCGAATATTACTTACATTGAAGATGCGTCCGAATCAATCGCACAATATATTTCTGCTAATACACTAGTGATTCTTGAAAGCACGACGTACCCTGGAACGACAGAAGAGGTCGTTCAACCAATTTTAGAAAAAAGTAATTATGTGATTGGGCAGGATATCTTTTTAACTTATTCCCCTGAACGTGTTGATCCTGGAAATATTAATTTTACCGTTTCAAATACACCGAAAGTAGTCGGTGGTGTAACAGAAGCATGTTTAGAAATAGCAAAACTATTTTACGAAACAATCATCAATACCAATGTTTTTCCTGTTTCTAATCCAAAGGTTGCTGAGATGGAGAAGTTACTGGAAAATACATTTCGCCAAATCAATATCGCACTTGTTAATGAGCTAAGTAAAGTATGCTACAAAATGAATGTAGATATTTGGGAAGTAATTGAAGCTGCTTCCACAAAACCATATGGATTTATGCCATTTACACCTGGTCCGGGGGTAGGCGGGCATTGCATCCCTGTTGACCCTAAATATTTATTATGGGCAGGACAGCAACATGGTATTACAGCTTCATTAATTGAGACGGCAGATAAAATCAATGATTCAATGCCAAGTTTTGTGGTCGAAAGATTGGAAAATTATCTAATGGCACAGAAGAAAGAGCTTCGAGCAGGAAAGATTATTGTTATTGGTGTCACGTATAAGCCAAATATTAATGATTTCCGTGAATCTCCTGCGCTCCAAGTCATCCAAGAATTATTGGAGAAGCAATATGATGTCATGGTTGTGGACCCATTTATCGAAACTTTCTCTGTCAACCAATACACACTTAATACTGTTGCATTATCGAAACAATTAATTGAAGAAGCTGAAGCTGTATTAATTTTAACGAATCATGCAGAAATTGATTATGGATTGCTCGATCAATATGCTGCATTAATTTTTGATACACGGAATACCCATTTTTTATTTGCCAATAAAAACTATCATAAATTGTAAGGAGAACTGTGTGGAAATGAAAAGACTAAAATTATGTAGTTTACTAGTCGCTTTGTTCATAGCAGGATGTCAATCCGAAACACAAAGTCAAGTTGCACCAGTAGATTCGTCGATTGAAATAAAAGAACATGATGGAACGATGAGCGATATTTTACGTCATGCCAATATTCTTACTCCGAAAGTGGCATTAACGTTTAATGGACTTGCGGACAATGAGACAATGCAAAAGCTTTTAAAGGTATTGGACCAATCGAATATCAAGGCAACGTTTTTTATCGAAGGTATGCGTCTAGCACAAGAACCTGAATTGGTTAAGGACATATTGAGCAAAGGCCATGAAGTAGAAAACGGTACATTAACGTTCCCTGATATGGCAGATATTGATTATGAAGAAACTTATAAGGAAATATATTTAACAAATCAAATTTTTGAAGAGCAATTAGGTTATACACCGAAGTATGTGAGAAGTCGTTCAGGGGACGCAACAGACAATATGCGTTATGCTACAAATGCTCTTAATATGAAAGCTGTTGTAGAGGCATCTGTTAATCCGAAAGATCGTAATATGCAAAGTGCAGATGAAATGATGACGTATATTCGAAAGTATGTAGATAGTGGTTCAGTCATCCATTTAAATACGTATATTAATCCGGCTGTCATTGATGTTGTCCCGTTACTTGCACAGTTTGGCAAAGAAAAAGGCTTTATATTTTCTACGTTAACGGACGTATTTGAAAACGAATATTTGGTTAAATCGTTAGAAGATATTAAAGGCTATGATGCGATAAAAATAAATCCGGCATACGAAAATGTCCAACCGCATGTATATTATCGAAAAAATACAACAAAAAAAGAAATTGCTATATCCTTTGATGACTGGGCAAGTGAGGAACGAACGAAGGAAATTTTAGATGTTTTAGATAAGTACAATATTCAATGTACATTTTTCTTAATCGGGAAGGGTGTAGAAAAAAACCCTCAATTAGCACGATTAATTGTTGATCGAGGACACGAAGTAGCGAGTCATTCTTATAATCATGTTGATGTAACAACGATGACACCAGAGGAGTTACAAGAAGATGTATTGAAGGCACACCAAGCACTCACGTATGCTCTACAGGAATCACCGTTATTGTATTTTAGACCAAATCAAGGTGTTATCAATGAGGAGTCTGCTAAAATTATTGCCGCTACTGGCGTTCAAACCATCGCCATGTACGATATTGCATCATTTGATTGGAACTTAGATTATACGGCACAAGATATTTATGATCGGGTTATGAGTAGGGCTGCTCCAGGAAAGGTAGTGGTGATGCATATATTAGACGGTACAAAAACAGTCGAAGCACTGCCATTAATTATTGAACAACTTCAAAAGCAAGGCTATAGTTTTGCAAAAATGTCGACTTGGATTGAAGAAGATTCAAATAAGAAAGTGAATTGATAATCATGAAAAAGAAAAAAGAGATTTTAACAATGCCGCGCTCTGATCGACGTATTTTATCGAATATTCCTGATCCTGAAAATGTGCGGAGCCTCGTTAATCGTCGAGGGGCTTCGTACCAAACAGAAGGCGGGGATATTGACCCTACAAATGTAAATGAAATTTATCGTTTACAGTTATTAAGTTTGCGTTATGAAACTGCATTTGAAGTGAACATTAAAAGAGCTAGACAAAAGAATCCTTATCAATATTATGCTGAAGATATTTCGGTGACAGGTATCCTTGTTTATACGGATAGTGCAAATAAATTATTAGCTGATGAAATTGTTACGATGCAGTTCACAATACCTGATGGAGCGATGCCAGAGGGTTATGAATCAAAAGTAAAGTTAAAAGCTAAAGTAGTCCGTCAATTTACAAAAGAGGTAGATGGAAAAACGAGATACTACTATGCGTTTGAATTTTTAAATCCTTTAAATGAGTATTTAACGAAAAAACGTTGGGGACTTTCAATTTTTGTAGCGAGTTTATTTTTATTTATTGTTTCACTTATCGTTGTCTTAATGCGTGCTGAAAGTGTCATCTATTTTAAGTTTAATAAGTTCTTATATTTATATAGTATAATCGCAGCTACATTTCTTCTAAGTAGATATTTGTTTGGTATTTTCTATAGGAATGTGCCAATCAATCCTCAATATGAACCCGGTGTTTCTATTATTATTCCAGTATTTAATGAAGAACAATGGATTCATAGAACCATTTTAAGCTGTATCAATCAATATTACCCTGTGGATAAATTAGAAGTTATTGTCGTAGATGATTACTCTACAGATAGAACAGAGGAAGCCGCCAATAACATGATTGAGCTGATTCATCGGGAAGGTGGGCGTTTTAAAACAGAGGGACGTTTGAAATTTCATAAGTTACCTCAAAATGGGGGGAAGCGTGAAGCGTTAATAGCGGGAGTGCATTTGGCCAAACATGATTTAGTCGTTTTCGTCGATTCAGATAGCTTCTTAGAGCCTCACGCCATTCGAAATTTAGTACAACCTTTCCAGGATCCTAAAATGGGCGGTGTAGCAGGAAGAACAGAAGTAGAAAACAAGTTTACAAATGCGCTAACAAAACTACAAACGGTTCGATATTATATAGCCTTTCGTATAATGAAAGCGGCAGAGTCTTGGTTTGACACCGTAACATGCTTATCGGGGCCACTGGCATGCTATCGAAAAGAACTTATATTAAAAAATGAAACAGCGTGGTTAAATCAAAAGTTCTTAGGGCAACCGGCAACTTTTGGTGATGATCGTAGTATGACGAACTATATTTTAAAGACGCATCGCACAGGTTATCAAGATAATGCCGTATGTTCTACAATTGTACCTTCAGAGACAAAAGTCTTTTTGTCGCAACAAATGCGCTGGAAACGATCATGGTTACGAGAGTCGTTACGAGCATTTTTATTTATGTGGAAAAAAGAACCTTTTATGTTTTTGTTCTTTATCATTGGTTTAATTGTACCAATCGCAGCACCGATTGTCGTAGTTTACAATTTAATCTATGTGCCTATTATGCATGGGATATTTCCAACAACATTTTTAATGGGCCTATTGTTAATGGCAATGCTGATGAGCTTGGCCCACCTATTCTTTAGACGAAGTAAGTTGTGGACGTTTGGCTTTATATTTGTCCTTTTCTACGAATTTATTTTACTTTGGCAAATGCCTGTGGCGTGGGTGACATTTTGGAAATCAACTTGGGGCACAAGAGAAACACCTCAAGATGTATTGGCAAGGGAAAAGAAATTGGAAAAACAAAAGATTCGGAAATCCCGATTTTCAATGCTGAAAATAAGAAAAATGGGTGAGAAGGAATGAGTGAAAAAAATGTTGTATTAGATCCAGCTAAAAAAAATCGCAGAAAATTACTTCGTTCTATTGCTCAATTCGTTATCGTTGTATTTTTAGCGGTGATTTTAATACGTGTCGTGTTCTTAACAGAAAAAAAAGAAGAGGAAACAGTTCCTCTAATTAATAAAGATGGTTTTATTGCATTATCCTACTTTGGCGTAAGTAGAAATGATTCTCCAAAATACGTGTCCAGAAAGAACTTGGAAAAACAGTTGGAGTTACTTGAAGGGCAAGGTTACAAAACGATTACCCAGCAAGATATAGTAGATTTTTATGAAAAGAACAAACCTCTACCAGAGAAAGCATTGTTTTTATCATTTGAAGATGGACGCACAGACTCAAGTATTTTCGCTCAAAACATTATGGAAGAGTTGAATTATAAAGCAACCATGTTTACGTATGCCAATAAGATGGATACGAGAGACAATAAATTTTTAAAACCTAAAGATTTATTACTGATGCAAAAAAGTGGCTTTTGGGAATTAGGTTCCAATGGATACCGTCTGACGTATATTAATATTTATAATGATCAAGGACAGTCATTAGGCATGATCGACGAGAATGATGTGCCAAATAAAACGACAATCGAATATTATAATCACTATTTAATGGACTTTATTCGCAATCAGTTTATGATTCCGAGTGAAACGCGTAAAGAAATGGAGACGCGAATTAAAAAGGATTATAAATTAATGCACGATATTTATGAAGAAAAGTTAGATGAAGTGCCAAAGGCGTATGCCATTATGCATGCCAATGCACTTTACAATAACATGGACCCTTTAGTAGAGAGTATCAACGATACCGAAATTAAAAATACATTTGGTATGCATTTCAATTTAGAGCTAGGTGCCTATAATAACAAAGACGCAGATCTCTATAACTTAAGCCGATTACAAGTATCGCCATATTGGTCAACAAACCATGTGATGATGAAAATCCGCCAAGCGAGTAAACAAAATGTAGCATTTGAAGTAGGGGATGCTGAACAAGCAAAAAAATGGTCCATTATTAATGGCGCTGCAGAATTTAAAAATAATGAAATCATTATAACGTCTGCACCATCCAGTGAAGGGCGCATTATTTTAAAGGATGAATTGCCTAATCAATATAATGTCAATTTTGCTTTTAAAGGAAATGTAGTAGGGCAGCAATCTCTATATGTGAACTATGATGAAAAAAGCAATAGCTATATGCGTATTGCATTAATAGACAATGAGATCGTTGTGTCAGAAAAATTACCTGGAGCAAGTGTTGTTGAAAAGGAACGCTTGCAGTTAAATGATATTAAGTGGGATGAAAAACAATACGCATTTAATAAAGCAACTGTTTATAACTATCAAGATACACAAAAAGGTTCGAGAATTGATGAAGATGAATATCCACGAAATTTAACACAAAAAAGAGTATTTAATATCGCTGTGAATAAAGATAAAATAGAGATAAATGTCGACGATGAATTATCGAAGACAATAAAGGTAAATCCAGTTATTAATGGGACACAATTAGGAATCGGAGCAATGTATAGTAAAAAAGATACGACACATGAACAGTATGCAGATGATATTTACGATACATTGATTGATGATCTATTAATAACAGATGGAAACAAGACGACACTCTTTTCAAATCAATATACGAATTTTGATAAAGTGAAGTATAAAACAACGACTTTGTTTAATAACGTTGTAGACTTCTTTATTGAAACCTTCTAAACCGAGGGGAAGTTAGATTCACGTGAGAAAATTTATTTTGTTTATCTGTATGGCACTACTAATTATCACAGCATGTAGCAATAGTAAAGAAGTTCCGGTTGAAGCAAAGGAAGAGCTAAAGAATAAAAATAAGTTGCAATTATCTATTTGGTTGCCCGAATGGCAAAAAAAATCAGCAATAGAAGATGTGAAAAATTCACAGCAGGGTCTACAGGATGTTCGTGTATTTGGCGCTTATTTCAACAGTAAAGATCAATTATTATTAACAGATAATGCGGTAGAGATGTTGCAACAAACACAGCAACAATTTCATGCAACACATTCTGTGATACTTACGTTAATCAATGACTATGTTACAGATAACGCCCCATCAGTTCAGAAGGATAGTAAGTTATTACATCGCCTGCTCCAAGATACTTCAACAAGACAAAAGCATATCGATAATATATTGCAAATTGTTGAGCAATATCAGGTCAAGGGAATAGAAATTGATTATGAAAAGGTAGCGAAAGAGGATCTTCCGAAATATCTACTTTTTTTAGAAGAGCTTTATCAACAATTATCCAAAAAAAATATCACACTAAATGTTGTATTAGAACCGCGTTTTCCATTTGATATGAAATTGCCCGATGGCCCAAAGTATACTGTTATGGCGTACAATGTCCATGGTTATCATAGTGGACCGGGAGCGAAAGCAACATTCTCATTTTTAGATGACTTACTAAAAAAAATACAAAAGTCTAATCAAGACTTAGCCATTGCTTTTGCAACGGGCGGATTTAAATGGCCTGCACAAGGGAAAGCAGTTGCTTTAACGGAAATTGAGGCAGAGCAACTACTCGCCAAAACGAAAGTAAAGAAACAACGAGATCAAGCAAGCGGGGCTGCCTATTTCACTTATTCAGATGACAATAATGTGCGTTATGAGGTATGGTATGCGGATCAAGAGACACTTGAAAAATGGATTAGCTATGTCCAACAAAAAAGCTATCATGAGGTAGTATTATGGCGCGCTGGCGGTTTAAGTTCAGATACATTAAAGTGGATTGACAAACAATCTATCAAATGAAGGATAGATAAGTCAATTAAACGTATTTTTTACTGTAGTTTGAAATAGCGAAAAGCTATATAATGATTAATTATGACAAGCCCCACCATTTAACTTTTTGTGGGCGAGCATCGAGCATCCTCAATATGGCATGTGTCATATTGAGGGGGCTTGTCTGACTCGCTTTCCTATAAAAGTTTATTTGGTGGGGTTTACCTTGTTTATCAAACATAATGTACGGTTAGTACAAGGTTTATTTTTGTTCCTATCGGGCACTAAACAAGTAAGGCTTTGAATTATTTCGAGGAGAGCTACAAGGAGGTAGGAATAATGAATGAAGTAATTTTCACAAAAGATATAATGCTAGAACAAGATGTTAAAAAATATTTTGAAATTATGCTTGAAAGTGCTATTCGTTCACATATGACGATTACCACAATTTTTTTAAAGTGTGTACACAGTACCTCTTCAGAAGTAAATCAAAGCAATGTAAATACTCAAATTACTGATTTTTTAACGGAAAATATTCGGAAGACAGATTTACTCTTCCAATTGGAAGATGGAGAGCATTGGGGCATTATTTTTTTACAAAGTAGTGATGTTGAAGCGAATGCATTTTTAAAAAGAATCTTCCAGTTACTAAAGAAAGATACAACGCTAGAAAGTCGCGTTGCCTTAAAAGCTTCTATAACAGAAATACGTAATAATCAGATCAACTTTGAAATACTAGTAGAAAAAAATAAAGCATTGCTGGCTGACAACAATCAACAGCCATGGTGGATTGAACAGATAGAGGATTATCGTTTACAATCCATTGAACTTGTAAAAGTGAGTATTATTGAACAAAATGCAATTTTTAGAAAAGTACTAGAAACGACTTTAAATTCCATGGATATCGCTAATTTCACCTTTGATGTCACAGCATATGAAGATGGTTATAGTTTTTTACAATCTAATACTTATCAATCTGGGCATCTGCATTTAATTATTATGAATGATATTTTACCGCGCAATAATGGCTTAGAAATTTTACACAGCTTACGAACAATGCCGAACGAAAAGAAATTCCTTATTTACATGATGTCTGAACGTAACTCAGAGATCGCTGCACTAAATGCTTATGAAGGTGGCGTAGATGAATTTATAGTCAAACCGTTTAATTTACGTTTATTAGAAGCAAAAATTAAACGAACTTTTGCGAGGTATTGGCTATGATAGACTTATCGCTTGATTTTCTTTTATCAGTAATAGCTATACTGTTCATTGTTCTGTGCGGCTTCATGATATATATATTTTATCAACGTCAAAGTGAAGTGCGTTTTAAAAAATCGAGAGATATCTATTTAAAAGACTACTCACAGCTTTGGTATGAATATCTTTTTAATAATGAAATTTTTTCAGTGGTGCTTATACCTCGTGGCAAGCCCCAAGTTCAGGCAATCGAAATGATTTTTTCATCCTATTTAAAGAACATTACGAATGATGATATGAGATGGAAAATGAAGAATTTTGCCAATCAGTATTTAAAGACATTTTATGAAAATGATTTAATGAATAAACGTTGGAGCATTCGCATGAACGCTTTATATCGTATCGCCGATTTGCAGCTCGATGAATTGCTCGATGCTTGTAAAAAATTAGAGACAACGAAATACTCTAAGGAAGAGTTTTTTCAATTGCTTAAAATATATTCCTTATTTCAGCCAGAATTATTTATTCAAAAAATTAAGGTTCCCAATGCAAATTACTCTGAAAGTGAGTATAGAAGATTATTCGTTTTATTAGAGGAAGATATATTTATGCGATTTTTTGATGAGTTTACGAGCTGGTCAATAAGCATTCAATTTGCTGTAATCGATACAGCTGCTGCCAAAAAAAATATGAAATATATTGGGGAATTAGAGCAATTATTAACGAATGAAAATGATGAAATTAAAATACGCGCGCTAAAGGGCCTGTTTGAAATCGGCGTAATTGAAAATATTAATCCGTATATTCCTTTTGTAACGTCAGATTTATGGGAAGTGCGCTTAATGGTAGGGAAGATTTTTAAATATGTCCCCTTGTCCTATTCTTATCCATATTTAGAACAGCTTCTTCAAGATGAAAATTGGTGGGTTCGCTCTCAAGCTGCGAAGACGATTGCTGAAGACCGTGACGGATTAGAGAAATTAAAAGAGTTTATTTCTTATTCTACTGATCATTATGCAGTAGAGATGGCACAAGAAACAATAATGAGAAAGCAGGGAACGAGATGAAAATTTTACATTACTCCATGTTGTTTTTTGGCGGCGTAATTGTATTTTATATGCTGTTTGTTATTGTTTCGTATTGCACCATGTTAATCATCGCAATGCTTGATTTGCGTAAGCGATATCGTTTAGACCCTTCGGAGTATGACGATGCGCATATTGATGCCTTTTATTCCAAGCCTGTGTCCTTACTAGTTCCTGCCTATAATGAAGAAGTAGGTGTAGTAGATACCGTCTATTCATTGCTTAATTTACGTTATCCGCAAACAGAAATTATTATTATTAATGATGGTTCCACTGACAATACACTACAAACGGTCATTGAGCACTTTCAAATGAAACCTGTAAATAAAATTATAAAAACAAATATTCATACTAAGCAAGTGATCCAAATTTATGAATCAGAAATTTATATGAATTGTATATTGGTAGATAAAGTGAATGGTGGCAAGGCTGATGCATTGAATGTCGGTATCAACGTATCACAATATCCGTATTTTTGTTCCATTGATGGGGATTCCATTTTAGATGAAAAAGCATTGCTTCGTGTGATGAAGCCGATTGTTTTATCTGATGGAGAAGTGATTGCGGCAGGGGGGAATATACGTATCGCCAACGGAGCGAAAATGCAGCTTGGCTCGATTTATGATATGCGCTTACCTAGTAATTATTTAGTTATCATGCAAATAATTGAATATTTGCGAGCCTTTTTAATGGGGCGAATTGCATTAAGTAAATTTAATCTTGTGTTGATTATTTCAGGTGCATTTAGTGTCTTTTCAAAAAAATGGGCTGTTGAAGCAGGAGGCTATTCGACCAATATTATTGGTGAAGACATGGAGCTTGTTGTCAATGTTCATCGACTTATTAAAGAGAAAAAAGTAAATAAACGAATTGAATTTGTACCAGACCCTGTCTGTTGGACAGAAGCACCACATACATTAAGTGTCTTGCGAAATCAACGCAGACGTTGGCATCAAGGGATGTTTGAAAGTCTTTGGAAACATAAGAAGATGACGTTAAATCCACGATACGGTTTGATTGGTATGGTTTCGTTTCCATATTTTTGGTTAGTAGAATGTTTAGGACCTGTTGTAGAACTAGGTGGCTATATCTATATTATTATCGCGTTTTTCTTAGGGCAAATTTATTATGAAATGGCGATTTTGTTATTATTACTTTTTGTTATTTATGGTGTTATTTTTTCCGTTGCTTCCGTATTATTTGAGGCTTGGAGCATGAATACGTACCCAAGAAAGAGAGACTTGTTACGTATGATTACTTTAGCGTTTACTGAAATTTTTTGGTATCGCCCACTTACACTGCTATGGCGTTGTGAAGGGTTAATTCGATTTGTACGTAGAAAGAGTGAATGGGGAAATATGAAGCGTGTCGGGATTGCTGAAAAGGAGAAAAGTGTATGAAGCGAATATATATAGGGATTATCATTACATTAATGCTCATTATTACTCCGATTATTATTTGGTACTTGGATGATAATACCCCGCTAAACGTAGCGATTTTAGATAAAACAGTTCCAAATGAAACATATCGCGAACATCTCGGCGTGAATTGGTTTTTAAATCATTACAAGTATACGATGGACAATCAGCCTTATGATTTAGTTGACAGTTATTTCGGTACGCAACCAGATGACAAATTAAAAAGTGTAACGGAAAAAAAATTCCCAACAGACTACAGTAACTATGATGTGATTTATTTAGCAGATACGTATGGTGTGTATAAAGATGATTTGGGACAAGAAAAAAGGCTAGGACAACGCTCAGAAAAAATTGTCGGTGGTTTAGAGATGGAAGAGTGGCAGTCAATTGTATCTCGACTAGCTAGTAATAAAAAAAGTATGTTAATAGCCGAGTACAATACATTCGCTTCGCCAACAACGGAAGCTGTCCGAAAAGAGCTTCAAGATTATTTGGGAATTTCATGGTCAGGATGGATTGGGCGTTATTTTGATGAGCTCGATTATCATAAAAATTTAGAAATACCACAATGGATAGTAGATGAATACGGAGACGATTGGTCCTATAAAGGCGGAGGATTTATCGTATTTAATGAAATTACAGAAAAGCTCGTAGTATTAGAGTTGGACAAACATATTAAAACGGCAGGGATTGAGCTTCAATTTACGGAAGCGGGTAAGCAATTTTTTAATACCTCTAGCAGTGCAAAATATGAGTATTGGTTTGATATTATTACGCCGAAATATGCTGAAGATGCCTTAGCAAACTATAAGTGGGATTTAACTAAAGAGGGGTCCAAGATTTTAGATGACAATCATATTCCACAACAATTTGCAGCGATTGTCTCACAGGATAAACGTTATACAACAAGCTATTATTTTGCGGGAGACTTCAATGATATGGATCGTTTACCTACGCTATCTAAATTCAAAGGTTTACCTACTCTTTATAAATATGCTGAGAAGTTTGCGGACAGCTCTTTTTATTGGTCTATTTACATACCAGTTATGCACAAAGTATTTGAGACATTTGAGAAAAAAGAAGTGCAAGAAACAAATCATGCAAACAAATTAAACTATAATGCACGTGTTCAAGGTGAAACGTTTGAAGTGTTACAAGATGGAAAATGGGCGCCGATAACATTCAAAGGTGTCAATATTGGTATGGGGAAACCAGGTGCATTTCCTGGGGAAGCGGCAATCACTGAAGAAGAGTACTATCGTTGGTTTAATCAAATTGCTGCTATGAATGCCAATACGATACGGGTATATACGTTACATCCGCCAGGCTTCTATCGAGCGTTGGCAAAGTACAACGAAGAAAATCCTAATCGACCATTATACGTTTTACATGGTGTTTGGATTAATGAAGAAGGCTTATCTGAATCACTTGATGCCTATGATGCAACTACGTTAAAGGATTTTCAACATGAAATGAAGCGCATGGTTGATGTTATTCACGGTAATATCTATGTGAAGCCTGTTACGGGACATGCATCCGGCTTATACGATGTAGATATTTCAAAATATGTAATTGGTTGGGTGCTTGGGATTGAGTGGTATCCACATATGGTCGTCGGAACAAATGAAAAGCATGCTAATTTAGGACAATATAATGGAACATATTTCGAAACGAAAAATGCGACACCTTTTGAGCATTGGCTTGCTGAGCAGATGGACATGATTACAGTTTATGAGAAAGAGAAATACAATTGGATGCGACCGATGAGTTTTACCAACTGGGTAACAACAGATTTACTAGAGCATCCATCCGAACCATCAGAAGATGAAGATTTAGTAGGCGTTAACCCGAATGTCATCTTTACAAAAGGGGACATGCAAGCACCAGGACAATTTGCTTCGTATCATGTTTATCCTTATTACCCAGATTTCTTTAATTTCGATAAAGATTATTTAAATTATGTAGATTTCCGTGGTCAAAAAAATAGTTATGCAGGTTATTTAAATGAATTGCATAAGGCGCATACAATGCCTGTACTTATCGCGGAATTCGGCATTCCGGCATCGCGTGGAATGACCCATGAAAATGTCTACGGTTGGAATCAGGGGCACATGTCCGAAAAGAAACAAGGGGAAACATTGCAGCATTTGTATGAAGATATCATGCATGAAGGCTTGCTTGGTGGGCTTGTATTTACATGGCAGGATGAGTGGTTTAAACGCACGTGGAATACAATGGATTACGACGACCCGAATCGTCGACCGTTTTGGTCCAATGCTCAAACCAATGAACAGCAATTCGGTCTAATGAGCTTTGATCGAAATAAAGTGAAAGTAGATGGAAAGCTAAATGATTGGGAAGAAGGTACACAATTATATAAAACTTCGCCTTCTAGCTCGACTGATTTTGCTGTGGATTACGATGAAAAGTATGTGTACATGAAGTTGAAAAGTGATGAGATAAAAACGGCATCACCACGTATTTTACTAGACGTAGTACCAGAGCAAGGCAATACATCTGCAACAACTATTAAAAATATAACTTTTTCAAATGGTGTTGACTTTATTGTTGAGTTAAATAAAAAAGGCGATTCTCGAGTTGTCATTGATGAATACTATGATTTCTATGATTATTTCTATGGACATCGTTTAAGCATGATTCCACCACGCATGAAAGCAGCGGTAAAAAATAGCGGTAAGTTTGCGCCGATTTATTATGTTTTAAATAAACAACTGTACTTACCTGAACAAAAAAAGACGACAGACTTTAGCTTTTATGAAACAGGTAAATTGCTACAAGGAAATGCAAATCCTGAAGCGTCTAACTATAATTCACTCGTTGACTACACATGGACAGATGATAATGTGATTGAGCTACGAATACCTTGGCTTCTGCTACAATCCAAAGATCCAAGTCAGCGAGAGTTTATGGGAGATTTATATGCGAATGGTGAAACAGCGTCAGTTAAAGTGGACAATATTTTTGTAGGTGTAGTATTTGTTAATGAAGAAGGAAAAGTAGTCCAATCTTTACCGAAGGCTACGAATAATATATTACCGGCATTAGATTCATATAGTTGGGATACTTGGCAACAACCGAAGTACAATGAACGTTTAAAACAATCGTATTATATTTTACAAAAAGTATTTAAGGACGATTAACGTATACACTTGAAGCATTGTATAAACAGAAAAAGTGTTAGATTGACTGCAATCAATCTAACACTTTTTTTACTGCGCTGTTGTTGTCCGCTTCGGCGGTGCTTTCCGCGGGCACACACGTAAGCCGCAACCCTCGCTAACGCGCGGGTTCGTTGCGTCTTACGCTGTGTGCGTTCCCGCAGGAGTCACCGCCTCCGCTACCAACAACTAGTGAACCCTTCTAATTTTTTATTTATTGCAAAAGCAAGAATAGCTAAGTTATCCAAGTTCACCATATAGCAAAAATTTATGGACACCTTTCCTCTGTTCCTTAAATTTTTTAAGTTATGCCCCATCCACTTTTTTTACTGCGCCGTTTTTGTCCTCTACGGCGGTGCTTTCCGCAGGCACACACGAAAGCCGCAACCCTCGCTAACGCGCAGAATGCCAGCGTCTTACGCAGTGTGGCGTTCTGAGCAGGAGTCACCGCCAAAATTTTAAGGTTATGTCCCATCCTCTTTTTTACTGTGAATGTTGTTATCCGTACCGTCGTCGGACGCATCTCAATTATTTAGTTCATTGAAACTGTGAAAGTCGAGAATAGAAATTAGTAACGAACTCTAAAAATATTTTTTCAGATGGAGCGATTTCACGATTTATCGGTGAAATAATGCCAACAGTTCTTGGAATTGTAGGTGATTCAATGGGTACCTTAATCGTGAAGCGGGCAGCTGAATCATATAGTGAGCTTTCAGGAAGTAAGCTAACGCCAATTCCAGCTGCAACTAGACCTTTTAAGGCATCTAAGTCTTCACCTTCCGATATTACATTCGGTAAAAAGCCAGCAGCACGACAGGCGTCCATTGCAACTTTATGCAATATATAGCCATCTGGAAATAGAACGAAAAGGTCATTACGTAAGTCTGCCAGTTGAATACTTTTTCGTTTAGCTAATGGATGGTTTGCTGGCAATAAGGCTGCAATGTTTTCTGTAAATAGTATAGTTGATTGGATTGCCTCGTCCTTTGGTGGAAGCGGTCCTAAAAATGCTAAGTTTAACTCACGGTTTTTAACAGCATCAATTAAAAAGCGATAGGAGCCCTGACGCAATTGGAATTGCAAATCTGGGTATTCACGCTTAAAGGCTGAAATAACGGTCGGCAGCACATAGCTTGCTAAGCTTGTAGGAAAGCCTATCTTAATAGTGCCTTTTGCAGGGTCTAAATATTCCTCTACCTGCTTCGCTGCAAAATCTATGGCTTTTAAAGCAGTAATGGTATGTTCGAGAAAAGTTTTTCCGATCGGTGTTAATTTTACATTTCGACCGACGCGTTCAAAAAGTGGTGTGCCTAATTCGTCCTCTAAATTAGCAATTTGACGACTTATTGCTGACTGAGCAACATGAAGATGTTCAGCAGCTTCAGAAATATGTTCCCGTTCTGCAACCTCCACAAAATAACGTAATTGACGTAACTCCACTGGATATTCACCTCTATTAATCGAAAAATCCGATTGATTATACTTTAATTATATAATATTTAATATATAAATAGTCTGAAAAAATAGCATAGTGCGAAATAAAAATATGATAAATTACAGAAAAGACAATTGAAACTAAAAGATTTTACACAATCTTTTAAT
This sequence comes from Lysinibacillus sp. FSL M8-0337, assembly GCF_038593855.1. NCBI lineage: Bacteria > Bacillati > Bacillota > Bacilli > Caryophanales > Bacillaceae > Lysinibacillus > Lysinibacillus sp. FSL M8-0337. Next base: position 3,631,116 of record NZ_CP151996.1, on the reverse strand, counting down.
GATTATATTAAAAAAGGGAAATTACACTTATTCTGTTAGTAATTTGAGAGTTGGGTCTTATAAGATGTATATGAGGTGGAAATTTATGATAAAGAAAGGAATTAGCTGGCTACTAATTCTACTGGCCATTACAATGTTAGCTGGTTTAACATTTAACGATCAAGATACGAGCAATACAGATTTGCAAGCAAAAGATGGCATATTAGATCTTACGGGTATTTCTAAAAATGAAAAAGTAGTTGCCTTGTCAGGTGAATGGAAGTTTGTTGGCAATGAATACGTAAAACCAACAGATTTTCTGCAAAATGCAAAGGTGGAAATGGTACCAGGGCCTTGGAAAGAAAACGTCCAATATGGTACTTATCAGCTTCAAGTTGAATTGCCTGCCCATTTCGATAAACTAGGCATTCGTGTACGAAATATTTGGTCTGCACATCGCCTCTTTATTAACGGAGAAGAGTTTGCGTCTTACGGAACGCTTGTAACAAAAAAGGAAGGGGCAGTACCGAGTAATCCAGTGTATGAAATATATTTTAAGCCTAAAACAAAATCACTGATCATTACATTGCAAGTAGCAGATTTCTATAATGCACGGCATGGCGTCATTTTCCCAATTGATCTTGGTGATGCAGAAACGATTGCCAACGATGTTGTAAAGGATGTTAATTTAGAAAAAACGACAATCATTATCCTATTTATTTTTTCAATCTTTCATTTTAGCTTGTATTTATTGAGGACAAAAGATCGAGCTTTTTTCTACAGTGCTCTGTACTTTTTCACACTGGCATTGTTAGTATCGACAAGAGGTGAACGGACGCTTATTCGGGAGTACCCTGCCATCTCCTTCGAATGGTACTTTCGATTGCAAGATTTTATAACTTATATCAATGCCGTTACATTATTCTTTTTCTTTGTCTATACAGTTGAAACACTAGTGAAGCGTCGAACGGCTATTACGTTGGCGATGCCCCTTATTTTCTATGGAGTAGGAACGCTACTCTTTCCTGCAAGGTCATTATCATTTTTACAATATTTCTTCTTTGGATACATAAATGTTTTGGCTTTAATCATTATTGGGAGATTGGTCCACTTACTTATCACTAAAAGTACGAAAATACCTAGAAATGAACTAATGATTTTAAGTGCCTCGATGTTTTCACTCCTTATCTTTTCGATAAGTGGCACAGTCGATCAGCTTTTTTTCTCTGGCAAAAATGTTCTAAATCGAGCTGGATTACTATTTTTTATTCTAGGCATGAATGTCTTTCTTGCAATGCGTCTAATTAATCGAACGACGGAAGCAGAAGTTTTTAGCGAAAGATTGGAAAAGGCTACAATAGGTAAAGATTCTTTTTTAGAAGTTACAACAAAAGAACTCGAACAACCTCTTTATCATGCACTGAACGTCACAAAATCATTATCTGCACATCGAACTTTAATAGAGCATCAATTACTTGAGCAACAGCTTGAACGTTTATTATATTTAGTAAATGACCTAAAGGATTTTACAAGAATTCGTTTCCAAGATTTCCAAATTGATGTTCATCCGGTAAATGTGCAAATGGTTTTTCAGCATGTTGTGAAAATGCATGAACGGACGATGGAAAAAGCGAATATCCGATTTTATACGCATGCAGATAGTCAATTGCTAATACAGGCAGATGAACAAAGAATTAGTCAAATTGTTTATCGTGTAGTGGAAACAGCCATTGCTCACGCGGTCAATGGAGAAGTCGTCCTAACAATTATGCATCTTGATGCAGATGTAAGAATAGTAGTTGAAGGGACTGGACCTGACGTTATCAAGCAAATCGCTGCAGATGAAACGGGCCAATCCATCGGAAAAGCAATAATTGAACAAATGGGTGGCAGCTATTCCGTAGATATTTTACATAATGGCATAAGGTTTTTAATCACATTGCCTTTTGGGGGATATGAGAAAAAACTACATAATAAAACAGATTATATTCTGCCATTATCTCTTCCAACACTAAATGATAATTTACCAAATTTATTGATTGTGGAGGATGATGTTATACATGCGGAAGTATTGCGAAGTCTCCTTCAGAATCATTACGCAATATCTTTAGCGCATAGTGCTGAAGAAGCGCTTTACACTATTCAGCATAAAAAACCGGATTATTTATTAATCGATGAAGTGATGCCAGTGATGGATGGCTTAGTGCTAACCCAAAAAATAAGAAGTCAATATAGCTATATTGATCTACCGATTATTATGCTAGTAGCTAATGAATATCCTACGAATATTTCACTTGTACTTGAATCAGGCGCTAACGATTATATTCGAAAGCCTGCATCCAAGGAATCATTATTGGCACGACTCTCTGCCATTTCTTTAACGAAAGAAGCGATGACGAATGCTATTGAGCATGAAATGAACTTTTTACAAGCGCAAATTAAGCCACACTTTTTATATAATGCACTTAGTAGTATTATTTCCTTTTGCTATACAGATGGAGAACGTGCAGGCCATTTATTAACAATGTTGTCTACGTATTTACGTTATATCTTTGATTCTGGAAAGGAAGGCCATCGAGCAACGCTTGAAAAAGAACTGGAAATTATTCAGGCTTATGTAGAAATTGAACAAGCTCGTTTTGGTAGTAGATTAAGTGTTGTAATTGAAATTGATGAAACAATTGATACAGCAAAAGTTGAGGTGCCGAGCCTGTTAATACAGCCTCTTGTCGAAAATGCGATTCGTCATGGGATTTTTGAAAAAGAAGGAAATGGCTGTGTAATTGTGAAAATAGAAAAAGAAGAAGATTTCCTTGTAGTTCAAATTGTCGATGATGGCGTTGGGATGACAGCAGAACAAGTAGCCGCTTTAACAATGGGTAAAAATATCAGTTCAAATGGCATTGGTTTTACGAATGTCTTACGCCGTGTTAAAGAGTTACCAAAAGCTTCGCTTATGATTCAATCTAAATTGGATGAAGGAACAACTATGATTTTAAAACAACCTTTAAAGGAGCATGCCAATGTGGAAAATTATTATGGTAGAAGATGAAGAACCTATTCTAAACTTGCATAAGCGTTTACTGGAGAAGAGTGGTCTTTTTAAGGTTATTGCATCTTATGCGTCGCCCATAGAAGCAGCCAAAGAGCTTTCAACAATTCAGGCAGATGCGATTCTGTTAGATATCGAAATGCCTAAAATAAATGGCTTAGAGCTTGCGTTAAAGCTAGTAGAGGAAGGGATTGATGTACCGATTATTTTTTCGACAGCTTATACGAAGTATGCAGTAGATGCTTTTCGCGTACAGGCGCTTGATTATGTCTTAAAACCGATGACACCGAATACGGTTCTACAGTTAGATGAACGACTTGCAAAATATTATGGTCGTCAGAAACAGCACAATATTGCGAAGCTTGAAGTTCGCCTTCGAGGTGAGGCTGGAACACGTATGAATGGTCAAGCGATTAAATGGCGCACAAAAGTTACAGAGGAACTGTTTTACTATTTGTTGCTGAATGAAGGAGTAGTCGTTTCTAAATATCGTATTTTAGATGATATTTGGCCAAATCTTGATGAGCGAAAGGCATTGGCGAACCTTTATAATACGATTTATCGCTTGCGCCAGCTATTTAATGAATTAGAAGTGCCAATCCAAATTGAACGTATCAATGATGGCTATGAGTTAAAAACAAATAATGCTGTTGAGCTGCAAATGCCCAATGAGCCTGATTCATTCCTTCTTGAATCAAAGGGCTATTTATGGGCATATAAAATAAGCTAAATAAAAAATAGTAAAGAACAGATTTAAGTAAAAAGCGTTAGATTGGCTGCTAGCAATCTAACGCTTTTTGCTATGTTGCTAATGGTCTGTTACCGTGCCTATGCTTCCGCAGGCACACAGTAAGCTGCACCCCGTTATATGCCACGTTTTGTTGACCTTCATGGCTATGTTGTTCCTACTAGAGCTATGTCCTTTGCTACAACTCGTATGCTCTTTACATTGGTAAAATAATTGTACAGGAAGGAATCACTAGGTTTTCCATTCATTTAACCTAGCTAAAAGTTACGAACAAGTTTATCCTTGTTTTTTATATTTGCATACAAATTTTATGGAGACTTCTGCTGGAAGCAAAGTAAATTTTTATCATACAGTAAAAAGTGTAAATTTGCTTAACGTGTTTATTATGCTAGTACTCTATAATTTTATTTCATGAGGTGATTCCATTCGAATGAAATAGGATATAGTATAGATAGGGTTGTTTGTGCGTATTTGTCACAAAACCGTTACAATTAACGCTTTATGCGAGGTTTCCACTATGTAGCTAGATGAAATCAATTCTCAATTAGAGATAATTCATTGAAAATAAACTTTGTTGATTCTCATTGTCAGTTTCGATTTCCAATAATCTGAAAATGCTTACAAAGTCTTTATATTTCAAGATTTTATCATTGGAAATTGAAAGTGGTTAAAATGGTTTGCATAGAGAACGATTTTCAGTTAAGATTAGAATGATGATAATTAAGGAATGGTTGCCCATTCACAGAACACATTATGGAGGTATTTTCATGTCAACTTTAGTAATTAAAGATCTTCACGTTGAAATCGACGGGAAAGAGATTTTAAAAGGCGTAAACCTTACAATTAATACAAATGAAATCCATGCAATTATGGGACCAAACGGAACAGGTAAATCAACACTAGCTTCTGCAATTATGGGACACCCTAAATATGAAGTTACTTCTGGTACAGTTGAACTTGATGGTGAAAACGTACTTGAAATGGAAGTTGATGAGCGTGCACAAGCAGGTTTATTCCTTGCGATGCAATATCCATCAGAAATCGCTGGTGTTACGAACGCTGATTTCTTACGTTCAGCTATTAATGCACGTCGTGAAGAAGGCGACGAAATTTCACTAATGAAATTTATTCGTGAATTAGATAAAAATATGGAATTCCTTGAAATGCATGAAGACATGGCACAACGTTATTTAAATGAAGGTTTCTCTGGCGGTGAGAAAAAACGTAACGAGATTCTTCAATTAATGATGATTAAACCAACTTTTGCGATTTTAGATGAAATTGACTCTGGTCTCGATATTGATGCACTTAAAGTTGTGTCAAAAGGTATTAATGCAATGCGTGGCGAAGGCTTCGGATGCTTAATGATTACGCACTATCAACGTCTATTAAACTACATCACACCAGATCATGTACATGTAATGATGCAAGGTCGCGTTGTAAAATCAGGCGGCGAAGAATTAGCACAACGTTTAGAAGCAGAAGGTTATGATTGGATTAAAAAAGAACTAGGAATCGAAGAAGAAACAGAAGAACAAGAAGCATAAGAAGGAGGACGAACTAGCATGACAGTGGAACTTAACTTGCCTGTAACAGTACAGGACGTGCGCTCGTTCTCAGAGGCGAATGGTGAACCAACTTGGTTTGCAGAGCTTCGTACGGCAGCACTAGACAAAGCAGCTGGTTTAGATATGCCAAAACCAGATAGAACAAATATTACAAAATGGGATTTCATGAATTTCCCAACTCACACAGTTGTCAGTGAAGAATTAACTTCATTAGATGAATTACCAGAAGAGGCAAGAGGGTTAATTAATCTTGAGTCTCAAGAAAACCTATATATTCAACGTAACAACACACCAGCGTTTATTAAAACGTCACAGGAGCTAGCTGACAAAGGCGTTATTTTTACAGATATGTTAACAGCTGTACGTGAACATGGTGAGCTTGTACAAAAGTATTTCATGACTGAAGCAGTAAAAGTCGATGAACATAAATTAACTGCACTTCATGCAGCACTTGTAAATGGTGGCGTATTTGTTTACGTACCGAAAAATGTCGTTATTGAGCAACCGTTACAAGTAGTATTTTTAAATGATAATGCCGAAGCTTCTCTATATAACCATGTATTAGTTGTTGCTGAAGCCAATGCAGCTGTCACATACGTAGAAACATATATTTCTACAGTTGAAGAAGCGAAAGGTCAGGCTAATATAATTTCCGAAGTCATTGTACAAGATAACGCGCAAGTAATTTACGGTGCGGTTGATGTACTTGCGAAAGGTTATACTACTTATGTAAATCGTCGTGCTCGTTTAGCGCGTGATGCAAAAGTAGACTGGGCACTAGGTTTAATGAATGATTCGGATACAATCTCTGAAAACATTACTCACCTTATCGGTGATGGTTCTCATGCTGATACAAAAACAGTTGTAGTTGGTCGCGGAGAGCAAAAGCTAAACTTCACTACAGAAGTTCGTCACTGGGGTAAAAACTCAAATGGTCACATCTTGAAACACGGTGTGATGAAAGATGCAGCACAGTCAATCTTTAATGGTATTGGTTACATTGAACACGGTGCTACAAAAGCGGATGCACAGCAAGAATCACGTGTGCTAATGCTTTCTGAAAAAGCTCGTGGCGATGCGAACCCAATTCTTTTAATTGACGAAGATGATGTAACAGCAGGACACGCAGCATCTGTAGGACGAGTAGATCCACTACAACTTTATTACTTAATGAGTCGTGGTATCTCGAAAGCAGAAGCAGAGCGCCTTGTTATCCATGGATTCCTTGCGCCAGTTGTTACGCAATTACCAATTGAGGGCGTTCAAAAGCAACTGACGGAGGTTATTGAAAGGAAAGTTCGCTAATGATCAATAAAGACATTAAAAGCTATTTCCCAATATTAAATCAACAGGTGAATGGTCACCCGCTTGTTTATCTTGATAGTGCAGCAACATCTCAAAAGCCTATTCAAGTAATTGAAGCAATTAAGCATTACTATGAATTTGATAACTCCAATGTTCACCGAGGTGTGCATACATTGGGAAATCGTGCAACTGACAAATACGAGGGTGCTCGTGAAAAGGTTCGCAATTTCATTAATGCGAAAACAACAGAAGAAATTATTTTCACTCGCGGTACAACAACTGCGTTAAATACAGTAGCTTCTAGTTATGGTCGTGCAAATGTTGAACAAGGTGATGAAATTGTCATCACACATATGGAACACCATTCCAATATTATTCCTTGGCAACAGCTTGCAAAAGAAAAAAATGCAACATTAAAGTACATCGACCTTGAGGCAGATGGAACGCTTGATCTAGAAAAAGTTCGAGCAACTATTACGCCGAAAACAAAAATCGTGTCTGTATCAATGGCATCGAATGTTCTCGGTACGATTAATCCGATTAAAGAAATTGCTAAAATCGCACATGCCAATGGTGCAGTTATGGTAGCAGATGGTGCACAAGCAGCGCCGCATATGAAAATTGATGTGCAAGATTTAAATATCGATTTCTTAGGATTTTCAGGACATAAAATGTGCGGACCGACTGGAATAGGTGTACTATATGGTAAAAAAGAGCACCTAGAAAAGATGGAGCCAATTGAATTTGGTGGCGAAATGATCGACTTTGTTGGACTGCATGATTCAACGTGGAAAGAATTACCGTGGAAATTTGAAGGTGGTACGCCTATTATTGCAGGTGCAATTGGTTTAGGAGCTGCCATTGATTTCTTAAATGAAGTAGGGTTAGACAATATTGCACAGCACGAGCATAAGCTTGTAGGCTATGCGATGGATCAGCTCGAAACAATTGACGGACTTAAAATTTTTGGCCCACGCGATCCTATGAAGCGTTGTGGACTTGTTACATTTAACTTAGATGATGTACATCCGCATGATGTTGCAACTGTTCTTGACATGAATGGCATCGCTGTTCGTGCAGGACATCATTGCGCGCAGCCACTAATGAAATGTCTCCAACAAGTAGCGACAGCGCGTGCAAGCTTTTATCTGTACAATACGGAGGAAGATATTGACCGCTTAGTTGCTGGGTTGCGTTCTGCGAAGGAGTATTTTGGCGATGTCTTTTAATAATTTAGATCAACTATACCGTTCAGTAATCATGGATCATTATAAAAATCCTCGAAACAAAGGATCTTTAGAAACAGATGCTGTAACAATTGATATGAACAATCCGACTTGTGGTGACCGTATTCACTTAACGCTTAAAGTGAATGATGGTGTTGTAGAAGATGCGAAATTTGACGGTGAAGGCTGTTCAATTTCAATGTCTTCTGCATCGATGATGACACAAATTATCAAAGGGAAAAAAGTAGAAGAAGCATTAGAACTTGCTGATATTTTCTCAAAAATGATGATGGGTGAAGAATATAGCGACAAATACGACCTAGAGGATGTCGAAGCATTGCAAGGTGTTTCACAATTCCCCGCACGCATAAAATGTGCGACATTGGCTTGGAAAGCAATGGAAAAAGGCGTAAAAGAATAATAATTCGTGAACGGAGGAGAAATAATGGCTAAAAAAATGCCGGATATTGGCGATTACAAATACGGATTCCATGACAAGGACGTATCAATTTTCCGTTCAAAACGTGGTTTGACTGAAGAAATCGTCCGTGAAATTTCAAATATGAAGCAAGAGCCAGAGTGGATGCTTGAATACCGCTTAAAAGCGCTTGAAACTTTCTATACAAAACCGATGCCACAATGGGGTGGCGACCTTGGCGATTTAGATTTCGATGAGATTACGTACTACGTAAAACCATCTGAAGCGACGCAAAAATCTTGGGATGAAGTACCTGAAGAAATTAAAGCAACGTTTGATAAATTAGGTATTCCTGAAGCAGAGCAAAAATATCTTGCTGGTGTATCAGCTCAGTACGAATCTGAGGTAGTATACCACAACATGAAACAAGATCTTGAAGACCTTGGTATTGTGTTTAAAGATACTGATTCAGCTTTACGTGAAAACGAAGAGATTTTCAAAAAATATTGGGGCAAAGTAATCCCATACACTGATAACAAATTTGCTGCATTAAATTCAGCAGTTTGGTCAGGTGGTTCATTTATCTACGTGCCACCAGGTGTAAAAGTGGAAACGCCTTTACAAGCATACTTCCGTATTAACTCTGAAAACATGGGGCAGTTTGAGCGTACGTTAATCATCGTTGATGAAGGCGCACACGTACATTATGTTGAAGGATGTACAGCTCCAGTTTATACTACAAACTCTTTACACTCTGCAGTTGTAGAGATTATCGTCGAAAAAAATGCCTACTGCCGTTATACAACAATTCAAAACTGGGCAAACAATGTTTACAACCTAGTAACAAAACGTACAGTTGTTGAAGAAAACGGTACGATGGAATGGATTGACGGTAATATCGGTTCAAAATTAACGATGAAATATCCAGCTTGTATCCTAAAAGGTGAAGGCGCTCGTGGTATGACATTATCAATTGCATTAGCTGGTAAAGGACAACACCAACATGCTGGGGCAAAAATGATTCATATGGCACCTAATACATCTTCTACAATCGTTTCTAAATCGATTGCCAAACAAGGTGGTAAAGTAACATATATGGGTCAAGTTCGTTTTGGTCCTAAAGCAAGTGGTGCACGTGCTAACATTGAATGTGACACGTTAATCATGGATAATCAATCTACTTCGGATACAATTCCATACAACGAAATCTTAAATGATAATGTTTCTTTAGAACATGAAGCGAAAGTTTCAAAAGTTTCAGAAGAGCAATTATTCTACTTAATGTCTCGTGGTATTTCTGAAGAAGAAGCAACAGAAATGATCGTAATGGGCTTTATCGAACCATTTACGAAAGAATTACCAATGGAATACGCAGTAGAAATGAACCGTCTTATCAAGTTCGAGATGGAAGGAAGTATTGGATAAAAGTCCGAAACGCCTGATATATATGGGTTTAAGAGGTTTTAAAAGAACGATGAAAATCGGCCGTGCCGAAAACGTGCCGATTCAGATTTTATCTTTAGTGTAGGAGGCGAACTTTTTTAGTTCGTCTTCTTCTATTTTTTCAGTTATATCTAAATAGGTATCTGCAGTAGTCTTAATTGTTTTATGGCCTAATCGATTTGAAACAAATTTAATACTTGCTCCAGATTCCAAAAGTAAAACAGCGTGTGTATGTCTGAAACAGTGAGTTCCTTTATAATCCACGCCAGCAGCCTTGCAATACTTTTCGATACTTTCTCTCACAGTGGATGGAGTTAAATAATTTCCTAGATAGTTTTGGAAAATTATGTCATCATCATTTTTCTTAAAGGTTTGATTGCTTAAAATCATTTCGTTTTGTTTTAGTTTGAATTTTTTTAGCTCTTTCAGCAATGCATTACCTATTCCTATGGTACGGTATGATGATGTATTTTTTAATGTTGTTAATGTTAATTTATTATTGTTATCACGTCTTACTTGCCTTTCAATATTTATTTTATTATCTTCAATATCTGACCAACGTAACGCCAAAGCCTCACTAATTCGCAATCCTGTTTCGCTTAAAAAATACATAAGCATATAGTACAATTGATAATCTTTATATCGTTGGTGTTTGTACGTTTTCATATAATCAAGTATTTGTTTCAGTTCATTTAAACTGTAATATTTGACGTCATCTTTATTTAATTCAACGTTATCTTTCACTGGCACTTTAAGTCTATCTGCAGGATTCTTTTCTAAAACCTCTAATTCATGGACTGCATAATGTAATAAGCTTTTCATAACGGATAAATATTTTAGACGGGCTCCAAATGAATAAGCACTTTCGCCTTTTTTATTTTTTAATTCAGCATAATGGTCTAGCCATTCTTTTATATCATTTCTTCTAATTTTCATAACACGTTTGTTTCCGAAAAAAGGTCTAATATGTAAACGTGTTATTACTTCTATTTGTTCAAAAGTTGATTCCTTAACATTTTTCCTTTTATATTTAAGCCATTCTTCTACGACTTCATCAAATATCATGTTACGATCATTAAGAGTCTGACCATAATAAATGCGTTCTTCTACTTTTGCTGCTTCTATCTCCGCCTCTTTTTTTGTTCGAAATGTACCTATACTTCGTTCCTTTCCTTCGTTTGATACTCTTGCTTGCCATTTTCCACTAGGTAGTTTTCTAAATGTAGCCATAGAGTTTCTCCTTTCTTTAGTGCGTATTTATATTTTTTCTCTAATCTAATAATCACCACCTTTTATGGGAATGTTTGTTCTTTTTATGGTAAAATTTTTTTACCATCTATAGTTTTTAAAGAAAGTAGCTCTCTTGGAACTCCTTTTTCTTCAATTGCATCATAGATGGTAAAGCCTGAACAATTTTCAATATTAAATAATTCATCTGGTAATAATAGCTCGACAGCAAAAGTGTTAGCTTCTATTTCTAATTTATCCGTAGAAAATAATGTATTCTTCTTAAGGAATACAGTATTCGCTTCTGGATGTTGAACAACATGTCCAAGTTCATGAGCGGCGGTTAATAGTTGTTTTTCAGATGGTAAATTCTCATTGATATGAATTACTTTTGTACGGTGGGATCTACTATAATAGCCGTATATAGAACCTAATGATTCGAAAATAACAACTACTCCTAGTAGATCAGCCAACTTAAAAGGATCTCTTGTATCGTATTTTTCAACTAACTGTGCCACAATCTTTTTAATATCCACCAAAAACACCACCGTACTTTAATCTCTATATTTTTTAGGTGTAAACTTCTGTTTTGCTATGCGTTTAGTTAAACGTAAAGTATTTTCCCAAGAAGCAATTAATAGTTCTCTGTCTTCTTCGTCTAAATCTTCTAAAACTCTTCCATCAAAAGCTGCGAATGCATTATCTACGTCTTCACCATTAATTCTTTTCTTAAGTTCTCTTTGTATAGCAAGTTCATCTTTTTCAGTTAAATCGTAGTATCGCTTCTTATTAGTACGACCTAATAGGTAGTCAGTGCTAACATCGAAATAATTAGCTACTTTTTCTACGTTTTCTATTTTAGGTGAGGATGTATCCCATCTTCGAATTTGTCCATTAGAAATACCAACATTTCTTTCAACTTCTGCAAAAGTAACTTTTCCTTCATTACACAGAATTTTTATTCTTTCTACTAAACTCACTGATATCAACCTTTCAGAAGCCTATAAAAAAATATTTTAGCGTTCACGCTATTTTGTGGTTGACTAATAGCGCGAATATTAATATACTATGTTCATAAGCTAATTAATTGGCTAAAAAGACAATAAAAAATACGACCTATTTAAAAACATTTTCGTTGGGGAACGGTTTAAATGTTGGTTTAAAGGCTTTTAAAAAGTCTTATTTAGCTATGCATTTATAATAGCATGTACGCTAATTTAGGTCAACGGATTAGCGAATAATTTAGCTTAAAATTTTTCCAATTAAGTAAAGCGCTGTGATACCGAGCCAATGACGGTATGAAATCTATAAGGAGAGAAGGTGAAACAAATGCGGAATTCTCTAGTATTACATCCGACAGAAACTTTCGAGAATTATAAGAAGGTTATCAACTTTTTTATTGAAAGTGGAATTGACGAGGAACAAGTTGCAATTATCGCTAAAATGCTCCTCGCCCATTACGTGTGATTATTTCAGAACTTTCATACCTGATCTGTTTAACTTGTTGTGTTCATCTGCAACTTTAATAGCAGTTTGATAAAGTTCTAAAGCCTTTTTAGCAATTTCTTCTGGTGAATTTCCCGACACAGGATTTCCAGATACTACTGCTAAAGCAAAATCTTTTTTATCAATGTGTTTTGACATGTGTATCACCACCTATCTATTAAAGATAGGAACATTATACCAAATATTTAAAGCGCTGAGCTGGTAGCCAATGAACTAGCATAATCAGACTTATAGCTGATGTGACGGTAGCAACGTTAAGTTATTTCGAAAGGAGGCTAAGGTATGTCAGAAGAGTTAGGTGCTCTAGTACGTTCGGAATTATTCAAACGTAAGATGAGTCAAAAGGATTTAGCCAAAATGATTGGCATTTCAAGTGTCTATTTATCAGATATTATTCGTGGTAATAAAACCGGACCAAAGGCACAAGAACATATAAAGCATATTCGTAAGATTTTAGATATTTAAGGTAGGTGAGAAATCGTGTTGCAGGTACAAGTAAACGATGCAGAAGCTAAACAAATCTACTTAGATGCAATAGGAAAGAAATTAGAAGAATTCGATGCATCATTTGTATTTTGGGATTCCAATGAACTTAAGCGTAGAACGTGTATGAGTTGGAGTAGCATTCAAGATAACTTCTTTCATGATAAAGATTTTCCGAAAGCAAAGATTGGTGGTAAATGGTATTACCCAGCAAAAGAAGTTGAAGCGTTTTTACGGAATTGGATTTTGGAAAGGGTGAGTTAATTGAAAATCAAAGTAGCTGAATGGCGAGTGATGTCGGATGAGGAAAAACAAGCTGCTTTAAACAAGCGAGTAAGGGTGGTGAAGTGAATGAACATTAAACCAGTACCAGTTGCATTAGTAGGTGAAGCCTTAACAAGTGTTACGCCATTATATGAGCTACACCAAATTGCTTGCGAGTTACCTTTAAACGTTCTATCAGATGTTAAACAGCGAATAGGTGACTGGCTAGCAAGTGGTGGTAAAGAAACGGATCCATACATTAAGCAACAAGTTGCTTATGCAAAGAAAGTTTACCAGGCTATGAAGGGAGGTGAGTGTAAATGAAGGGAAGTTTCCATCAATCTCGTAGGCAATCAAATTTTTATAACTACTTGAAACCGGACAAGCAATTAGCTTATGCAAAGCAATGGGTAGCCACTTTGAATAGCAAATTATTAGAGCCTTTTGTAAAAATTACAGGAGCTACAAAGTACAACCGTGAAGTCTTTTACGAAATTGATATAGAAAAATTATTAAAAGTTGAGAAAGAAAATCAACTTTTACGAGAAGCACTTGAAAGTGCACAAAGCCAATTAATTTCAATCAGAGGATTAGATAGAGTACATGATAGCGAAATTACAGGGGTTTGTGCTGAAATACGAAAAACATTGGAAGGTGGAGAAATTTAATGAAATCAACAGGTATTGTACGTAAGGTAGATGAACTTGGTCGTGTGGTTATTCCAAAAGAGCTAAGACGTACTTTAGGAATCGAGGAAAAGGATCCAGTAGAAATCTACATTGATGGAGACAAAATCATCTTAAAAAAATATTTACCAGACGATGAAAAAGAAGATGTAATTTCATCTTTAGAAAAGATGGCTTCAAGTGCTAAAAATCCAAATGTAATAGATGTTATTGAACGTGCTATTAAATTAATTCGGTAGGTGAGACCATGCGTATAGGCTACACACACGCTGATGTATACGACCGCGAATCAGATTACTGGCAAGACATTGAGGATGCAGAGAATGCCCAAATCGAGGCACAAAAAAACTTGTCAAAGGCTGCAACCGATGACAAGCAGATACAAAAAATAAATCAAAATCAAATCACTGGTATTGTACCACAGGAGGATGCGAAATGACAAAGACGAAAAATGAGCGTATCACAACATTAGAAAACGAAGTAGCTGAATTAAAGCTAATCGTTCATGAATTACGTGGTAAGAAATCGATTAAGCCTTCCACAACTAATACTGTGGAGGACAAACCACTAACACCAAATCAACAACGTGCTGAGATTATTGAGAAGGCGAAGAAGTTTGTTAAGGAAAATTTGGCGAATGGAAGAACTAGTAATCGCACTGCGGAAAAAGGTAATAGCACATATCGTGATAATTATTATGAAGTAGATTTCTTTGTAAAAGAAGGGAAAGTAACAGCTGTTGTGTATTGGTTGGTATCTAACGAAAAAAGAATTGCAGAACCATCTAATGTTGGTCGTGCAAAATGTTCACCAAATGACGTATTCAACGAACACATTGGTAAAGCCATTGCACTAGGACGAGCGCTAGGTCTTGATGTTAGTGAGTTTGAACAGGCGGTGCAACCGACAATAGCTGTTGGTCAAATAGTTCACTCAGGAATGACTATATATGAAGTATTAACGTTAGAAAATATCTTCGGCAACGTCAAATACAAAGATGATAACGGATATTGGCAAGATGCCGAAGGTGGTTATTTACCAACAGAAACATGGTACACAATCATCAACGACACTAACGCTAAATACGAGGTATTTTAATGAACGACAGCATGTTAGAGGTACTAGGTGATTACTTTGTTGAACATAATCTAGCCAATAAAGGTTGGGAGTTTCATGAATTTATTCGTGAATGGCAGTTGGGAACAATCGTGATGACGAAGGGGTGAATATATGTGGGCCATAAACATTGGACGCCCAGGGAAATCAACTATGTAGCTGAAAAAGCATTGCTTGATTCTACTAACGCAGTGGTCAATATAAAACAGATGTCCAAGTATTTAAAGCGTAGTACAGGAGCAATTAATAATCAAATTACCAAATTAAGAAAAGCAGGAAAATTACCTCAAATTGAACGTGATAAAGCAATCGATACTTCTTATAGACCATATACCGAGGATGAAATTAAAAGAGTTAAGTACATGTTCCAAAAAGATAGCACTGTTAAGGAAATAGCTAATGCTCTTGATCGAACTGAATCGGCAATACAAAGTTTGATATTTAATTTAAGAAAAAAGGGGGTTATTGAATCACGCAAAAAAGAAGTATGGCAGCAGCATGAAGAAATCTATGTATTAAATAATATTAAATTTGATGAACATGGTTTTACGACTAATACAGAAGAAATGGCCAATTTTCTAGAAAAATCAGTTCAATCCGTTTCGAGGAAGATTACTAAATTACGGCAAAATGGTGCGATAACAATTCATGCAGATCGAACAAAGACAAGTGTAAAAGCTAAAAAAGCTCATGAACAATTTAATAATAAAAGGTTCGCTGGATACGAAAGGAAGGTGCCTGTAGTGGTTAATACGCCGAGTAAGGTTGAAGTTGTACAAGTTGTCCTAACTGTAACAGTCGGTGCTAAAGGTGAAGAAATACAACAATATTGGACATTTGATGGAAAATTACTTGCTGAAAATAAAAGGCCCACCGAGGGCAATCAGTGAGCCAAGAAATATACCACGAGACTAGTATAACACGGTTTCGTGAAAAAGGAGGAGAAAAAGGAAATGTCTATTAAAATTAATAAACTTGAAATAGAAAATGTAAAGCGAGTTAAGGCAGTAAAGATTGAGCCGACAGCAAATGGTTTAACTATCGTAGGTGGCAAAAACAATCAAGGAAAGACAAGTGTATTAGATGCTATTGCATGGGGATTAGGAGGTAATAAATACAAACCATCACAAGCTACACGTGAGGGATCAGTTATTCCTCCACACTTAAGTATTGTCCTTTCAAATGGATTAATTGTAGAACGTAAAGGGAAAAATTCTGATTTAAAAATAATTGATCCAAACGGAAAAAAAGGAGGTCAACAGCTATTAGATAGTTTTGTAGAGGAATTAGCTATTAATCTACCTAAATTTATGAACTCAACTAATAAAGAGAAAGCCAATATTCTATTACAAATTATTGGTGTTGGCACTCAATTATACGGGTTGGAAAAACAGGAGAACGAGCTATATAACCAACGTAGAGCAATAGGTCAGATTGCTGATCAAAAAACAAAATATGCGAAAGAACAACCATATTTTCCTGATGTGCCTAAAGAGTTGATATCTATTTCAGACTTAATTCAGCAACAGCAGTCAATTCTTGCAAGCAATGGCGAGAATCAACGTAAACGCGAACAACTAGCATTTATCGAACAAAAGCATATTCAACAGCAACAAGAAGTGGAACGCTTAAAACAACAACTATCTATTGCAGAAAATGCTCTATTGCAAACATCACAAGATTTAGAGATTGCAAAAAAATCTGCACTTGATTTACTGGATGAATCAACAGCTGAATTAGAAACAAATATTCAACAAATTGAGGATATTAACCGTAAAGTACGAGCTAATCTTGATAAAGAGAAAGCTGAATCGGACGCTCATGAATATCACAATCAATACAACCAATTAACGGTAAAGATTGAAGAGGTTCGTAATCAAAAATCGGCTTTATTACAAAGCGCTAATTTACCATTAGTAGGGTTATCTGTGCAAGATGGTGAGCTCATTTATAACGGTCAAAAATGGGACAACATGAGTGGCGCTGATCAATTAAAAGTATCTACAGCTATTGTACGAAAATTGAAACCTAACTGCGGTTTTATCCTACTAGACAAATTGGAACAGATGGATTTGGATTCACTGCACGAATTTGGCAAATGGCTAGAACAAGAAGGTTTACAGGCTATTGCTACTCGAGTAAGTACAGGTGAAGAGTGTTCAATCATTATTGAAGATGGTTATGTGGCAGGTCAGGATACTGTGCCAACAGTAGAACAAATTCAACACAAGACATGGAAAGCAGGTGAATTTTAATGGAAGTAATTAGTGGGAAAATCGCAAAAGCCAAAAAGGTCGTGTTGTATGGTCCAGAGGGTATCGGCAAATCTTCATTAGCAGCACAATTCCCTTCTCCTATTTTCATAGATACAGAAGGCTCCACTACTGAATTAATAGTAGATCGTCTGAAAAAGCCGTCTAGTTGGACTGAATTAAATCAACAAGTTGAGTGGGTAAAAGGACAAGCTGGACGTTTCAAAACGCTAGTTATTGATACTGTTGACTGGGCAGAGAGATTAACTATTGATTTTGTTACTAGCAGATCAAACAAACAAAGTATCACCAATTTTGGGTATGGTGAAGGCTTTATTCAACTTGAAGAGGAATTTGGTAAGTTTTTAAATAGATTATCTGATTTAGTTGAAATGGGGATTAATGTTGTTCTAACAGCTCATGCAAAAATAACTAAATTTGAGCAGCCTGACGAAATGGGTGCTTACGATCGTTATGAACTGAAACTAGGTAATAAAACGACTGCTAAAACAGCTGCATTGACTAAAGAGTGGGCTGATATGGTGTTATTCATTAATTACAAAACATTCAGTGTTGCAACAGATGACAAGGGCAAAAAGCATAAAGGTCAAGGTGGAGTTCGTACAGTTTACGCAACACATCATCCAGCGTGGGATGCTAAAAACCGACAAGGTTTACCCGATGAGTTTCCATTAGATTATGCAAATATTGCTCATATTTTTGGCCCAACGCAACAACCGGTACAAGTAACAGAAACGTGGTCAAGCCGTCCACTGGAACATCAAGAGCCAGTTCAAGCTCAACAGGCACCACAAGCTGCACCAATTGAGCAACCAATAGCACAACAAACACCAGAGCCGTCACAAACAGTGCCGAATGTTCCTAATCCACCAGTATTACCATTAAGTCCTGGAATACCACAAACATTAAGAGATTTAATGCTGCAGAATAACGTAACTGAACAAGAAATACAGGTTGTGGTGGGCCAAAAAGGTTACTACCCACAAGATACACCAATTACAAACTATGATCCTAGCTTTGTTGAAGGTGTATTAGTAGGGGCATGGCAACAAGTCTATGGAATGGTTGTTGAGTTTAGAGAAAGCTTACCGTTTGCATAAAAATAATATAAATTGGAGGAATTTTAAATGAATCAAGAAAGAGAATTAGGATGGGACGATGAGATTGAAAAGGATGGTAGTGATTTTATATTACTACCTGAAGGAGATTACGATTTCACTGTAGCAAAATTTGAACGTGGACGATTCCAAGGTAGTGCAAAAATGCCAGCTTGTAATCAAGCTAAGTTAGAGTTAACAGTTCATTCACCAGAACATGGCAATGTAGTAATCTTCCATAACTTATTGTTGCATACCAAAACAGAAGGCTTACTATCTAACTTTTTTGCAGGGATTGGCCAAAAGAAAAAAGGCGAAAAATTACGTATGAATTGGAATGCGGTAATTGGTGCTAGAGGAAGATTAAAGTTAGAAATTAATAAATTTATAAAGAATGATGGATCAGAAGGAACAAATAACCAGGTGAAAAAATTCTACTCTTATGAAGAAATTCAAGGACAACAACAGCAACAACCGAATTATCAACAGCCTGTACAACAACCACAATATCAACAACCAACATATCAGCAGCCAACACAGCAACAACATCAGCCACCATTCCCAACATCTAATCCACCACAGGGTGGGGGCGGATTCACACCAGGGCAGTTTTAGGAGGTAAGTAATTATGGAACTTAGAGACTACCAACAAGAAGCCCGTGAGTGTATTCAGAATGAATGGGAAAACGGTGTTAAAAAAACATTATTAGTGTTACCTACTGGGTGTGGGAAGACAATTGTATTTTCAAAAGTTATCGAAGATCGAGTAAAAAAGGGCGAGCGTGTTCTCGTCCTTGCCCATAGGGGGGAATTACTTGAACAGGCTGCAGACAAATTGGAGAAATCAACAGGGTTGAAAACTGCTACCGAAAAAGCTGAACAAACTTCAATAGGTAGTTGGTTTAGAGTAGTTGTTGGAAGTGTTCAAACCATGATGCGACAAAGCCGATTAGAACGGTTTCCGATAGACTTTTTTGACACAATTATTATAGATGAAGCACACCATTGTATCTCAGATAGTTACCAACGTGTGCTGCAGTATTTTGAACAAGCTTATGTATTAGGTGTAACAGCCACTCCTGACCGAGGAGATATGAAGAATCTAGGCTCCTATTTTGAAAGTCTTGCTTATGAATATACATTGCCTAAAGCAATAAAAAGTGGCTACCTCAGCCCAATTAAAGCCTTAACTATTCCTTTGAAACTAGACTTATCATCTGTAGGTCAACAAGCAGGAGATTTTAAATCAAGTGATTTAGGGAGCGCTCTTGATCCATATCTTGATTCTATTGCTGAAGAAATGTGTAAAGTAGCAAAAGATCGAAAGATAGTAGTTTTTCTACCTTTAGTTAAAACAAGTCAAAAATTTACTGAAATATTAAATCGAAAAGGATTCCGAGCTGCAGAAGTTAATGGAGATTCAAAAGACCGCGCTGAAATTTTGGAAGATTTCGATAATGATAAATACAACGTGCTTTGTAACTCTATGCTTCTTACAGAAGGTTGGGATTGTCCTTCAGTAGATTGTGTTGTAGTTCTTAGACCGACAAAAGTTCGTAGTTTATACAGTCAGATGGTAGGGCGTGGTACCCGACTTCATCCTGGTAAAACCGAATTACTATTACTAGATTTTTTGTGGCATACAGAACGACATGAATTGTGCCATCCTGCACATCTTATAGCTTCTAATGATGAAATTGCTCAAGCTATGACAAAGCAAATTGAAGAGGCTGGCATTCCACTAGATATAGAGGCAGTTGAAAAACAAGCTACTGAAGATGTCGTTGCTCAACGCGAGGAAGCTCTAGCTAAACAACTTGCAGAAATGAAGAAACGTAAACGCTCACTTGTTGATCCAGTGCAATTTGAAATGAGCATTCAAGCAGAAGATTTAGCCAATTATGTGCCTGCATTTGGGTGGGAAATGGGACCTGCAAGTGACAAACAAATAAAGAAACTCGAAAAGCTTGGCATATTCCCTGACCAAATCGAGAACGCTGGAAAAGCAACAAAGCTCCTTGAACGATTGGACAAGCGTCGTGAAGAGGGATTAACAACACCTAAGCAAATTCGATTCTTAGAAGGACGTGGCTTTGAGCATGTTGGCACATGGCCATTTGAAGACGCTAAAAAGCTAATTGATCGTATTGCTGCTAATGGATGGAGGATTCCTGAAGGCGTTATTCCAAGCACCTATCGTGGGGAATAGTTTAGTGGAGGTGTTATAGATGCAAGGACGCTGTATACAAGCTCCAGATAAATCAAACCTTGTGGAAGGTGAAATATACTATTTGTTTCCACATGGGGGATTAGCTTATAACGTAAGCAGATTTCCGCATCCAGGTGCTCATTTTGGTACCTATCAAAAAAGTCGTTTTGAAATCATAGTAGAAGAGGATGTAATGGTGCAAGAACTAAAAAGACCAGATAAGTTGCCAGTATTGAAATCAGGAAAGGTATACGAGGCAGAACTGATTTGGAAAAGTAAAGGCGCTTATGCTCCATTAGGTAAGTATTACATCACATCTACTGAAGGTTGTTATGCAAACGAGCAAGATTGCTATTTTTACGATGATTCAAAGCTCCAAAAGGTAAGAGGAAGGTATCCCATTCAATGGTTTACAAACTTAAAAGAGTTTGGCACAGAAAATATAAAGGAATTACCTCGAGAGAGTTGGAAACAGATGGACTTATTCAACATCGATATTAGTTCAGAATTAGTTTAATAAACGGTTTATTTAGAGAGGAGAAAGATAATGCCAGAACAAATTAAATTAGGCGAATTACAGCCAGGGAAAATGTTCAAAAGAGGTGATACTTACGGATTTAAAAGTGAGTACCGTAACGAAAAAGGAATTTGCGAATGTTACATCATTGGTTCAGGGGAAATGTTTTGGGGAGGTACTGGTAATCCGAACAATTTAAAAGTAGAGCCTATTGATTTTAATGAACTCATGAAGGATATTGAGATGCTAAACAAAATCAAAAATGAAGCAGATGAATTATACGCTGAAGAAATTGATCTATCAGATTTCGGTGAACGTGTTTCAAATATTATCTAGTAATTAGGGGGAATAATTAAATGAGAAAAGTAATTTTTGACGTAACACCAGACACTATTCAAAAGGTAACTGAACAGATTACCGAAAACAATCCAGATAGCATTGCAGTTTTAGCACCTCCTTCTGGGAATATTTCGGTACATGCACCAAGTAAAACAGGTAAACACAAAGGGTATCATCGTATCAAACTAGAGGTATGGATTCCAGAGGATGCGATTAAAGGAGAAGATGCATTCCGTGATTTTGGAGTGGTAACTTTACTACGTTTGCCTAAATCAAGAGTGCAGCCGCATTTAATTCGTGGTGAGGATGAATGATCATTGGAAAAGATATTGTTCAGGTGAAAGGGGTTAAAAACTAATGAAAAAAACAATCCAAGTGTTATATGGACAAGCGAAAGCATTGAATGCGGGGCAAGCGCATTTTAAAGCAAATCACATATTTGGGGATGAAGGAGCCAATGCAGTTATTTCTGTGTATATAGGAGAAAGACCTTCTAATGAAGTTTTAGATGATTTAGTTGAGTGGGCGGAAGATAATAAAAACCAAGAATTATTAGATAAAATTCAAAATTTAGCTGAATTAACTAGCTGAACAATTTGAAGAAAATGTACATTTAAAAACACTCAGCATTACAGGTGGTGAGCCAATGATGAGTAATAATTCTGTTCAAAACTAAGAAACAAGGTAGGTGAGACCCTTGGAAAATAAAATGGATTTAATCCCATTACTAAAATACATCGATCCATCCAGTCTAGACTATCAGGAATGGCTAAATATCGGTATGGCTCTTAAACACGAGGGCTATACGGCAAGTGATTGGGATACTTGGAGCACGCGAGATGGGGCACGTTATCGACCAGGCGAATGCTTCAAAAAATGGACTACGTTCGAAGGTAGTGGGATAACAGGGGCAACTATCACACAGATGGCAAAAGATGGTGGTTGGCTACCTAAATCGTCTAATGATTTAGATGCTCACGAGCTGGATTGGAACGACGAAATTAGTGTAGACGATTATAAAATTATCGATAAAAACTGGATTGAAGGTCGAGAGATTCATGAACCTGTAGTATGGAATCCGGTTCGTGAGATTACTCGCTATTTGGAAACACTCTTTCAATCTACTGAAAATGTTGGCTATGTAACTGAAACATATCAATTAATGGATGAAAAAACAGGTGATACGATTTATAAACCTACTTCAGGGGCGTACGATCGTACAGCTGGACAATTAATTGAATTACTAAATAAATGTGATGGGGATATCGGCTCAATCATCGGGGACTACAAAGAAGAGGCTGGTGCATGGATTCGTTTCAATCCTTTGGACGGAAAAGGTGTAAAAAACGATAACGTCTCTGATTTCCGTTATGCATTAGTTGAATCGGACAACATGGAGATTGAAAAGCAAAACGCTATTATGCGTGAATTAGAATTACCCATTGCTATTATGGTCCACAGTGGGAAACGAAGTATCCATGCAATTGTTCGAGTTGATGCTCCTAACTATGAAGAATATCGCAAACGCGTTGATTACCTGTATAACGTCTGTAAGAAAAACGGATTAAACATCGATAACCAAAATCGAAATCCATCACGGTTAAGTAGGTTGCCAGGGATTGTCCGGAACGGCAAAAAGCAATTTATAATCGATACCAATATTGGTAAGGCCGACTGGGATGAATGGCATGAATGGATTGAGGATTTAAACGATGACCTTCCTGAAATAGAAAGCTTAGAAGATGTATTTGATAATCTTCCGGATTTAGCACCTCCATTAATAGACGGAGTGCTTAGACAAGGTCACAAAATGTTAATTGCTGGACCATCGAAAGCTGGTAAATCTTTTGCGCTAATCGGGTTATCAATAGCGATTGCGGAAGGTTCTAAATGGTTAGGTTGGCCGTGCACCCAAGGGAAAGTATTATATGTCAACTTAGAATTAGATAGAGCAAGTGCATTACATCGATTTAAAGACGTATATCAAGCATTAAGATTACCTGCAAAAAACTTTAACAATATTGATATTTGGAATTTACGAGGCAAGACAGTACCAATGGACAAGCTTGCTCCAAAGTTGATTCGTAGAGCTCAAAAAAAGGGCTACATTGCTGTCATCATTGACCCGATTTACAAGGTGTTAACAGGGGATGAAAACAGCGCTGACCAGATGGCTCACTTTACCAATCAATTCGATAAAATTGCTACTGAATTAGGTAGTAGCGTTATTTACTGTCACCATCACTCAAAAGGTGGACAAGGTAACAAAAAGTCAATGGATCGTGCTTCGGGTTCAGGAGTATTCGCACGTGATCCAGATGCCTTAATTGACTTAGTAGAGTTAGATTTAACAGATGAACTTATTAAACAACAAGAAGCTAAGGTAACTGCTGACATATATACAAATGCTATTAAACAGACTAATTTCAACTATTACGATGAACATATAGGTCCAGATGATGAGCAAAGCTTATCTCAAATGTACAATCATGCTAAACGTGCATTAACTTCAGAAGTTGCTGCTCAAGCTGAGGTTGAGATTGCGAATGCTATGAAGATTATCTCAATGCGTTCAGCTTGGCGTGTAGAAGGAACGTTGCGTGAATATCCAAAGTTTGAAGCCGTTAATATGTGGTTCCAGTATCCGGTACACAGAGTTGATGAAACGGGGATACTTAAGGACATTAAGCTAGATGATGGAAACACACCAACATGGAAAAAGAATTTCGATAAAGGTAATAAGAAATCACCTCAGCAAGCAAAACAAGAACGTATCGAAGCACTTGAATCTGCTTACGAAGCATGTGGGATTGATGAAAAAATTACAGTTAGTGCTTTAGCTGAATACATGGGCATCTCAGAAAAAACAGTAAGAAATCGTATTAAAGAGCATGGCGGTTTTTGGGTAGCTGAAGGAGATGTAGGTAGAAAATGACGAGGGAAATTCTCGAACGGAAACAGTTTCCTTCACAAAGGAAAAACTCGAAGGGAAACGTTTCTCTGTAAGGGAAATTATCGACAGTTTCCCTACTTTCCTTGTGAGGGAAAAACTCGATAATTTTCGAAAATTTCCGAGGGAAGGGAAAGTGCTATATATATAAATATATAAAAATGGGTTTCCCTCCCGTAGGTCGTAGAGAAAAAAAGTGGTGGGCTTAAGCACAGCCCGCCACACCATTTTTCTCATCCTACGACAATGCAAAATTTTTAAAAATAAAAAAAGGGGACGGAATAAAATGGCGTACAAAAAGAGAAGCAAAAATTTAGAGGTAGCTAGAAATTTACCTCCCTCATATCACACATTACCAGGAGAGGTGTTTGATATTAGAAATAGTGAGGTTATTAATTGGCTGATTAAACAGCCAGAGATTTTGAATTACCTTTGGAACAATATTAAAAATTCAGATGATGTTGAGTACAATCCTGCAACCGGTGTATGGACAGGGGTTGAATATAATGTTGACTGAATTTTTCATGCCAATGATTCCACCGACAACAACCCATCAGCAAAAACAGGTAATGGTTCGTGACGGTAAACCTGTATTCTATGAGCCAGCGGAGTTAAAAGCAGCACGTGCTAAGTTAATGGCTTATTTAGGGCAGCATGTTCCGAAAAATAAATACGACAAATCTATTAGGCTAATGGCGAAATGGTGTTTCCCGATAACCGGCAAGCATCAGGACGGTGAATACAAATACACAAGACCTGATACAGATAACTTACAAAAGTTGCTTAAGGATTGCATGACTGACGTGGGCTACTGGAAAGATGATGCTTTAGTAGTTTCAGAGATTGTTGAAAAGTTCTGGGCAAGGATCCCTGGTATTTATATTCGAATCGAGGAGATTTGATGGACTATAAAGCTTTTTATGAAGAAATTGCCAATTGGATCATGCAAGTAAATCAGGTAGCTGTGCAGCATGGAATGGATAGCACTGAATTTTGGAATTGGGTTTCTGGGTCCATGGGCGAAATAGCGAACAAGTACAATAACAATAAATTAGTGCAGAAACAAATGGTTATGCTTTTTTCGTGGCTAGAAGATGTGTACGCAGAAACGAAAAGAAAGTGATGTGATGAACATGAAACAAGCTAAATTAATCGAAGAGGTAACGCAAATTGCAACGTTGAAGGCTATTGAAGTGTTCAATGCCCAGAAAGAAGAAGAACTGCAACGCGAAAAGGATAAGCGCCTTTACAATACAAAGCTGCTGTTGAAGCATTACCACACCTTCCGAAAATACGTCGAAGATGTGAAGGAGGATGCAGAGCCAGAAACACCAATTCAAAAATTGATTTTGAATGAAAAAGATATCGTTGAATCTGTAAGAGCAACAACAGAGCGCACAGTGGAAATGGTGAAGCACTTGGATAGAGCTATGGATGCACTAGCCTATATTTGTGAACGTGAAGAAACTAAACACTATGAAATTTTGCATAAGAGATTTGTAGAAGGTTTACAAATACCAATAATTGCAGATGAGTACGAAATAAATAATCGTACGGTGTATAAGTTGATAGATACAGCAGCAGAAAGACTTGCGACTCTTTTATTTGGGGTGTACGGACTAAAAATTGAGTAAGGGCAATTTAAGGACATTCCCAAGGGCAATACGACCGTGTTAATATGCTAGTATCGACAATTTATTAAAAGCACTGATCTCCCCTTGATCAGTGCTTTTTCAACTTACTGTTTACTTACACAATTATGATATGGTAGAATGAGAACGTAAGTTCTGTAGTGCATTTGGTTGATTCCTTTGGAATATCGCGTATAATTTTGTATAAAATTGTCGATAATTTAGGGGGATATAATTATGAATCTTAGAGATGTTGAAAATATTATTGAGGCTCATCCTGACCCTCAAGGGAGACTTTCAGTTTTGTTTGTCAGTAAAAGAGGGCTAAACTATGAAGCATTTAATCCAACAGTTTCAAATGAGGTTCAAGAGAAACTAATGGACATTTTTTTAAATACCGTAAGAGGCTTTATAAAGGATGAATTGATACCAGCGGACTTTAACCCTAGTGGACAGGAACCTGGTACCTTTTCAGTGTGTCCACAAGAATACACTGGGAATTTCCATGAAGTAATCGATCTGTTTGAAAATGTTGTTCAAGAGGAATTACCTATAGAGGATATAAGTTTTTTAATCCATAGGTTACGCATAAATAACGATAACGAAGATGTTAAATACTTATATCTTTTTAGAAGAAATACAAAAATGAAAAAACTTAGAAAAGGATTTTGGTTACAAAAAATCCGTAATGAGTATGATGTTTTAGACTCAGAGTTAATCGGAGTTGATAATTTTATAGACGCAATAGCTTATGAGGATGAGATTGCATTTTTTGCGCATATTTCAGCTGAGCGTATTTTCAACTTAAGAGAGAAATTTGCAGAAAATGCACAATTGGTTTTAGAAGAACTTAGAGGCTTTAACGTTTTTGATAATTTTGAGGAATTTGTTGATGATTCTTTAGAAGATGCGAGGGTGACTAGAAGGTTAACTAAAATACATTATAATCCGGCTATCCTCCAATTATTTCAGGCAAACTACGAAAATGTACCTGAAGTAATCGAAGAGTTTGACCTCAACATTAATTTTGATGAAAGTAGTAATAAAATTATTTATGAGGGCCGAGAACAACTAAGTGATATCACCATGTTGATAAGAGACGCATATTATAAAACAGTCTTAGCAAATAGGAAGGGTGTCGATGATTATAATAATTAAGCCTTAAATGGGGAAAGGGTGAGAAGTAATGTTAACTAACGCCTATAAAGGTCTTCTGTTCATTTCATCTTTTTTACCCTTATATATTATTTTAATGGTACAATTTTCTGATTTCGATAAAAGTTTAAAGTCTAATATAGTCGATCACAGAATAGCATATTCTGTTTTGATGGGGCTAATAGTTGTATCAATCGTATCTTTCTTGTATTTTTTATTTTGCAAAATGAACAGAGAAGAAAACTTTGGAAGCGTAGAAAGTGCTAATAGCGAAATTTTATCCTACTTCATTACGTATATTGTCCCCCTTACTACGCTTAAAGAGAATGATATTAATTCAATAATTGTTAATTTGATTTTATTTGTGGTTATGGGAGTTTTTTATGTAAGTGAGAACCAATTCTATCTGAACGTTCTTTTTAAATTTACAGGATTTAACGTTTATCAAGATGAGAATAAAAAAATTATAATTTCCAAGAAGGGTGCAGATAAAATAAATAATAAATCGCACGTTCAAGTGAAAAAATTAGGAAATAAAGTATTCTTGATAAATAAAAAATAAGGTCACATCTAACAAGGTGTGGCTTTTTAGTATTTATAAAGCAACTAGCATAATGGGGGTGATGCCATTGATTGAACGTAAATTAACAGTAAAGCAACAAGCGTTTGCTGATTATTATATTGAACTAGGAAATGCTACAGATGCATATTTGAAGGCGTATCCTAATGTTAAGAAAGAAGCGACAGCGAGAGCTAATGGAAGTAGATTGCTAACAAATGCTAACGTTAAAGCTTATATAGATGAACGCATGGAGGAATTGAAATCCGAGCGAGTAGCTGACCAGCAAGAAGTATTAGAAACATTGACGGCTATTCTTCGCGGTGATGCAACTGCTGCAACGTTGAGAAGTATAGATGTTGGGGTACAAAAGATTGAAGAAAATATGCCTCCTACGATGACCGAGCGAATAAGAGCTGCTGAACTAATAGGGAAACGACATGGCCTATGGATTGATAAACAAGAGATTAACGCAAATGTTACTCCTGTATTTGTTGATGACATAAGTGGTGATAACAATGACGGTTAAAAAACTATCTGAATTGATACCACCAGCATTTCATCCGGTATGGAAAGCCTCCATTGCATCCGATATTTTAAACGTTGTGTGTAAGGGCGGTCGTGGTTCTGGTAAATCATCAGACATAGCGCATATCATTGTACAATTGCTTATGAGATACGCTGTTAACGCTGTAGGCATACGTAAAGTGGATAATACCATTGAGACATCTATATTTGAGCAAATGAAGTGGGCCATTAACGAGCAAGGTGTTTCGCATCTCTTTAAAATCAATAAGTCACCTATGCGGATAACTTATATTCCGCGTGGTAACTACATGATTTTCCGTGGTGCACAAGATCCTACTCGAATTAAATCATTAAAGAGTGCCAACTTTCCATTTGCGCTGGCTTGGCTAGAGGAATTAGCTGAATTTAAGACAGAAGAAGAAGTAACGACCATTACCAACTCATTACTACGTGGTGAGCTTGAGAATGGTCTTTTTTATAAGTTTTTTTACACATATAACCCACCGAAGCGTAAACAGTCCTGGGTGAACAAAAAGTATGAGAGTTCATTTCAGCCTGATAACACATTTGTTCATAAGTCAACTTACCTTGATAACCCTTTTATCTCAAAACAGTTTATCGAGGAAGCAGAGGCAGCCAAACAGCGCAATGAATTACGGTATAGATGGGAATATCTTGGTGAAGCGATAGGGAGTGGTGTTGTGCCGTTTGATAACCTACAAATTGAAAAAGGTTCGATTACTGATGAAATGGTTGCAGCCTTTGACAATATCCGTAATGGTGTTGACTTTGGGTATGCTACTGATCCGCTGGCATTTGTACGTTGGCATTATGACAAAAAGAAAAATGGTATTTATGCTGTCGATGAAATTTACGGTGTGAAAATAAGCAATAGAGAATTTGCGAAACAACTACAACGAAAAGGGTATCAATCAGATGAAATTTATGCTGATAGTGCTGAACCTAAGTCCATAGCAGAGTTAAAAAACGATCATGATATTAAACGAATAAAGGCTGCTAAGAAAGGGCCTGATAGTGTCCAGTATGGTGAGGAATGGTTAGATGATTTAGACTTCATCTGCATTGATCCTAAACGAACACCGAATATTGCACGAGAGTTTGAGAATATTGACTATCAAACACATAAGGATGGTAATCCGATTCCACGATTAGAGGATAAGGAAAATCATGCAATCGATGCCACTCGTTATGCATTCGAGCGTGATATGAAGTCATCTAAAGGCATGAGAATATTGAAATAGAAGAAGGTGAAACAATGTTTCAAAAAACACATACAGAAGAGTTAAATGAGCATATCAACAATAATGCTCCTAAAGCCACAGATGAAATCAAAGAGTTATACGATAACTTTGATACGTCTAAAATGGTTGAAGGTGTAAAGTATTATCAAGTCAATAATGACATTAACAAACGTAATATTTACACATATCAGGACGAAAGGAAAGTAGTTGATGAGGATGCAATCAACTCTAAAATCCCTTCAGGTTTTCATAAAATTTTAGTAGACCAGAAGGTTTCCTACCTAGTAGGAGAGCCAATGGTGTTTGGTAGTAAAAGTGATAATAAACAACAGCTAAAATTGCTAGAGGAAATCATCGGAGAGCAGTGGGAGGATACAATCACAGAGATTGTCAAAGGCGCTAGTAATAAGGGCAAAGAATGGCTGCATGTGTTTGTGAATGAAGATGGCGATTTCGATTACATGGTTGTGCCTGCCGAAAACTTTATTCCTATTTATGATTACAGTAAACGCAAGAGGTTAATAGTTGGCATTCGATTTTATCCATTGAGTGAAAAAATTATTAAATTCGAAGTATATAATGATGAAACTGTTACTTACTACGAAATGATAAATGGTGAATTAACATTGGATGCAAATGTTGAAGTGAATCCAGCTCCGCATTTTACTGATGCTGAAGGTGTTTCAGGAATGGGTTGGGGAAAGGTTCCGTTTATTTGTTTTTCGAACAACGATGAGGAATTAAGTGATCTGCATTTTTATAAAGAGATTGTTGATAATTACGACTTGCTTGTGTCAGATGCACAAAACACGCTACTGGATATGCAGGCACTTATTTTTGCTTTACGAGGGTATGAAGGTGAGTCTTTGGCAGAATTTATGCTAAACCTCAAACGTTACAAAGCAGTCAATTTAGACGATAACGGTGGTATTGATACAATTCGTGCAGAAGTTCCAGTTGAAGCTTACAAGACGCAGAGCGATACACTAAAAGAGAATGTCTTTATGTTCGGGCAAGGGGTTAACCCTTCACCAGATATAATTGGAAATGCACCTTCGGGAGTGGCATTGGAGAATTTATACTCTTTGTTAGACATGAAAGCATCAATGTTTGAACGTAAAGCTACATTGTCATTGCGTGAATTTATGTGGTTCATTCAAACATATTGTGAGCTTGCTAAGAAGGGTCAATTTGATTCTCGTGACGTGACATTTACTTTTAATAAACTTCTTCTTACTAACGAAGCTGAAATCATTCAAATGGCACGTAACAGTGACGGTATCATTTCAAAGGCAACAATTCGTGAAAATCATCCTTGGGTGAAAGATGCTGCTCAAGAAGAAGAACGAATGGCACGTGAAGAGAAATTGTATGGTAAAGATTTAGAGCCATTGGATGAAGATGCAGAGGATGAAACATGAATCAACAAGAGATTAATAAAATCCTAGATGAGTTGGAATCGAAGGCTGAGAAAGACATTGAAGTGGTCTTTAACAAGCGTTTAAAGTCGATACTTGCTCAAATGTTAGAGATGCATCGCAAGTTTGGTAAGAACGGTCAAGCTACTTGGACTGA